>CAZAOQ010000070.1:0-14458 GCA_964486795.1 uncultured Rhodocyclaceae bacterium
GACGAAATCAAGATCGGCATCATGCCCGGTCACATCCATCGCAAGGGCCGCATCGGTGTAGTCTCGCGCTCCGGCACGCTGACCTATGAAGCCGTGGCTCAGCTGACCGAAATCGGTCTCGGCCAGTCTTCCGCCGTCGGCATCGGGGGCGACCCGATCAACGGTCTCAAGCACATCGACATCATGCGCATGTTTAATGATGATCCGGATACCGATGCGGTCATCATGATCGGTGAAATCGGTGGTCCCGATGAGGCGGAAGCCGCACTGTGGTGCCGCGACAATATGAAGAAGCCGATCGTTGGCTTCATCGCCGGTGTCACCGCTCCTCCGGGCAAGCGCATGGGCCATGCGGGTGCGCTGATTTCCGGTGGTGCCGACACTGCTGATGCCAAGCTCGCTGTCATGGAAGAGTGCGGTTTCAAGGTCACGCGCAACCCCTCGGAAATGGGCAAGATGCTGAAGGCATTGCTCAAGTAGTCTGTAAGGGCGCTGCACGCTGCGCACTGAAAGCCGCGCCGGGTCACCGGCGCGGCTTTTTTCGTTGACTGAGATGTTTCGCGATATTTCGTAATATTCTGCGATTCCTCCTGGAATTTATTGATGGATTTCTCCTCTGCCGATTTCTGGATCGCGGTGATGCAGATCATCGCCATCGATCTGGTGCTCTCTGGTGATAACGCTGTGGTGATTGCGTTGGCGAGCCGTAATCTGCCGGCGGAGCAGCGGCGGCGCGGCGTGTTGTATGGCGTGGTGGCTGCCGTCGGCCTGCGCGTGCTGCTGACAGCTTTCGCTGCCAGTGTGCTCAGCTATCCCGGCCTCAGACTGGTGGGTGGGCTGTTGCTGCTTTGGATCGGTATCAAGCTGCTGACACCTGAGGTCGGTAAGGATCATGACATTAGCGCATCGTCCAGTCTGGCCGGTGCGGTGCGTACCATCGTGGTGGCCGATGCGGTGATGAGCCTCGACAACGTGGTCGGCGTGGCGGGTGCCGCACGCGGCAGCTTGTTTCTGCTGGTGTTCGGACTTGCAGTCAGCATTCCCCTGATTATCTGGTCGAGTCATCTGGTGCTGAAGTTTATGGAGCGCTTTCCGATTGTGGTGACGCTCGGCGCTGGGCTGCTCGGCTATGTCGCGGGTGAAATGATCGTTGGCGATGCAGCAGTCGCGCCATTCTTGGAGGGCTGGCCCATTTTGCATAATCTGGCCGGGGTGGTCGGTGCCGCACTGGTGGTGTTTGTGGGTCTGAGTCTGGCGCGCCGGCAAGCGATGACCCAGGATCAACGCATCCTTTGACCCAACGCCAATCGACGTGGCAAATCTGACAGTAGCATCAGAAAATATTTGACTGTCTTGAGGCTTGACTGTAACAATCTGTACCATACTGCTGTTTTTGCATGGACTTTTTGGCAATTTTGCGTCGAATTTCCACGGATGGGAGCTGCATCGCACCACGCACACGGGAGGGGCCGGCAGGCGAGATGAGGAAAGCAGGTTTCTGGAAGAGTGACTGGTTTTTTGGGCTGGCGATCAGCCTCGTGGTATTTGTTCTGGGTGGCAGCGATCTGCTGCAAAGCCTGGAGCGCAAAGCCTATGACGTGGGCGTCAGTGCGACGTCACGTATCCCGAGTGACCGGGTGGCGGTGATCGCTATCGACAAGCGCAGTATCGACAACATCGGGCGCTGGCCGTGGTCGCGCGATGTGCTGGCGGATATGGTCGATCATCTTGCTGCGGCCAAGGCCAGAGTCATAGCGACAACGGTGTTTTATTCTGAACCGCAGCGCGATGCGGGCTTGGCTTACATCAAGCAATTGCAGGTGCTCTATGGGCAGCTCGGCGCCGCGCCTGTTATGCCTGCTACGCCAGCCACAGCTGGAGATCCCGCCGTGGTGGTTCCAACCGGGCCAGCGCCACTGCTGCAAATGGGCGAGATTCTCAGCGAGGCGGAACGCAAGCTGAACACTGACCAGCGCCTTGCGGACAGTGTCGCCCGGGCCGGCAATGTCGCGCTGCCGTTGCTGTTTCACCTCGAGCGGCCGCGTGGTCGCCCGGACGGCGCGTTGCCTGAATACATCAGCAGGAATGCGCTCGCCGTAACGGCTGGTGCCGGTGCCACTGAGGGCGCGGTCCAGAGTTCCGATATCGATGCGTCGCTGATTGAGCCACTCGGCATGGCCGCTGCGACGCTCGGGCATCTCAATACGACGCCCGATGTCGATGGTGGCATCCGCAGCGAGCCGCTGCTGGTCGCGTACTTCGAGCAGCTGTATCCCTCGCTGGCTCTGGCGATTGCGGCGAAGAGCCTGAATCTTGGTGTCAATGACATCAAGGTGCAGCCGGGCCGCTCGGTCAGTCTTGCCAGCCTCAAAATCGGCACCGATGAGTCTGGTCGCATGCAGACCTTTTTCTACAAGGATCACGCCGACGGGCCAGCGTTTCCGGTGGACTCTTTCTTCGACGTGCAGAGTGGCAAGATTCCGTATGACAAGTTCCGTGACAAGATCGTGCTGATCGGCCCGACGGCAGCCGGCGTGGGTAGTGTTCACCCGACGCCGGTGTCGCCGGCCATGCCGGATGTCCTGGTGCTGGCGCACACCGTTTCGAGCATTCTTTCGGAGCACTTCTTTGTCACACCGCCGTGGGCGTTCTGGGTGGAAAAGGCGTTGTTCTTGCTCGTGGCCATCTACCTGATAGCGCTGCTGCCGCGCTTGAGTGCGGGGCGCGGCGCGGCGGTGACCGCCGCCATTCTCGTGGCACTGCTCGGGACGCATTTTGTGCTGATGACGACACAACTGCTTTGGCTGCAGCTGATGCTGCCGGCGACGCTGCTGCTGCTTGGCCATCTGCTGCTGACAACCAAGCACTTCCTCGTGACTGAGCGCGGTAAGGAGCGCTCTGAACTGGAATCGTCCGAGTCAAACCGGATGCTGGCGCTGGCCTTTCAGGGGCAGGGGCAACTCGACATGGCTTTCGACAAGTTCCGTAAGTGTGCGATGGACAAGGGTTTGATGGAGAACCTCTACAACCTGGCGCTGGACTTCGAACGCAAGCGGCAGTTCAACAAGGCAGAGGCGGTGTTTCGCCACATGTTCGATTTCGATCCGAAGTTCCGTGATCTCGAACAGCGACTCTCCCGCGCGCGACAGATGGCAGAGACGGTATTTCTCGGCGGCAGCAGCGGTGGACGCGGCAATGCGAGCCTGCTCGATGCTGATGGCAATGTCGAGAAGCCCATGCTCGGCCGCTACCAGATTGAAAAAGAGCTTGGCAAGGGGGCGATGGGCGTCGTCTATCTCGGCCGCGATCCAAAGATCAACCGCACGGTGGCCATCAAGACACTGGCTTTGGCGCAGGAGTTCGAAGGCGATGAACTCATCGAGGCGAAGGCGCGTTTCTTCCGCGAGGCTGAGACGGCGGGGCGTCTCAACCACCAGAATATCGTCACCATGTACGACGCTGGTGAGGAGCACGATCTCGCTTATATCGCCATGGAATTCCTCAAGGGTAAAGACCTCGTGGCTTACACCAAGCCGGGTCAGTTGCTGCCGCCGTTGCGGGCGATGAGTATCGTGGCTCGTGTTGCTGATGCACTGTCTTACGCGCACGAAAATCATGTGGTGCATCGTGATGTCAAGCCGGCCAATATTATGTACGAGCCGGAGAGCGATATCGTCAAGGTGACCGACTTCGGCATCGCCCGCATCACCGATTCAAGCAAGACCAAAACCGGCATGGTGCTTGGCACGCCCAGTTACATGTCGCCGGAACAGCTTTCCGGCAAGAAGATCGACGGGCGTTCTGATCTGTTCTCGCTGGGTGTCACGTTGTATCAACTGCTCTGCGGGCGCGTGCCTTTCGAAGGTGATTCGATGGCGCAGCTGATGTTTCGCATCGCCAATGATGTGCATCCGGATATCCGCAAGTATGTGCGCGGAATTCCCGAGCCACTGGTGGCGATCATCGACAAGGCGCTTTGCAAGGACGTCGAGAAGCGCTACCAGACAGGCGCTGAAATGGCACAGGATCTGCGGCACTGCCTGGAGCAATTGAAGGCAGCGCGCTCGGCTGCCAGTGCCAAATGAGTTCAATGAGTTCAATGAGGGAGTTGCGGGAAGCGCTATGGACTTGAGTCTATCCATCGAAATCGTCGGTCGTACCGACACCGGCATGGTGCGCTCACACAACGAGGATGCTATTTATTGTGATGCTGGGCGCGGTTTAGCAATTTTGGCCGATGGCATGGGTGGCTACAATGCGGGCGAAGTTGCCAGCGGCATGGTGACGACCTTGCTCGCCAGCGAGCTCGGAAAAATTATTGATACGGCGGCTGCTCACAAGTTTGCCAAGGCAAATCAGGCCGTGGTGCGGGGCTCGCTGGAGACTGAGATTGCTCGTGCCAACCGTGCCGTCTATCAGGCTGCGCTGAGCCAGCCGCAATATGCGGGGATGGGTACGACGCTGGTGATGGCGGCTTTTTTCGACGATGTGATGATGGTTGCGCACATCGGCGACTCGCGTTTGTATCGTCTGCGCAGCGAGAAGTTTGTGCAGATCACGCGTGATCACTCACTGTTGCAAGAGCAGATCGACAGCGGCCTGCTGAAGCCAGAAGAGGCGCGCCATTCGCAGAACAAGAATCTGGTGACACGTGCCGTCGGCGTTGATCCGGAAGTCGAGGCAGAAATTCACTGTCATGACGTTGAACCGGGTGACATCTACCTGCTCTGTTCGGACGGACTCAACGACATGATCGAGGATGAGGAGATCGGCGCGACCTTGCAGATGCTCGCAGCCAACCTCGAACTAGCGGCAACGCAGTTGGTGGACATGGCGAACGACAATGGCGGGCGCGATAATGTTTCGGTTATTCTTGTCCGCATCAAGAATAAATTTCCGGCCGTAGGCCAGCGCCAGAGCTGGCTCGCGCGTCTGCTAGCATGGCTCAAATAACTCAGCAAATCACTCAGTAATTGTCAGACGGGGCAATCAAGATGGCTAAGATCATACTCAGCATGGAAGGCATGGTCCTCAAGGACATTCCGCTGATCAAGGAGCGGACGACGATCGGCCGCAAGCCGCACAACGATATCCAGATCGACAATCTTGCGATCAGTGGCGAGCATGCGGTGATCGTGTTGGTGCACAACGACGCCTTTCTCGAGGATGCTAATAGTACGAACGGAACCCACGTCAATGGCCAACCGGTCAGGAAACATTTTCTCCAGAATGGCGATGTGATCGAACTCGGCAAGTATCGTCTCAAGTACATCAATGATGTACCGACCCAGACGACGAGTGATGAGGTCGAGCGGACCAAACTTTTGCACACGGGTGCAGGCTCGATGCGCAAGTCGCCCCCCGGAGATGGTCAGGGGGAGGATGTTTCTGTCCACACACAAACGGCCACAGGCTGGCAAGCGGGGGCGTCCCCAACGGCCTCACGCTCGCCGGAAGTTCAGGTCACCCGATCAGTTCCACCGCTTGGCGGTGCGCCTGCGGCGAGTGAGCTACCGTACGGGGCGATTCAGATTCTGTCCGGGGCGAATGCCGGAAAGGAAATGGAACTGACCAAGACCCTCAGCACGCTCGGTAAGCCGGGTGTCCAGGTGGCAGTGATCGCGCGGCGGCCACACGGCTATTTCGTTACCCATGTCGAAGGTGCGAATTTTCCGGTCGTCAACGGCATAGCAATTGATGCACAGGCACATCCTTTGAATGACCATGACATCATCGAGCTGGCAGGGGTCAAGATGGAATTCTTCTTCAAAGGTTGATGCATCGCAGTGCAGCGTGATCCAGTGATGCGCGTCGAGGAGAGGGTGGCTTGAAAAATTACTTGTTTCGCTACGGAGTCGGGCTGGCCGTACTCCTGATATTGCTTGCTCACTCAATGCACCTCCAGCCGCTTGATATCGTCAGCCGGCTCGATGCCATCATCTACGACGCGAAACTGCGCATGACCATGCCACGCAATATGGATGAGCGTGTGGTCATCCTTGATATTGATGAGAAGTCGCTGGCCGAACTTGGCCGCTGGCCATGGAATCGTGCACGAATGGCAGAGCTCGTGAACAAGCTGTTTGACCATTATCAGATTCGCTTGTTGGGTTTTGACGTGGTGTTCGCAGAGCCGGACGACAGTTCCGGTCTCCGCCGCTTCGACGCCCTGGCTGCCAAGGAACTCAAGAGTGATGGCAGCTTCCAGGCAGCCTATCGAAGCATCCGGCCGCAGCTGGATTACGATGCTCGCTTTGCCCATGCTTTGCATGGCCGTGCGGTGATCCTCGGTTATTACCTGTCGAACCAGGCGAAAGGGCCAAGCAGTGGCGCTTTGCCCCCACCGGTTCTCCCGGCGGGTGCGCTCGGAGCAGGCTCTGGCACCGTGACGCACTGGATGAGTTACGGTGGAAATCTGACTGAGTTGCAGAGGAATTCTGCGGGTGGCGGACATTTCAACCCTATTGTCGATTTTGACGGCATCGTACGCCGCGTGCCGATGCTGGCCGAATACCAGGGCGCGTACTACGAGTCTCTGGCCCTGGCGATGGTCCGGGCCTATCTCGACTTCCCCAAAGTGATTCCGGGCTTTCCAGAGCAAGATGGCGCTTCGGATATGGAATGGATTGATCTCGCCGCATCGCACGGCGCTTTGCGTGTGCCGGTTGATGAGAATGCCGCCGCCCTGATTCCTTTCCGTGGCTACGAAGGCAGCTTCCGCTATGTGTCGATCGCCGATGTCCTGGCAGGGCGTGTGCCGGTCGATCAGCTCAAGGGGCGTATTGCGCTGGTGGGTGCGACAGCCCTGGGCCTCAAGGATCAGCGGGCGACACCCGTCGGTGAGGCATACTCCGGGGTCGAGATGCATGCGAACCTGATCGCGGGCATGCTTGACGGCAAGATCAAGCTCAAGCCCTCCTACGCAATGGCGGTCGACTTCCTGCAATTGCTGGTGGCAGGCGTGTTGATGGTGTTTCTTCTGCCGCGGCTCACGCCGGTGCGAGCGACGGTCTTTACGCTATTTGTTCTCGTGGCGCTGGTCGGCATTAACCTGGCGTGCTGGCAGTATGTGAACTTCGTGTTACCGCTGGCAGCGGCCCTGACGCTGGTTTTTGTCCTGTTCGGCCTCAATATGTCGTGGGGCTATTACGTCGAATCGCGCAGCAAGCGTCAGATGACGGGGCTGTTCGGGCAGTATCTGCCACCCGAACTGGTTGAGGAGATGAGCCGTGACCCGGAGAACTACAGTATGGCCGGCCGCAAGGCCGATTTGACGGTACTGTTTTCCGATGTGCGTGGTTTCACGACGATCTCTGAAGGGCTGGGGCCGGATGAGCTGGCAGCGCTGATGAATGAGTACCTTGGGGCCATGACGCAGATTGTCCGTCATCATCGTGGAACACTCGACAAGTACATCGGTGATGCGATCATGGCATTCTGGGGTGCGCCGGTCGAAGATGCGGAACATGCGAAACATGCCGTACTCACCGCGCTCGAGATGCAACAGGCCTTGCCTGAGCTCAACAAGGCACTGGCCAAGAAGGGCTGGCCAGCACTGAAAATCGGTATTGGTGTGAATACGGGCATCATGACGGTCGGCGACATGGGATCTCCGGTACGTCAGTCCTACACGGTGATGGGCGACGCGGTGAATCTTGGTTCGCGTCTTGAAGGAATTACTAAACAATATGGGGTCGACATCCTGGTCGGTGACAACACCCATGCGCAATTGAGGGATGCCTTTGTGTTTCGCGAGATCGATCGTGTGCGCGTCAAGGGCAAGGCGGAGCCGGTGGGGATCTATGAGCCACTCGGTATCGTGGGGCAGGTACCTGCCGAGCAACTCGAGGAACTCAAGCTCTGGAATCAGGCACTACGCCACTATCGCGCCCAGGACTGGGATCAGGCAGAACTCGATCTGCTCAATTTGTCGAAACTGGCATCGTCACCGACTTTCCTTTACCAGCTTTACGCCAAGCGGATCGAACATTACCGCAAGCATCCTCCCGGTGAGGCGTGGGGTGGTGTCACGGTATTCGAATCGAAATAGCTGGTATGCGGAAAACAAGCCCTTGCAGTCGGTCAGTCACAGGCATTGCGCGCGTTGCGATGAGCATCGCTGAGGTATGATAACGAAGGCTGTGTCTGCCGATAAGGCAGGAACGGTACGGACCAGGCTGTAGCGGGGATACGACAGGAGTTAATAGTGAGCACGGTACAAGCATCCGTTCAGGAAAATGTCAGCGTCAGCGATGTCAACACGCGCCTGGCATTTTTCAAGAATCTCCAGGCGGTCACCAACAAGATCCATGCGACGAGCAATATTGACGAAATCATGCTCGAGTTGTCGCAGGATATCTGCAGCCTGTTTAATGCCGACCGGTTGACGATTTACTCGGTCAGCGAGGACAAGTCTTCGATTGTTTCCAAGGTCAAGACCGGCCTCAATTCCTTCAAGGATCTCAAGCTCCCGATCGCCGACCAAAGTATCGCAGGCTATGTGGCACTTTCGCGCAAGGTCATCAATCTGCGCGATGTGTATGACGATATCGAGCTGAAGTCTCATCACCCGAGCCTGCGCTTCCTTCAGGAGGTTGATAAGCGCACGGGTTACCGCACTCAGCAGATGCTGGTGGCACCGATCATCACAACCGGCGGCGAGGCGGTCGGGGTCGTGCAGGTCATCAACAATAAGTCAGGTCAGCCGTTTTCGCCGATCGTCGAGGAGGGGCTCAAGGGGCTTTGCGAAACACTGGCAATCGCCTTCTCGCAGCGCTCCAAGTCAACAGCAGCCAAGACGAAGTATGACCCACTTGTAGCCGATGCCGTGATCTCGCCTCAGGAGATGGAGTTGGCGATACGCTCAGCGCGCCGCAAGAATGTTGATATAGAGGAAGTGCTGGTCAGCGAATTCCAGGTCAAGGTGCCGGCGATCGTTGCTGCGCTCGCCAAATTCTTCAACGTGCAGTACGAACCCTACAAGCATGATCGGGTCAAGCCGCTGGACTTGCTGAAAAATCTGAAGCGTGAATACCTGGAACAGAACCAGTGGTGCCCGCTCGAGGAAACGAGTGAGGGTATCGTCGTCGCGACGATGGATCCTGAGCAGGTCAAGAGTTCGCGCATCGTCAATAACGTCTATCCCAAGAGTCGGCTGGCCTACCGTGTCACCACCATCCGCGAATTCAAGCAGAGTCTGGATTTGTTGTTTGGTGCGCAGGCCGATGAAGCGGATCTGTCGTCTGTTGGCGATCTGCTTTCGGCGATGGCGGGTGATCCCGAGGAGGGCCCAGAGACCACTGCGGGTGATGTCTCGGCCGCTGCGGATAACGAACTCGTCAAGCTGGTCAATAAGATCATCATCGATGCCTATCAGCAGGGCGTTTCCGATATTCACATCGAGCCGGGGCCAGGCAAGGAAAAGACGCTGGTCCGCTTTCGTAAAGACGGTTCACTGGTCAAGTACATCGAGGTTCCGTCGAGTTATCGCAACTCCATGGCGGCTCGTATCAAGATCATGTGTGATCTCGATATTTCTGAGCGCCGCAAGCCGCAGGACGGCAAGATCAAGTTCAAGAAATTCGGGCCGCTGGATATCGAGCTGCGTGTGGCGACGATTCCCTCCGTCGGTGGTGAAGATATTGTCATGCGTATCCTGGCGGCAGGTGAGCCAATTCCGCTCGACAAGCTGGGTGTCCTGCCGATGAATCTGGAGCGCCTGAAGGGTGCGGTCTCCAAGCCTTACGGACTGTTCTTCGTTTGCGGGCCAACCGGTTCCGGTAAGACCACCACCCTGCATTCGGTGCTCAAGTACCTGAATAACGTTGACACGAAAATCTGGACAGCCGAAGACCCGGTGGAAATCACCCAGAAGGGTCTGCGCCAGGTTCAGATCAACAAAAAGGCGGGCATCGAATTCGCAACCATCATGAAGGCCTTCCTGCGTGCCGACCCGGACATCATCATGGTGGGTGAAATGCGTGATGCTGAAACTACGCGTATCGGTATCGAGGCGTCTCTCACTGGTCACCTGGTGTTTGCGACCCTGCATACCAATAGTGCGCCGGAATCAATCATCCGGCTGCTCGACATGGGCATGGATCCGTTCAACTTCTCGGATGCCCTGCTCGGGATTCTTGCCCAGCGCCTGGCCAAACGTCTCTGCAAGTGCAAGGAAGCCTATACGCCGGATGATGACGAGATGCAGTTGTTCCTTAAGGAATATTGCGGGGAGCTGATGCACACCGACGCCTTCAAGACAGATGCCAAGGCTGCGTCCGACAAGATTTACCAACGCTGGCTGGAGACTTACGCCGAGAATGGAAAGTTCAAGCTTTACAAGGCGCGCGGTTGTCCGGAGTGTAACGACTCCGGTTACAAGGGGCGTCTTGGCCTGCACGAGCTGATGCTGGGCAGTGATCGTGTGAAGAAGCTGATTCAGGAGCATGCGCGCGTCGCCGAACTCCTGGCCGTGGCGCTTGAGGAGGACATGCTGACGCTCAAGATGGACGGCATGGAGAAGGTGCTGCAAGGGCTGACCGACCTGAAGATCGTGCGCTCGGTGTGTATTAAATGACCACTGTGGCGACTGCGGTGGCGGCTATGGATATGGATGCTTCCGATCTTCAGTCGTCGATTTTTCAGCGCCTCGAACAACTCAATGCAATCGGGGCTGCGCTGTCCAGCGAGCGCGACATCAACCGCCTGCTGGAAAAGATACTCGTCGCTGCGAAAGACATCACTCACGCCGATGGCGGCACCTTGTATCTCGTCACAGAGGATGGAAACGCTTTGCGTTTCGAACTCATACGCAACGATACCCTGGGCATCGCTTTAGGTGGCACTTCTGGGAACCTGACCAATTTTCCGGATCTTCCGTTCACCGATGAGCAGGGTCAGCCAAATAATTCGATGGTGGCGGTGTATGCGGCACTCCATACGGAGACCGTAAATATCGAAGATGCCTATTTTGCCCAGGGCTTCGATTTTTCCGGTACGCGCCGCTATGATGAGCGTACAGGCTATCGTTCGCAGTCCTTCCTGACGGTGCCGATGAGAAATCACGAGAACACGGTCATCGGCGTGCTGCAACTCATCAACTCCCTGTCACCGGAAACGGGCGACGTTGTATCGTTTTCGGCTGCCGACCAGCGTCTTGTCGAATCCCTGTCTTCGCAGGCAGCGATCGCGCTGACCAACCGGCAGCTGATTCAGCAACTGGAAAGTTTGTTTGAGTCTTTCGTTGGCCTGATCAACCTCGCCATTGATGAGAAGTCCCCCTACACGCGTGGCCATTGCGAGCGGGTGCCGATCCTGACCATGATGCTGGCGGAAGCCGCCAATCAGACCGTTACCGGGCCGCTCGCCGGCTTCAACATGAGCGATCACGATCGCTATGAATTGAAAATAGCGGGTCTGCTGCATGACTGCGGCAAGATCACCACACCAGTGCATATCGTCGACAAGGCGACCAAGCTGCACACGATCTACGATCGAATTCACACGCTGGATACACGCTTCGAAGTGCTTATGCGCGATGTCGAGATTGAGATGTTGCGCGCCCAACTGGCTTCTTCTTCAAAGAGTGCCCCAGAAGTGGAGGCAGCGAGCGCTGCAGATTTGGAAAACAGGTATATGGCACGCATTGGACAGCTCAGGGATGACCGTGAGTTCCTGCGCCGCTCCAATCTCGGCGGCGAAACCATGAGCGAAGCCGATCAGCAGCGGGTGCGCGATATCGGCCGGTGCAATCGCTGGAAGAATGTCGATGGCGAGGAGGCCGATTTTCTCGATGCCGACGAGATCGAGAATCTGACTATTCGTGCCGGAACATTGACCGGGTCCGAGCGGGAAATCATTAATCATCACATCGTCGCAACCATCAGGATGCTTAATGAATTGCCCTGGCCCAAGCATCTGGGACGGGTGCCTGAATTTGCCGGCGGTCACCACGAGCGCATGGATGGCAAGGGCTACCCGAAAGGTCTTAAGCGCGACGAGATGTCGATACAGGCGCGCATCATGGGTATTGCTGATATTTTCGAGGCGCTGACCGCTAAGGATCGCCCCTACAAGTCGGGCAAGACACTTTCCGATTCCTTGTTCATCCTCGGCAAGTTCAAGGAAAACGGCCACATCGACCCTGACTTGTTCGATCTTTTTATCCGCGAGCGCGTCTATCTCCGTTACGCCGAGAAATTTCTTGATCCGCAGCAGATTGATGAAGTAGACAAAAGCCGGATTCCCGGTTTTGTACTCTGAGCCGGTAGCGACTGACGAAAAACGTCACATTCCGACATTAATGGTGGCTGTAGATGCGTTTAGAATTTCATTTCATACAGACCTATTCCAATAAAACAATGCCTTGCAAGTTTTATTGATGGTTGGCACGGCGTTTGCTCTTACAACATCAAGTGACTGGCAAGCGCTGTCACTAATCACCGATAAAGGAGATACACCATGAATACAATGCAAAAGGGCTTTACCCTGATCGAACTGATGATCGTCGTGGCGATTATCGGCATCTTGGCTGCTGTGGCCATCCCGTCGTATCAGAATTACACACTGAAGGCCAAGTACACGGAGGTCGTTAGTGCCACAGGTCCGTTCAAGAATGGTATTGAACTTTGCGTGAATAATGGTACCGGCTGTTCCTTCCCCGTAGGCGGCGGCGCTGTCGCAGGTGTTGCTGTGAATACCAATGATGTTCCCGATGCGGTCACTGCACCTGTCGGCAAAGTGGACTCTATATCGGTCGCTGCAAACGGTACGATTACCGCGACTTCCAATTCCACGGATTTCGGCGGAACTGCTTATACCTTCATCATGACTCCGACCGCTGATGCGACGGGCAAATTGATTTGGGCTAAGAGTGGCACTTGCTTCACCAGAGCTGCGGGCCCGATTTGCTGATAGCCTGGAGTTTTTAAATAGAAAAAGCCCCTCTTAAGAGGGGCTTTTTTTCGGCTGTTCAGTCTGTGTTTCGCTGTCATGGATAATTGAAGATGTCGCCACGTGCTGATTCTCGTTCGCGTGCCCCAGGAGTCCTTTTGGGGTGTGGAAATGCAGCAGTCGCGTCAAAACATAACCTGATTATCAATGAGCGTCAGCAGGTATCTCACCGATCGCACAATCTGTTCTCGTCCTTCCCTCGAAATGGGCCCGCAGGAAGTGTCCTTTGGGTGCAGGAATCCAGGGCTAGCGGGTGGCGCGGGTTTGGACTGGGTTGCCGCTTTCGCCGGAACGACAATCGTTGGCTGACGATTCTTTCTAATCAAGAAACATGATGTGTCGCGGTAGTCTTGATCGGCGGTTCAAAGTGCGAGAACGAAAATCCCTTGAAAGGTTCACCCTTGTCTAATTTTCTATCGCTGCGGGTCATTCAAGCCCTTGGCGGGAGCTTGTTGGCAGCAGGCATCTGGTTCCTTTACGGGGGACATATCGATGCCCCTCTCATTTTTGACGATCTGGATTTCTTCTCGGGGAACTATGTTTCCAAGTTTGGCTCCACGTTACAACCCTTTCTTTCCCGCTATTGGCCTTTTGCTTCGTTCGCCCATCAGTCTCTGCTTTTCGAGCATGGAACAGCGGAGATGCGTATTGGCAATATTGTGCTGCATGGCTTATGTACTCTCAGCTTGCAGAGATTAATCGCCAGGCTGTTGGCTTCAACTGAAGAGACAGGCACGGCTTCGCCAACCGTCAGTCATGAGCTGGTGGCATTCACTGCCGCAGGGTTGTTTGCTGTCCATCCAGCCGCCGTTTATACCGTCGCCTACCTTATTGAGCGCACCATGCTGATGGCAACGTTGTTTTCATTGCTGATGTGGTTGGCTTGGCTGAGTTCGATCCAAAGTGGGAAAAAAATCTGGTGTTGGGTTTCAGTTCTCTGTTTCTATTTTGCGGCGTTCTCAAAGCAACATGCGGTGCTTACACCCATCGTCCCGCTCGCCCTGAGCATCTTGTTCTGGCGAGAGACTCAGACACAGCTCGGTTGGCGAGTGTTGATCCCTGTGTTTGTGGCGTATGCCGGAATTGCTATCGCGGTGACGCTGCCGTCGGCATCCATACTGGGGACGGCCTATGAGCCGATGTTGGTGTATTTTCTGGATGGAGACAGTTGGCACGAGCGCCTGTATCTATTGGAACGAATTCACTGGATGAGCATCCTGACGCAGTGCGGTTTGTTCTTTAAATACCTACTTCTGTGGCTCTGGCCAAACCCAGAGGCAATGTCGATTGATATGCGGGAAGTATTCTTGGCCGATCTTTCTGCCCCTAGTAATTGGTTGGGTGTTTTGGCTTATCTGTGTTTCGGGTTGTTGTCCGCGGGATTGTTGTGGCGCGGCAGGCGCAGCGTCGTGGATGGCTCCCGCACCGGTCCGGCACTCTGCTGCGGTTTATTGGGTTTAGGATTGACGATTCCTTGGGGCTTGTTCCTCGTTGAATTGATGACGGT
>CAZAOQ010000071.1:0-14267 GCA_964486795.1 uncultured Rhodocyclaceae bacterium
TTTTCTCAGGTTGCTCATGCTTCTGCATTGCGTACTCCATTGATGAACGCGGCGATTCTTGTCGCGTCCTTGATGCCCTTGCAACCGGGCTCCGTACTTTCCACGCCGCTACTGACATCGACTGCCCAAGGCTGCACGGCCTGTAGCGCTTCACCGATGTTGGCGGCATCGAGTCCGCCTGAGAGAATGATGGGCAGCGGCAGGGTGGGCGGAATCAGTGTCCAGTCAAAGGTTTTCCCCGCGCCGCCGTAGCCGCCGACAAAGGCATCGAGCAGCAGACCGCGGGCATCGGGAAACGAAGCTGCGTATTCTAGCAAATCGAGATCAGGTCGTACTCGCGCCGCTTTGATGTAGGGCAGACCGAACTGCCGGCAGTAAGTAGCGTCCTCGTCACCATGGAATTGCAGCAGTTGCAGCGGTACCTTAGCGATCGTCCGGCGCACCTGGTCGACTTCCGCGTTGACGAACAAGCCGACCAGCGTGACGAAAGGCGGTAACACACGCGCTAAACGTGCGGCGTGTTCGTTATCGATGTAACGTGGGCTAGGCGGGTAGAAGACGAAGCCGAGTGCGTCGGCACCGAGGCTGACGGCGGCGCGCAGGTCTACTTCACGGGTAATGCCGCAGATTTTGATGCGGGTGCGGTGCGGGGCGGGAATCGTCACGTCCGGGTTTATCTCGGGGGCAAAGGCGGAATCATACGTTCCGCCGCCGGGATATTCCAGTGCGCGGCGTATTCGACTCCGGCAAGGTACAGTCCGGCGGGCGAGAAGGTCGGCGCGCCGCGCGTCCGATCGCGGCTGGCAAGATGGGTGGTGATGGATTCGACCGGTTCGCGGCCTTGACCGATGTAGACCAGGGCGCCGACGATGTTACGGACCATGTGCTGGAGGAAGGCGCTGGCACGGAATTCGAAGAGGATGGTGTCGCCAAGCCGCTGAACTTCTGCGCGGTGCATGATCTTTACTGGAGATTTCGCCTGGCACTCCGCAGCACGGAAGGCCGAGAAATCGTGCTCACCGAGCAATGCCTGGGCGGCCTCGTGCATGCGCCCGGCGTCGAGCGGGTGATGATACCAGCCGGTGCGGCCATGCTGCAGGGCGGGGCGCACTGGATGGTTGTGCAGCACATAGCAGTAGCTGCGTGAGAGTGCATCGAAGCGGGCGTTGAAGCGCGCGTCGACCGTGCGCGCCCAGCGCACTGCCACCTGCGGGGGTAACTGGGCATTACTACCGCGCACCCAAGCCTGCTCGGATCGAACCGCCGCGCTATCGAAGTGCACCACTTGAGCCAGCGCATGCACGCCGGTATCGGTGCGGCCCGCACAGGTGACGCGGAGGGGCTGATCCGCGATTTTTGACAGGGCGTGCTCCAGGGCATCCTGCACGGTGTTGCCATGCGGCTGGGCCTGCCAGCCGTGGAAGGTGGCGCCATCGTATTCGATGCCGAGGGCGATGCGAGTCATGGCGAGCTCACGGTGTTGTGCTGGTACACCCGTAGGCTGCGCCGAGGCCGACCAGTGCCAATAGAATCACGGCAAGGTCGATGGCACCGAGAGGGGCAACGTGGAGCTCTATGGGTGGGTAGTCGGTTAGCGTGTCGGGTACGGCGTGCGCACCTGTCGTGGTCGTTTGCGGGTCGAGCCAGTATCGCCAGCCCTGTTGTGCGTCGTCACGGCGCTGGACGCGACCTTGTTCAACGTATTCAAGTACCAGCAACAGACGTAGCGCCATCTGGCTGCGTCGCCTACTTCTGCCAAGCGGCGCCAGTAGCGTGTAGAGGCCGGCGATCAGTGCCGGGATGCCGAGCTGTTCCAGCAGCATGGCGAGCAGGCCGAGCAACAGCGTGAGCCGCAGTACGTGTGCAGCTGCGAGTTGCGCACCTTCATGGGTGAGGCCCAGCGCGCCGGCCGCTCCCGGCAGTGCGCTGCCTGGGGTGGCGAGGGCGAACAGTATGACGATGGATAGCAGCAGCCAGCGGGCACGACGCAGCAGCAGGCGGAAACGTGTCCCGGCTCGCCAGCTTGCGAGCGGAAAGATGAGCGCCGCCAGTCCGAGCAGCGCGGCAAGGGGAAACCATTGCAGCGCCAAGGCAAGGGACAGCCAGGCGAGAAGCAGGCTGGCGGGATGAATGGTCAAAAGGGTAAAAATAGGGGTAGGGCTAGGGCCAAAGTCAGGCAGTCTGCCCGGGGATGCAGGCCGGGCGCCCACGCGGGGGCGCCCGTAGACGGTAATCAGCCGAGCTGTTCAAGTTTGCTGCGTGCAGTGGCCTTTTGTGTGGCATTGCCTTCCTTGAGCACTTCCTGCAGCAATTCGCGCGCACCGTCTTTGTCACCCATTTCCTCATAGGCGCTGGCCAGTTCGAGCTTGGTGTCAACTTCGGGCGATCCCGGTGTGTCGTCGGCCGCCGTCTCGGTGGTCTCAGCGGCTGACCCGGCAGTCGGCGGTGCCGAAGCGGTGAGTGGTTCGGCAAGCGTGGCAGCGGCGAAGCTTAGCGGTGGAATTTCGAGGGGTGCCGCGATGCTTTCGTCTTCGAGCGTCAGCTTTGGCCCGGCGATGACGCGGGGTGGTTCGTCGAGATCGAGGCTGATCGAGGAAAGATCGATTCCTGCGGCAGCGAGTGGTGATGCCTCGGTGGCTACGGCCGTCTTCGGCTCGCCCAGGTCGAATTCCAGACCGGGATCCTCGATGCTCGGTTCAGGCATTTCAAGGCTGATTTCGGCATTGTGCTGGCTACTTTCTGCCGATAGCGCTGGCATTTCGATCTCGAAGTCGATGACGTGGTCGTCGACTGCCTGGGTGTCTGCTGTTTCAGCGAGCGCGGGTGTCAGCGGTGGTTCGTCGCTGCCCAGGTCGAGATCGAGTGCCAGATCTTCGTCGGTAGTCGCTTCACCCTGGACGCTGTCACCCCCCAGGTCGAGTTCGAAATCGAGCGATTCGGGCACTTCTTCAAAGGGAGGTTCGGGTACGACCGTCGTTGTTGCGGCCGACTCAATACCCTCGGGGCCAAAGCCTGCAGCGACCCGGTCGAAGTCTTGCGGGGTCATCACCATGGTGGCCGCGGGGTTGTACTCTTCGTGTGGCGTCGGTGTGATGCCAGCACTCGCTTCACTGTAGAGGCTGTTGTCCGGATCGATTGAACGACCGATCTCGGCGGCTTGGTCCCATTCTTCACCGCTGCCACCGGTCTGGTCGTGCAGGTCGTAGGCGATGGTTTCGAACTGTTTGAGGCTCTTGCGTGCGGCGTAGATCTCGAGCAGTTTGAGATGAATGGCATGGCGTGCCGGCTCGTTCTTCAATGCGTCGAGAAGGATTTCCTCGGCTTGTGCGTTGCGGCCATAGGCCATATACACATCGGCTTCGGCGATTGGGTCAACACCTTCGTTGGTGTCGGTGCCGCCAACACCCGCCACACTGAAGTCGGTGTCGAGCGAACTGATTGCGGCGGTACTACCCGTATCGACGAGCTGGCCGCCGGTTCCGCCGAAGACGGAGTTGATCGATGGTTCGCTCTGGCTGTTCGGACCGGCCATGTCTTCACGTGGCTTGGCTGCTGCTTCCTTGCGCTTGCGCCATTGCTTGAAGCCCAGGAAGCCGAGTAGCAGGGCGACGACGCCACCACCACCCAACACCAGTTCCGGATTGCCGTCGATAAAGCTCGGTTCTTCGGCAGGCGGCGGAGGCGGTGCTGCCGCCACGATCTTGGGCGCGGGTTTCGCGGCTGCAGGTTTCGGTTCTGCGGGCTTGGCTGCGGCAGTTTCGACAGGAGGGGCTGCTTCGGCTGGTTTTTCGGTGGCCGGCTCTGCGGGTTTCTCTGCTGCAACCGGCTCCGCCACGGGGGGCGGTGTCTGGATCGGCGCTGGGGTAGCGGCCGGTGCAGGCGCGGGCTTCTGCTCAGCGGCCGGCGCTTGTGCTGGTGCTGCAGGTGGAGCCGCCTGGGCATGCTTCTGTGCTTCGGCCATGTTCTGACTCTTGATCTCGAGCACCTTCTTCATGTCTGCGAGATTTTTGTCGAGTGCGGCGATGCGGGTGTTGGCTTCCTTCAGTGATTTTTCGCGTGCAATCAGGTCTTCCTCGATCGCAGCGGTGCGCGCAGCAGCTGATTTCTCGCTGGCGGACTTGGCAGCGGCTGATTTGGATACTTCGAGTTTGTCCTTGCCCGTGGCCGGCGCGGGTGCTGTCTCTTGTACCTTGGGTTCGATCTTGCCGCTGGCGGCCTGTTTTGGTGCTTCTTCGCGTGTGACCGGTGCGGCTTCGGTGGCTGCGGCGAGCTTCTTGCGGTAGGCAGCGAAGTCGGCCGATTGGGCAATGACGACGTCGCGCGCTTCTTTGGCGCCGATCGCAGCAACGGTTGCCTGATCGGGGATTGCGAGGATCTTTCCAGCCTTCAGTCGATTGATGTTGCCGCCATCGAAAGCGTCTTTATTGCTGCGGAACAATGCTACAAGCATTTGGTCGAGATTGACGCCGTCGGGCAGGGTTTCTGCGGCGATCTTGCCAAGCGTGTCACCACGCTTGACCTGGTGCGTCGTTGCTTCGGTTTCCGGTGCTTCGGGCGGGGCTGCTTTGACGATGCGCTGCACGCCGTTGGCACTGCGCACCACTTTCATGTCATTACCCGACTTCTTCCCCTGTGCGGGAGCAGGGCTTGGTGTAGTGACGGCCGGTTCCTGTTCCGGGGCTGCAGCTCGTGTAGAGGTCTGTTCAGGAGGTGCGACTGGTGCGATGGGTGCGACGGGTGCGGCGAGCGGTACTGCCACCGGCGAAGCTTGTGGCGCCTGCTTCTGCAGCGCTTCGGGTGGGTCAAGCAGGAAGGTGTACTCACGCTGCATGCGACCGGCGGCCCAGCTCATTTCCAGCAACAGGTCGAGGAAGGGTTCGTTCACCGCCTGGTCGGATTTCAGCAACAGGTAGGGGCGTCCATCCGGACGTTTGGCTACGGATACGCGCACGCTGGAGAGGACGCTGACGTATTCGATACCCGCCTGACGGAATGCGTCGTAGGAGGCTATGCGCGCCACAAGCGTGGGGGCTTCCTCACGGCTGGCGGTGATGTCGATTTCGGCGCGCAGAGGTTGCCCTAGCACCGAAAGGACCGTGATCTTGCCGAGCCCCGCAGCGTCCGCGGCGAGCGGCAAAGATGCCAGCGCCAAGGCTACGGCGGATGCTTTTATTTTCATTCGGAGCGTCATTTTTGTCACAATGCCTCCCGCAAGGGAATTATTCAGATAAAGAAAATAACATCATGAATTTAGCCTTGCAAGCTAAACTCGTCTCTCAGGTGTGTGATATTTCCGTCACTGTCTGAATTCAGCCCACCAGAATGCGCAGCATCCGGCGTAGTGGTTCGGCAGCGCCCCAGAGCAACTGGTCGCCGACGGTAAAGGCCGACAGGTACTCATCGCCCATCGACATCTTGCGCAAACGGCCGACCGGTACGATCAATTTGCCAGTCACGGCAGTCGGAGTGAGTTCCTTCATTGTGATGTCGCGCTCGTTGGGGATGACCGACACCCACTCGTTATGGGCCGTAAGCATGGCCTCGATTTCCTTGAGTGGCACGTCCTTACGTTTCAGCTTGATGGTCAGTGCCTGTGAGTGACAGCGCATTGCGCCGATGCGCACGCAGAGGCCGTCGACAGGGACTGGGGCATGTTCGAGGCCGAGGATCTTGTTGGTTTCGGCGCCTGCCTTCCATTCCTCGCGGCTCTGGCCGTTGCCGAGGTCTTTGTCGATCCACGGGATCAGCGAGCCTGCCAGCGGTACACCGAAATTTGACGTCGGGAAGCGCTCGTCGCGCAGAATTCCGGCGACTTCACGGTCGATATCGAGGATGGCCGAGGCCGGATCCTTGAGCATGTGGTCGGCAACGCGGTGTGCTTCGCCCATCTGCATCAGCAGCTCGCGCATGTTTTGCGCGCCGGCGCCGGAGGCTGCCTGATACGTCATTGAAGTCATCCACTCGACGATTCCGGCCTGGAACAGGCCTCCCAAGGCCATCAGCATCAGGCTGACGGTGCAGTTACCGCCGATGTAGCTCTTCACTCCCTGATCCAGCGCGCGGTCGATGACGGCGCGGTTGACCGGATCGAGGATGATGACCGCATCATCTTTCATGCGCAGCGTCGAGGCGGCGTCGATCCAGTAGCCGTTCCAGCCGGTGGCGCGGAGCTTGGGGAAGACTTCAGTGGTGTAGTCGCCACCCTGGCAGGAAATGATGATGTCCATGGCGCTGAGCGCCTCGACATTCATGGCATCCTTGAGCGATGGTATTTCACGGCCGATGTCGGGTCCTTTGCCGCCCACATTGGACGTGGTGAAGAATACCGGCTCGATCAGGGCGAAATCGTTTTCTTCGCGCATGCGCTGCATGAGCACCGAGCCCACCATGCCGCGCCAACCTACCAGACCGACTCGTTTCATTGCCTTGCTTCCTGTTTAATGGAGATGTTCCGATTCAATTAGTGGCGCGCTGGATGGCTTCGCCGCCCTTTTCGATGTCCTTGCCGATACCTTTGACAGTATTGCAGCCGGCCAGCAGCGCGACACAAGTGACGATGGCTAGCAGGGCCCATGTCTTACGCATAGTTCTTTCTTCCTTGTCTTACGATGGTCCAACGTTCTGGCTGTGACGCTCCAACGTCTTGCAGTTTCAAACAGAAAATAAACAAACAACAATTATTGCATAGGGTACCGGTGCTGTCTTGATCTTGACAGAGGCGCCTGGCGTGCGACGCTTCCCCGTTGTGAATTCGACCACAGCAGGAAGCCGATAGTTCGTTGGCTTTCATTCCGCTGTAATTTCGTCCGGCATGTTGTTTTTACCACTTTCACCGCTGGCTTCTCGCATGTAACGCCAAACGACGAACAGGCCGATCAGGGCGAACAGCGAACCCATGCTGTAGGTCCAGCCGGGACCGATCACGTCCCAGGCCTGGCCGCTCAGCAGGCCACCGAGCAGGCCACCCGCGCCGAACGAGATGCTGCCATACAGCGCCTGAGCGCGTGCCTGGTCTCGTCCCGGAAACCATTTGTGGAGGATAGCCACCATCGTTGCGTGGAAGGAGCCAAAGGTCACGCCATGAAGCAGTTGCGCCAGCGCGATGACATATACCGAATCGGCACCCCAGCCGATCAGAAGGAAGCGCAGCACGCTTGCGGCGAAGATCGTCAGCAAGATGTATCGCAAGGTGCAGCGTCGCAACAATCGCGGCATCAGCATGAAGGCAAGGATTTCTGCAACCACACCAAGTGACCAGAGTGCGCCGACGAGCGTCGTCGAGTAGGCGTGGTTGACGAGGTGGATGGAATAAAAGACATAAAGTGGGCCGTGTGCTGCGGCCATCAGGAAACTTGCCCAGAGCAAGGGGATGAGCTGTGGCTGGCGTAGCATTGTTCGCAGCGAGACTGCCAGGTGGGCCGCCGGTTCGATGGGGCTTTCGGGCAGCGCGAGGCTGCTGCCGAATAGTGCGACCAGCATGGCCAGCGAAACCCACAACAGGCTGTCGAGTGGCTGCACGTCGAGTAGCGCACCGATACATTGAACGGCGACGACGAAGCCGACCGAGCCCCATAGTCGTATGTTGCCGTAACGCTCGGGATGGCGGTCGAGTTGGTGCAGTGTGAGTGCTTCAACCAGCGGGAGCGCGGCGCTCCAGAAGAAGGATAGCAGCGCCATGGCGGCGAATGTTGCGGTGAAGCCACGCGTGAAGAAAAAAGCGCAGAAGCTGATGGCGCACAGCAGCGTCGTGCCGCGCACTACGGTCGTGTTGCGGCCATGGCGTTCGGCCAGACTACTCCACAGATTGGGTGCGACGAGACGCATGACCTGCATCAGCGAGAGCAGCAAACTGATGTCCCAGGCAGAAAAACCTTGCGCCTGAAGGTATACGCCGAAGTACGGCATGTAGGCGCCGATGAAGGCGAAATAAACGAAATACCACGCCGAAAGTCGCAAGGCGGTCATCGATGAGGGACGTGAAAGGGTGAAAAAAAGCGGGCCGCGCCTTAGTGGCGCAGCCCGCTGATTTGCCGAACGAACGGTTTGCTCAGGAGGCCTGTTGCGTCTTGATCATGCCGTACAACTCATCCTTCAGCTTGAGGCGTTTTTTCTTCAGATCCTCAAAAGTTTCGTCGGCGACCGGGGTGTTTTGGCCTTCGAGGACGATCACTTCACGATTGAGTTTGTGATATTCGTCGAACAGGCGAGCGAAATGGTGGTTACCCATCTTCAGGGTATGAATCTCATTCTTGAATTCCGGGAATTCGTTATGTAGATCGTGGTGATCGGGCAGGCTCATCGTATTTTCTCTCCGTTGGTTGGTTGGTTGGGTGGTTGATTTGTTTGTGCGTCGTTTTAAGGCTTTGGCCGGGCAGGAATCTTCGGTGTCGGACAAGTCACGTCGCCGCACTGTGCACGGTGACGCAGCGCATGGTCAATCAGCACCAGGGCCAGCATTGCCTCGGCGATCGGTGTGGCGCGAATGCCGACGCAGGGATCGTGACGGCCGTGCGTCTCGACCTCGGCCGGTTGGCCGGCGAGATCGATCGAGCGGCGGGTTAGGCGAATGCTTGATGTCGGCTTGATGGCAATGTTAACGAGGATATCCTGGCCGCTGGTGATGCCGCCGAGAACGCCGCCAGCATGATTGGAAAGAAAGCCCCCGGGCGTCATTTCGTCGCCGTGTTCGCTACCTTTTTGCGCTACACAAGCAAAGCCCGCGCCGATTTCGACACCCTTAACGGCATTGATACTCATCATCGCTGATGCGATGTCGGCGTCGATGCGGCCATACACCGGCTCGCCCCATCCAACCGGCACACCACGGGCGACGACGTGAATCTGTGCACCGATCGAATCGCCTGATTTGCGCAATGCGTCCATTGCCTCTTCCAGGTGCGGGACGCTCGCTGCATCAGCGGCAAAGAAGGGATTGTCATTAACGATGGACCAGTCATTGACCGGAATCTCGATTGCACCGAGTCGGGTCATGCAGCCTGCAATCTCGATACCATAGCGCTCATAAAGCCATTTCCGGGCGATGGCGCCGGCGGCGACACGCACGGCCGTCTCACGTGCGGAAGAGCGCCCGCCGCCGCGGTAGTCGCGGATACCGTACTTCTGCCAGTAGGTATAGTCGGCATGACCCGGACGGAAGGATTGGCTGATGTTGCCGTAGTCTTTGCTGCGCTGGTCCTGGTTGCGGATCAGGAGTGCGATCGGCGTTCCCGTGGTCTTGCCATCGAAGATGCCGGAAAGTATCTCCACTTCGTCCGGTTCGCGGCGCTGTGTGACATGCCGTGACGTGCCCGGCTTGCGGCGGTCGAGTTCCGCCTGGATATCGGCGGCGCTGATTTCCAGCCCCGGTGGGCAACCGTCAATCACGCAACCGATCGCCGCGCCATGTGATTCGCCAAACGAAGTGACGCAGAACAGGGTGCCGAAAGTATTGCCAGACATGCAGTAGACCTTGTGAGAGGGTGTCAGCGACTGAGCGGACGAGTCAATGCTCAGATTTTATCATAGGGACCGGTGCCAACTGATTTGAGCATTGTCTGTCCGTTAATGACGATGAATGTGACAGAAGGGAAGGGGGCGCAGATGTTCGCGGCCAGTCGGGTGGTGGCTGACGAAAAAATGGCGCCGACTTTCGGGCGCCATTTTTCAGGACGGGGCATGTTTTCCGTGACGGAAGTCCCTTGAGCGTGATTAACCGAAGTTTTTCGCCGCGAAATCCCAATTGACAAGCTTGTCGAGGAAGGTTTCGACGAACTTGGGCCGCGCGTTGCGGTAGTCGATGTAGTAGGCATGCTCCCAGACGTCGATGCACAGTAGAGCCTTGTCACCCGTGGTCAGCGGCGTACCGGCGGCACCCATGTTGACGATATCGACAGAGCCGTCAGCCTTCTTGACTAGCCAGGTCCAGCCGGAGCCGAAGTTGCCGACGGCGCTGGTCTGGAAGGTTTTCTTGAACTCATCGTAGCTTCCCCATTTCTTGTCGATGGCTGCGGCCAGTGCGCCAACTGGAGCGCCACCGCCATTCGGCCGCATGCAGTTCCAGAAAAAGGTGTGGTTCCAAACTTGGGCGGCATTGTTGTAGAGGCCACCGGCCGGGGCTTTCTTGACAATGGCTTCCAGATCGAGGTTTTCGTACTCGGTGCCCTTGGTCAAATTGTTGAGGTTAGTGACGTAGGCCTGGTGATGTTTGGCGTAGTGATATTCAAATGTTTCTTTCGACATGTGCGGGGCCAGCGCGTCGGTGGAATACGGAAGAGCGGGCAGCGTGTGTTCCATGAGTGTCTCCTCGGGGGGGGGGTAGATAACGAAGTCCGAAAACCCGACTAGCTTAGTCGGGATAACGGCTTCTGGCAAGAGCTTGTTGTTTCAATTGTTGAGGTTTAATTATATGCGGTCAGGCTGTGTGGTCGGGACTTTCGACGCGAGCGGTGATATGGCCGTCTGAGAAACGCACGTCAATGATCTCACCGCCGGCTAGCTGGTGGTGGCTGCGCACGACGGTACCGTGGATATCGCGCACAATGCTGTAGCCACGATCTAGTGTGGCCAGCGGGTTCAATGAGGTGAGCGTGGCAGCGAGTGTGGCGAGATGTGCCTGTCGGGCGGTGAAATGGCCGCGGGCAGTGACGCGTAGACGCTGTTCGGCAACTTCGACGCGGCGGGTGGCCGCGTGGAGTGCGGGTCGCGCCTGGGACAGGCGCAGGTGCCAGCGGTCGATCTGCGCGGCGTTCTGGCGCAACTGACGCTGCAGTGCCGCGTTGAGGCGTGTGGCCAGATGGGCGACATTCTGCAGGTCGCGCGCCAGTCGTTGGCCGGGGTGAACAAGGCGATGGGCGAGCAGGTCGAGTCGTTGCATGCGGACTTCGATCTGGTTGCGAAGGTTGCGGTGCAGGCTGTTTGCCAACGCATCAAGTTCGTCGGCCGCATCGAACCAGCCAGCACTCACAAGTTCGGCGGCGGCCGTCGGTGTCGCTGCGCGCCGATCGGCCACGAAGTCAGTGATGGTGACGTCGGTTTCGTGGCCAATACCACTGACCACGGGTAATGGACAAGCTGCGATGGCGCGTGCCACACATTCCTCGTTGAATGCCCAAAGGTCTTCGATACTGCCACCACCACGAGCGACGATCAGTACATCGGTGTGATCCTTTACGGCGCGTAGCCCGGCTGTGGTGATGGCGGTGGCAAGCTTCTCGGCGGCGCCGTCACCCTGCACGGCTGACGGATAAAGTACGGTGGGCAAGTGTGGTGCACGGCGGCGCAAGGTGATGAGAATGTCCTGCAGGGCAGCGGCCTGAGGCGAACTGACGATAGCGATGCGGCGCGGGAGGCGTGGCAGTTCGCGTTTTCTTTGATCGGCAAAGAGCCCTTCATCTTCAAGCCGCTCGCGCAGCCGCGCAAAGGCTTCATAGAGCTTGCCGAGTCCTGCACGGCGCAGGCCTTCGATGTTGAGCTGGAAGTCACCTCGCGCTTCGTAGAGTGTCACCAGCGCCCGCGCTTCCACTTGTTGGCCGTTTTCCAGGCGCCAGGGGACGAGTTGGGCACGATTGCGGAACATCACGCAGCGCACTTGGGCATTTTCGTCTTTGAGCGAAAAGTAGACATGCCCGGAGGTAGCCCGGGTCAGATTCGAGATTTCACCGGCCACCCAGAGCAGAGGAAGCTTCTGCTCAAGGAGATCGCGTGCGCGGCGATTCAGGGCCGCGACAGTGAGTACTTCATTGCTCATTTCAGAGTGAGGGAAATTAACAAAAGAGGTATTGACAAAGGCAAAAAGTATCAGCCGGATTCAAGGGAGGCCGCAAGCGCGTGCGGCGTAAACTAATGCTTGCATTTAAAATCCGTGACAGGAGAAGGGCTTGCAGTCAAGTTATTGAATATAATGATAATTTATTTAAGCTCAATTTTCGGGCGGCGTAAAAAAAAAGCTTACGGGGGGCTGGTTTAGCAACTTTGACCCCATGTCATCCACAAACTTATCCACAGATTTTGTGGATAATCACAGCAGGCTGTGAAATGACAATGGACTCATTCGTATGCGTGGGTTGGTCAGCACTCGCAACGCTCATTCTGACCGACAGTCTTGCGCCTGTGCAAGAGGATTTCCGGTAATCTAGCCGACCATGCAAAACGCTCCCGTTTGTTTTCCCGCACGAAACGTGCCTGCAGGTCTCTCTGGAGAGTTGACGCCGCTACGCTCGCCGGCGCTGCTTGGAATTTTTCGTGAGGCTTTGGACTCTAGCCTGATCGAGCGCGGCGCCACGTATGGCATCGAACTACTGGGTTCAGCCGACGAATTCTGGCGGGCATTGGCGCTGAACGAACTGATGCGCATGGCAACAGCGGGCAATTCTCAGGCACAGGCCGAGCTGGGTTGGCGCTATGCGGTGGGAGAAGGCAGCGCGGAGAAGTCCTATGCACATGCCGCGCGGTGGGCGACGCAAAGCGCAGAACGCGCCTGTGCTGCTGGCGAAGCGGTGCTCGGCTGGCTGCTCTACCATGGTTTCGGTTTGCCCAAAGATCCTGCCGAGGCGGCGCGGCTATTTGAGTCTGCTGCGGCGCACGATGACCTGCGTGGCCTGACTTGGTATGGCCTTTGTCTGTTGCGCGGTCACGGCATCGCTGCTGATAACGAGCGGGCGCTTGGTATGTTCCATAAAGCCGCGGCGAAGGGAGGGGCGGGAGCGCGTCTTGCCCAGTACTGGCTGGGGCGCATCAATTATTTCGGTCTGCCCGATACTTGCCTGCGTGACTTCGGCGAGGCGGCGCGTTGGTTACGCCTTGCCGTCGAGCATGGCCATAATCGTGCGCGCGAATTGCTTGCGCGTTGCCACTTTTTTGGCCGTGGTGTGAGTGAAGATCGCACCGAGGCGCTGCGCCTCTGGCGGGCTGCTGCCGAAGGTGGCAGCGCCGCGGCCATGTATTGCGTCGGTATGTGTCTCTATGCGGGCGAGGGGGTACCGCAGGATTGTGCCGAGGCGATGAGCTGGTTCCGTGCCGCAGCACGCAAGCGCATCACTGGCGCGATGTTCCTGCTCGGCCAGTGTTATGTGTTCGGTGTCGGCGTGACGCGCGATATCCAGGCTGGGCTCGGTTGGTACCGGCGTGCTGCCGAGCAGGGAAACCGCGAGGCCGAGTACGAGCTCGGTGAATGGTACGCTTTTGGGCGCGGCGGCCTGACACTTGATATGCCGGAGGCGATCCGCTGGTATCGACTTGCTGCGCGCCAGGGACATACGCAGGCGCAGCGCAAACTTGGCCACTGTTATCGGAATGGTGATGGTGTCACCGAAAACAAGATGCTGGCTGTGGCCTGGTATCGACGTTCTGCCGAGGGGCGGGATCCACTTGCCCAGGTCTGGCTCGGTGAGTGCTATGAGCATGGCGAGGGTGTCGCCACTGATCCTGAGGCTGCCGTCGAGCAGTATCGCGCTGCGGCAGAGGGTGGTGATCCTCATGGCATGGCTGAGCTCGGTCGTTGTCATCTCCATGGTATCGGCGTTTCGGCAGACCTCGTTCGTGGTGAGCGGCTGCTGCGGGCAGCGGCAGAAGCTGGCTGGCATCCCGCGCTCGGCGAGCTGGAGCGCTACTATTTTTTTCGTGCCGAGCAATTGCTACGTAGTGCAGCGCAGGATCAGGATGCGGCGGCCGAGGCAGCTCATTTTTATCGCAAGGCGGGGGAACTCGGGCATCGTCGCGCTGCACTCGTGCTTGCTGATTGTTACCGCTACGGCTACGGCGTCCAGTGCGACGATCTGCAGGCGATGACTTGGTATCGCAAGGCGGCGCGCCTGTTCGAAGCAAAGGTTGCGCTTGCAGACTTGTACTACTTCGGTCATGGTCCGGACCGTGCACTACGGGATTATCGTGAGGCGTTTCGCTGGTATGAGCAGGCCGTCGAGCAATACGAAGATGCTTACGCCATGTACAGCCTCGGCTATTGCCTACTGCATGGCCAAGGTTGCGAAGCAAGCCCGCAGAATGCCCGCGAAGGTGGCCGCTGGTTGCGCAAGGCGGCAGCGCTTGGTGATGTCGATGCGCAATATGAACTCGGTCGAGCGTATTCGTGCGGCGACGGTGTTGCGAGTAGTCCCCGGCTGGCTATGAAATGGTTGCGTAGTGCTGCGCGCCTGGGCCATGCGGGTGCTCAGACCTTTCTCGCCGATCTGATTTGAGCGATGGGTGCCATGTACAAGGGTATTTGTGAGCAGGCTTCAAGTTTCGCTCTGTTATTGGCAAGAGACTGCTAA
>CAZAOQ010000072.1:0-14071 GCA_964486795.1 uncultured Rhodocyclaceae bacterium
TTGAAGAAAGCCTTGCCCGCCAGGATATGCGCCAAGGTGAAGTCATCACTGCTGAAGTGGTGCGCATGGACCAGAATTTTGTGGTCGTTAATGCCGGACTCAAGTCCGAAAGCTATGTCCCCGTACACGAATTCCTGAACGATCAGGGCGAACTGGAAGTTGCCGTTGGCGATTTCGTCCAGGTTGCCATTGAATCGCTCGAAGACGGTTTTGGTGAAACCCGTCTGTCGCGTGACCGCGCAAAACGTATCGCTGCCTGGAACTCGCTGGAAGCCGCTCTGAACGACGGCTCGCTGGTTACCGGTGCCATCACTGGCAAGGTTAAGGGTGGTCTCACTGTTATGGTTAACAGCGTTCGCGCCTTCCTGCCGGGTTCGCTGGTTGATACCCGTCCAGTTAAGGACACTACGCCGTTCGAAGGCAAGACCATGGAGTTCAAGGTCATCAAGCTCGATCGCAAGCGTAACAACGTTGTGCTGTCGCGTCGTGCTGTTCTTGAAGAGAATATGGGCGAAGATCGTCAGAAGCTGCTTGAGACGCTGCAAGAAGGCGCCATCATCAAGGGCGTGGTCAAGAACATCACCGACTACGGTGCATTCGTTGACCTCGGCGGTATCGATGGCCTGCTGCACATTACCGATCTGGCCTGGCGCCGTGTTCGTCACCCGTCCGAAGTTCTGGCCGTGGGCGACGAAGTTACTGCCAAGGTCCTCAAGTTCGATACCGAAAAGAACCGCGTATCGTTGGGTCTCAAGCAACTGGGCGATGACCCATGGGTTGGCATTTCCCGCCGTTACCCAGCTCAGACCCGCCTGTTCGGCAAGGTAACTAACCTGACCGACTACGGTGCTTTCGTTGAAATCGAACAAGGTATCGAAGGTCTGGTTCACGTGTCTGAAATGGACTGGACCAACAAGAACATTCACCCATCTAAGGTTGTTCAGCTGGGTGACGAAGTCGAAGTCATGATCCTCGAGATCGACGAAGACCGCCGCCGTATCTCGCTGGGCATGAAGCAGTGCCAGTCGAACCCATGGGACGACTTCGCGATGAACCACAAGAAGGGCGACAAGGTCACGGGTGCCATCAAGTCGATCACCGACTTCGGTATCTTCATCGGCCTGCCGGGTGGCATCGATGGTCTCGTGCATCTCTCCGACCTGTCCTGGTCGGCTGCTGGTGAGGAAGCCAAGCAGAGCTTCAAGAAGGGTGACGAAGTTGAAGCCATGGTGCTCTCGATTGATGTCGAGAAGGAGCGTATCTCGCTGGGCATCAAGCAGTTTGAAGGCGATCCGTTCACCAGTTTTGTGGCCATCCATGACAAGAACAGCGTCGTTAAGGGCACTGTGAAGACAGTGGATCAGCGTGGTGCAGTGATTGATCTGGGCGGCGACATCGAAGGCTACCTGCGTGCTTCCGAAGCCTCGCGTGATCGTATTGAAGACCTGCGTACCTTGTTCAAGGAAGGTGATTCTGTCGATTCAATGATCATCAACGTTGATCGTAAGACGCGCGGCATCAGTCTTTCGATCAAGGCCCGCGATCAGGCTGAACAGAACGATGCGATGCAAAAGCTGGTTTCCGAGAGCGGCTCCGCCTCTACCGGTACGACCAGCCTGGGCGCGCTGCTCAAGGCGAAGATGAAGACGTCGCAGTAACAGTAACGGTAACAGTAACCCACTTGCATTGAGGCTTCGAGCTTGATATGACAAAGTCCGAGTTGATCGACCGGCTGGCGGCACGTTTTCCCCAGTTGGTGGCCAAGGACGCGGATCTTGCCGTGAAGATGATTCTCGATGCGATGACCGAGGCGCTCGCGCGCGGTGATCGCATCGAAATCAGAGGCTTCGGCAGTTTTGCGCTCAACTACAGACCGCCGCGTATCGGGCGAAACCCCAAGTCAGGCGAGAAGGTGCACGTGCCCGAAAAGCACGTGCCACATTTCAAAGCTGGCAAGGAGTTGCGCGAGCGCGTCGATCAGGCCGATTGAATAGATGAAAGGTCGATGTAGCCGTCTCAATTGCTAAAAACTTTTTGAATTTTTGCTGAAATTTGCCGCAATTGTTTCATTGACCCAGTCGTGTGATCCATTGCCTGCCACCCTCGGATGGGATGCAGTGGATCTGAATTTGCAGGACCCGGCGGTATTCGTCTCTTTTTGCCGATGGCATGGGTGCGAATGCCGCTTTTTCCATGTGCCGTTCGTCTCTAACGTATTGAGTGAGTGCCGATGCGTATCCTCGTTTGGCTGTTGCGGATCATCATCTTCGTCGCCTTGTTCGGTCTGGCCATCAAGAACATTGGGCCAGTCGACTTACGCCTGTATTTCGGCAATATCTGGCAGGCTCCACTCTCCCTCGTGATTCTCGGCTGCTTCGTCGCCGGTGTCGTCGTCGGTGTGACGGCTGGATTTTCGACCATGATCCGGCAACGTCGCGAAATCGGCCGGCTCGAGGATCAGCTTCACGTCCAGTCGCTGAGCCTGTCGCATTCGCGCCGCGTCGCCCCCGGCGATGCCGATGCCGCAGCGACACCCCTGAATACTTTCTGAATTGATTAAATGACTTCCGGCGGTTTCGAAATCCAGCTCTGGTGGCTTTTGGTGCTACCGCTATTCTTCGTGCTCGGCTGGGTTGCCGCGCGCATCGACATTAAGCAGCTGGTACGCGAATCGCGTGTTTTGCCTCATTCCTATTTCAAGGGTCTCAACTTCCTGCTCAACGAGCAGCCGGACAAGGCCATCGAGGCCTTCATTGAGGCGACCAAGGTCGACCCGGAAACCATCGAACTCCACTTCGCACTCGGCAATCTGTTTCGCCGTCGCGGTGAGACGGATCGTGCCATTCGTGTTCATCAGAATCTCATCGAACGCGGCAATGGCGATCAGGGTCAGTTCAACCAACTTAATGACGAGCAGCGTGTGCATGCACTTGCCGAGCTTGGTCAGGATTACCTCAAGGCGGGCCTGCTGGATCGCGCTGAGGACATCTTCGTTAAGTTGCGCGGCACACAGCGCGACGAGGAGGCCCTGCGTTTTCTGCTTGAAATCTATCAGCAGGAGAAAGAATGGCAGCGGTCGATCGACATTGCGCGCTGCTTACCTGAGCATTCTGGCCACCTCTGGCAGAAGGAGATTGCCAATTTTCATTGCGAGCTTGCCGCCGCCGCTTTGTTGCACAGTGAGACGGCTGAGGCGCATCTCCAGCTCGATGCGGCACTTGCGGTGAACCGCAAGTGTGTTCGTGCGACGCTTCTGCAGGGTGAGCTTGCATTGGCTGAGGGTGATCCAGCAGCCGCCATCGAGGCATGGAAACGTATCGAACAGCAGAGTCCGGTGTACCTCTCGCTGGCCGCTCCAAAGCTACTTGATGCCTTCCGTAAACAGGGGCGTGAGGAAGCCGGTATCCATCTACTGCGTGGCTGGTTTGCGCTGCATCCATCTATCGATCTGCTCGATACCGTCTATCAATCTGAGTTGCAATCTGGTGGCCCCGAAGCAGCCTATCGGCTGGTCCGCGACGAACTGCGCCGCAACCCCACCTTGCTAGGTCTCGACAAGCTGTATGAGGCGCAGATCCACTTGGCGCCAGTTGATCAGCGGACGGATCTCGAACTGGTCCGCAGTCTTTTGCATAACCATACGCGCCGTGTCGCACGTTACCGCTGCGATGCCTGCGGCTTCAAGGCGCGCCAGTTCTATTGGCGCTGCCCTGCCTGCGGTGGCTGGGAGACCTACCCGCCCAAACGTACCGAGGAATTCGACTTGGCACCATGAGGCTGCCATGAGGCTGCCATGAGGCTGCCATGAGGGTGCCAAGAGTAATGGCTCCCACGGTGAATCGGATGCGGGTCGATGCTACGTTGATCGTTTCGATTGGGTTAGGGAAGAGGTTTCTGCCGATTTTGTTGTTCTCATCGGCTTCGATGCTCAAACTCAGGTCTTACGCCTGTAAAATCGCCTGATTCTCTCGATTCTCGATCAACCATTTTCGACTCGAAACCATGAAAATTACCGTGATTGGAACCGGCTACGTTGGCCTGGTTAGTGGCACTTGTCTTGCCGATGTCGGCAACGACGTGCTTTGTCTCGATGTGAATGCAGAGAAGATCCGTGTCCTTAATGATGGCGGGATGCCGATTCATGAGCCGGGCCTGGATTCCTTGGTGGCGCGGAATCGCGCGACGGGACGCCTGAACTTCACCACCGATGTCGCACAGGCGATTGCTCACGGTGGCATCATTTTTATCGCTGTTGGCACGCCACCCGACGAAGATGGTTCGGCTGATTTGCAATACGTTCTGGCCGCGGCGCGCAGTATCGGCAAGCACATGAACGAATACAAGGTGGTTGTCGATAAATCCACCGTTCCGGTTGGAACTGCCGACAAGGTTCACGCGGCGATCGCCGAAGAACTCAAGTTACGCGGCAGCAGCGTCGAGTTCAACGTGGTCTCGAACCCGGAATTTCTCAAGGAAGGTGCGGCGATTGAGGACTTCATGAAGCCCGATCGTATCGTCATCGGCTCCTCCGATCCGCGCGCCATCGAGGCGATGCGCCAGCTCTACGCACCCTTTCAGCGCAATCACGAGCGACTGATTGTGATGGACGTGCGTTCTGCAGAGCTGACCAAGTACGCTGCCAATGCCATGCTGGCAACGCGTATCTCCTTCATGAACGAGCTCGCGCTGCTCGCCGAGAAGCTCGGTGCTGATATTGAGCTCGTGCGACAGGGTATCGGCTCTGATCCACGCATTGGTTACCACTTTCTGTATGCCGGTTGCGGCTACGGCGGTTCATGTTTCCCGAAGGATGTGCAAGCGCTGATTCGCACCTCTGATGAAGCCGGCCAGAAGCTGCATCTGCTCAACGCTGTTGAGGCGGCCAACGAGGCGCAGAAGCACGTCTTGCCGCACAAGATCATCAAGCGCTTCGGTGAGGATCTGAGTGGACTTCGTTTCGCGCTGTGGGGTCTTGCCTTTAAGCCGAATACCGACGACATGCGCGAGGCGCCGAGCCGGGTGCTCATTGAGGCGCTGCTGCAACGTGGTGCGACGATGTGCGCCTACGACCCGGTGGCAATGCAGGAAACCAAGCGTATCTTCGGCGATGACCCGCGTATCACCTATGCGAATACGCCCATGGCTGCTCTGGAAGGTTCAGATGCGCTGGCGATCGTTACTGAATGGAAGGAATTCCGCAGCCCCGATTTTTCGCTGATCAAGGCCGCATTGAAGTCGCCGGTGATCTTCGATGGCCGCAATCTCTACGACCCGGCGCAGGTGCGTGCCGCCGGTCTCGAATACCAGGCCATCGGCAGAAAATGATTCCCGCTATCCCCGATACCTCGAAAGCGCGCGTCCTCGTCGTCGGCGACGTGATGCTGGACCGCTACTGGTTCGGCGAGGTGAGCCGCATTTCGCCTGAAGCGCCGGTCCCTGTGGTCAAGGTCGAGCGTATGGAAGAGCGACTCGGCGGCGCCGCCAACGTGGCACGCAACGTCGCTGCACTCGGTGGGCAAGCCAGCCTGGTGTCGGTGGTCGGTGCCGACGAAGCCGGACGCACACTGGAAACATTGCTTGCCGCAGAGAACATCTGCACCAGCTTGCATGAGGACGCGCAGTTGTCGACGACCGTCAAGTTGCGGGTCATCGGGCGACAACAACAGCTGCTGCGCATCGACTTTGAAACCTGGCCGACGCACGAGGTGCTGCGTAGCAAGCTCGCCGAGTTCGAGCAGCGCCTGCCGGACTGTAACGTGGTGATCCTTTCCGATTACGGTAAGGGAGGGTTAACCCACATCACCGAAATGATTCGTATGGCACGTGCTGCCGGCAAGCCGGTGCTCGTCGATCCGAAGGGCGAAGACTATTCACGTTACGCCGGCGCCACGTTGCTGACGCCCAATCGCAGTGAGCTGCGTCAGGTGACTGGACGCTGGAATGACGATGCGGGTCTCGCCGAGAAGGTCCAGCGCCTGCGTACCGATCTGGATCTCGAAGCCTTGCTGGTGACACGTTCGGAAGAGGGGATGACCCTATTCCATGATGGCGGAATGCAACATGAACCTGCGATCGCGCGTGAAGTGTTTGACGTCAGTGGCGCCGGCGACACGGTCATTGCCACGCTGGCGGTAATGCTTGGCAGCGGCCTGCCGCTTGCCCAGGCCATGCCACTGGCCAACCGCGCCGCCGGCATCGTCGTCGGCAAGCTCGGTACGGCGGTTGCCACACTTGATGAACTGAAGGGACTCAACTAGCCATGTACACCATCGTTACCGGCGCTGCTGGCTTTATCGGCGCGAACATCGTCAAGGGTCTCAACGAACGCGGTATCGACGAGATCATCGCCGTCGATAACCTCAAGCATGCGGACAAGTTTCGCAACCTCGTTGATTGCGAAATTGCCGACTACCTCGACAAGCAAGAGTTCATCGAGATGCTCGACGAGGGGCATTTTGATGGCTGCATCGACGCCGTGCTGCATGAAGGCGCATGTTCCGACACCATGGAGACCGATGGCCGTTACATGATGGAGAACAACTACCGCTATTCGGCGGCGCTGCTCGACCATTGCCTCGATCAGGAAGTGCCCTTTCTCTATGCTTCGTCGGCCTCGGTCTATGGTGGTGGCAGCGAGTTCCGGGAGTCGCGCGAGTGTGAGGCGCCGCTGAATGTTTATGCCTACTCGAAGTTTCTCTTCGATCAACTGGTGCGGCGCCGTCTGCCGGATGCGAGTTCACCGGTTGTCGGCTTCCGCTACTTCAACGTGTATGGCCCACGCGAGCAGCACAAGGGGCGCATGGCCTCAGTCGCATTTCACTTTACCAAGCAGTATCGCGCCGAAGGCAAGGTGCGCCTCTTTGAAGGTTGCGACGGTCGCGCCAACGGCGAGCAACTGCGCGATTTTGTTTTCGTTGAGGACGTCGTCAAGGTCAATTTGCATTTCCTCGACCAACAGCACTCCGGCATCTTCAATCTTGGCTCCGGGCGCGCGCAGTCGTTCAACGACGTCGCTGTCGCCACCGTCAATGCCTGTCGTGCTGCACAAGGTGAAGCGGCGCTGCCTCTGTCTGAGCTGCAGTCACGCGGCATCATCGAATACATTCCCTTTCCGGATGCTCTGCGGGGTAAATATCAGAGTTTCACTCAGGCCGATTTGTCCAACCTGCGGGCGGCTGGCTATCGTGACGATTTCGCCACGGTGGAGCAGGGCGTAGGGCAGTATGTAAAAGACCTTTTGCAGTCCTGATTTTCAACCAAAGGAAAATATCATGAAAAAGCTGCTATATATTTTGTTTGCCTGTCTCGTCGCCATGCAATGCGCATTTGCCGCTGTTAACATCAACACCGCCTCGCAGGAAGAACTCGACAAACTGCCTGGCATCGGGCCGGTGAAGGCCCAGGCAATCATTGAAGATCGCACCAAGAATGGTTTGTTCAAGAGCGTTGACGACCTCAAGCGCGTCAAAGGTATTGGTGATGCCACGCTCGAAAAACTGAGAAGTGATATCTCAGTCTCTGGCGCCACTGCGGCGCCGAAGTCGCCCGCCAAGCCGGCAGCCGCTCCTGCCATGCCCGCCAAAAAAGAAGTCAAGGCAGATGAGTCCAAGGCAGGTAAGACTGATAAGGCTGATAAGGTCGAGATGAAGGGCGACAAGGTGGACAAGGCCGCCGGTGCCGATATGTCAAAGGCTGACAAGGCGGAGAAAAAGGCTGCTAAAAAGGCAGAAAAGAAGGCCAAGGAAGAAGAGAAGAAGGCTGCCAGAAAGTAAGACTTGTTTTGAGCAATCACCCGCCTGCTCTTTCTTCTCAAGGGAGATCGGGGTGGGCGGGGAAGTCGAATGCATCATTGGTCATAAATGCATCACACAGCCGGGCTCTTCCCGGCTTGAGGAGTCGATCATCAATACGCTTGAAGATTACGTCGGCAATACGCCGTTGGTGCGCTTGAAACGCATTCCCGGCAGCGACAACGAGCGCCGCAACAATGTCATCCTGGCCAAGCTCGAAGGCAACAATCCCGCCGGCTCAGTCAAGGATCGTCCTGCGCTGTCGATGATTCTCGGCGCTGAGGTGCGCGGCGAGATCAAAGTGGGCGACACGCTGATCGAGGCAACCAGCGGCAACACCGGCATTGCCCTGGCGATGGCTGCGGCTGCACGAGGCTATCGCATGATTCTGGTGATGCCTGAAAACCAGAGTATCGAACGGCGTCAGACCATGCACGCCTTTGGCGCTGAACTGATCCTGACTTCAAAGTCGGGCGGCATGGAAGCCGCGCGCGACTTTGCCGAGAAACTGCGTGATGAGGGGCGCGGCATCATCCTCGATCAGTTCGCCAATCCCGACAATCCGCTCGCCCACTACCGCAGTACCGGCCCGGAAATCTGGCAGGGCACGCAGGGTCGTGTCACTCATTTCGTCAGCAGTATGGGCACGACGGGTACCATCATGGGTGTCTCGCGCTACCTCAAGGAGCAGAGCCCGGCGGTGCAGATCATTGGCTGCCAGCCCGAGGACGGCGCGCAAATTCCCGGCATTCGCAAGTGGCCAGAAGCCTATCTGCCGAAAATTTTTGAGCGCAGCCGCATCGACGTCATCGAATCTGTTGGCCAGGCCGCCGCTGAGGACTACACGCGCCGCCTGGCGTGCGAAGAAGGTATTTTCGCCGGCATCTCATCGGGCGGCGCACTCGCCGTCGCCATGCGAGTGGCATCGCGTGTCGAAAATTCCGTCATCGTCACCATCGTCTGCGACCGTGGCGACCGATATCTGTCGACGGGTGTTTTTCCGGCCTGAGTGGGTTTGGCTGTTTGAGTTCTGCTACGCACTATGTCAGCGCATGGATTTTTGGGTCGGTCCACCGGAAAATCATTGGGTACCAGATGCCTTTCCCTCTGGCTTTTTCTAATTTCTTATTCTCAGTTCGTGCCGTCAATGTCAATGCCACACTCATGAAGAATGGCGCTGATGCCTTGACTCAGGTATTTGCGACGGTGCATCACCACATCCAGGTTGCGCTGCATGTTCAGGAACGGCGTGGTCATTGGCACCAGAGTGCCGGCGCGAAAACTCTCCTCCAGTTCCAGTTCGGAAAGACAGCCGATGCCCAGGCCAGCCCTTACGCATTGGCGAATTGCTTCGGGTTGCTCCAGTTCAAATGCAATATGGGCGTGAACATTGGCTGAGAGCAGGGCGCGATCCATTACCTGGCGGGTGCCTGAGCCGGGTTCGCGCACGATCCAGTCGACCTTGTTCAGTGCTTTGACACTCACCTTGCCGCTGGCCAGCGGGTGATCCGGCGTGGCAAAGACAAGCAGGCGGTCCTGACGCCAGGTGATACGGCGAAAGTCCTTGTCGACGCTCGGACCCTCAATGAAGCCAAGATCGATCTTTGCGTTCCTCATGTTTTCGAGTAACTGCTCGGTGTTGTAGCGGGACATCCTGATATGGCTGTCTGGATAGCGCTGGCGCAGGCGGGCAATCAGCCCTGGAATCAGGTGATTGCCGATGGTCACTGTGGTGCCAAGATGCAGGTCGAATGCGGGGTTCGGGCCTTGGGCGAGCGCTTCAATATCCTGAGCGCGGTCCAGCATTTCCCTGGCAGGCTCTAGTAGACGCCGACCGGTATCGTTCAAGATTAACTGACGCCCGACCCGGTCGAACAGTACCATCCCTAACTGGTTTTCCAGGTCAGCCAGCGCCATGCTGGCGGCCGACTGCGTCATAGACACGGCTGCAGCCGCACGGGTTACATGGCCGTGGCTGGCGATGGCGGTGAACACTTGCAGCTGGCGCAAGGTGAGTTTCATCAGATAAGGTGATTGAATAGATAAAAAACATTTGTTTTACAGATTATAGCGTTGCCTCGTATTGTGTGTATGAGTCGCAGAACAATACGGGAGCAGGCAAATGAAAACATCCAGACAAATACTACCGGGCGCGTTATTGCTTACGCTCATCAGCCTCGTCGCCTGCGGCCTGACACAGTTAAGCGTGATGAAGCAGTACGCAATGGGCTCACTCACCCTCGCCATTCTGATCGGTGCTTTGCTCGGTAACCTGCTGCCACAAGTCGGGCGCGATCAGTTTCGTCCAGGGCTTGGCTTTGCCCAGCGTCATGCGCTGCGTGCTGGCGTGGCCCTGTACGGCTTCAATTTGAGCATCCAGCAAATTATTGATGTCGGTGGTTCCGGAATTTTGCTTGACCTGATGATGGTGGTTTCCACTTTGAGCGTCGGTTGGCTGATTGGTCACCGACTCCTCAAGATGGACCGTGATACGGTGCTGTTGACGGCCGCCGGTAGCGCCATCTGTGGTGCTGCCGCCGTGGTAGCCACGGTTCCGGTACTCGGACTGAATAGCAGCGAGGAGGGGGAAAAGACGGCAGTCGCCGTTGCCTCGGTGGTCCTGTTCGGCACCCTGGCGATGTTTGTTTATCCACTAATCTATCGTTGGCTGGGGCCGCAATACTTCGATTTTGGTACCTATATTGGCTCGACGGTTCATGAGGTTGCTCAGGTGGTGGCCATCGGCACTGCATTGGGAGATGAGGTCGGTCACACGGCCGTTATCGCCAAGATGATACGAGTGATGTTGCTGGTGCCATTTCTGCTCATCGTGAGCGCAATGGTGAGCAGAAGAAAAGCGCGTCAGGTGGACGCAACGGTTGTGGCTGAAGCTGCCATAAGCAGCGGGCAGGATGTCGGGAAAGCAGCTAAACAACAGTCCATTTCGATTCCCTGGTTTGCGCTGTGCTTCATTGTCATTGCCGGTTTCAATTCATTGCATCTCCTTCCCGAGTCCGGGGTTATGACGCTACGCTTGGCAGGTGTGCTGATGCTAACCACAGCGATGGCTGCCCTGGGTGTTGACACCAATATCAGTCGCATGCGGCAGGCAGGTCTTCGACCCTTGCTGCTGGGTGCGGGATTGTTCGTGCATCTGATTGTGTTTGGTGGCTTGTTAAATTGGTTGCTGCACTAGAGCTGGGACGGGAGAATGGTGGCTTGTTCAGCGTATCCGTCTGTATCGTCCATAAAATGAAACTGGCATTACGTTTCCTCCTGTGTTTGTTTTTCACCGCCACGGTCATGCCTCTTGGTGCGCAGACGCTCGACCTTGCGCTTGACTCCATTGAGCATCCGGCATTTTCGGCGCAGCAGATCGCTCTGCACCTTGATGGTTCTGGTGCCGCCGAGCTGGATGTTGGTGTGTTGCGTGTTGGCTCGCGGGCACTGGGGCGGGCGCAGTTACGCTGTGGCAGCTTCTCATGGTCGCCGGCGCAGATCGTTTGCCGCCGTGGTGAGCTGCGTTCGGCATCGGGTAGAGCGCTGCCACTGGAGTTCAGCTATCGGCCCGCGGGCAAGCGACTCGAACTCGAAATTCACGATGGTGATCTTGCAACACTTGGAGTGCTTGTACCTGAACTGGCGGAATGGCATCCCGCAGGGCGTTTCGATGGGCACCTGACCCTTGATGCGGGGCAAGTTGAGGCGAAGCTGGTGCTGCGTAATGTTGCGTTCACTGATGCAGCGGGTACGCGCGCCGGCGAGAAGGTCGACGCGCATCTCGATCTTGCTGCCCAGCGCGGCGAGACGGGCTGGTCGTGGCAGGGGACGCTCGACTGGCCGCGCGGTGAGCTTTACATCGCGCCGCTCTATCGCGCTGGCGCGATGCGCTTGTCGGCGACAGGGCAGGTGACGCTGGATCTCATTGCTGTCGAGCAGGCGACGCTGACACTCGACGGTATCGGCACTGCCAGCGGTTCAATGCGCTGGCAGCCCGGCGTGGCTGGCCAGCCGGGCAAGCTGCTTGCCGCCGAGTTTGCCAGCGGGTCGCTCGATCTCGCCACGCTGGTGCCACAGCTCATTCAGCCCTTCATCGACGCCCGGGCCGGTGCCAAGCTGACGACGCGAGGCACCGCTCATGTTGGCATGGCGCTCGATGCAGAAGGCATCAAGCGCGTCGATGTCGAACTCGCCGATGCGGCACTGGAGAGTGGCGGCAATGCCGTGCAAGGCGTTGATGCGCGCATTCCCTGGCGCCGCGACGCGGCAACGCAGGCCGAGTTTCGCGCGGCGGGTGCGCGCTTCGGCAAGCTACCGTTGGGTGCTTTCAGCCTGCCGCTCGCCATGAATGGCTATGACTTCTCGCTGCCGCGTGCCGAGATTCCGCTGCTCGACGGCAAGCTGCTGCTCGAAGACTTTCGTGCTGCGCGCAGCGGGGATGCCTGGCAATGGCGTCTGGCCGCAGCGCTGGAGCCGGTGTCGATGCCGCTGCTGTCGGAGGCGATGGGCTGGCCGAAGATGGCCGGGATACTGTCGGCGGCGATTCCGAAGATCAGTTACGCCGATGCAACGCTGGCGCTCGACGGTCAATTGATCGTTTCAGTTTTCAATGGCTATCTGGCCGTCGATCATCTCAAGGTGATCGAACCATTTGGAACCTTGCCGCGTGTGCAGGCCGACGTCGCCGCGCGCCATCTCGATCTCGGCATGTTGACGTCGACCTTTTCCTTCGGCGATATCTCCGGCTTCATCGATGCCGATGTCAAGGCGTTGGAGATGAGTGGCATGCGTCCGCTCGCCTTTGATGCCAGCATCCTCAGCACGCCAGGCGACTATCCCAAACGTATCAGCCAGCGTGCGGTGCAGAACATCTCCTCGCTCGGTGGTGCCGGTGCGGGCGCGGCTATTCAGCGCAGTTTCCTGCGCATCTTCGAGACCTTCGGCTACGACAGTATCGGCCTGCGCTGCCGGCTCGCTGATGGGGTTTGCCTGATGGGCGGCATTGAAGCGCCGGCAAACGCGACGGCACTCGGCGAGATTGCCGGACGCCTGGGCGCACCCGCCAGTACCGGCGCACTGCCGCCGCATGGCTATGTGCTGGTAAAGGGTGGCGGCGTGCCGTCGCTCAACGTCATCGGCTACAATCATCGGGTGAATTGGGACGAGCTGGTGTCGCGGTTGAAGGCCGTGATCGCCGGTAACAGCAAGATCGAAGTTCGCTAGGATATCCGCGGAGTGCATATGAAAAAATTACTTCCCCTGACAGCGGCGCTTGGCCTTGCGGCCTGCGTCACCATCAACATCTATTTCCCGGCAGCCGCGGCCGAGAAAGTCGCCGACAAGATCATCGACGAAGTCTGGCAACTCCAGAAAGACCGGGAGTCAGCCGGCAAGCCGGCACCGCAGGCCAACGTTCCCGCAAAGGAAACCCCATGAATACGCTCGATACGAAGTGGATGACGCATCTGAATCAGATGACACGTGTGAAACGTATGCTTTCCCGCAGCCTGCTGGCGGCAGTTCTGTTGATGAGCAACGGTTATGTTCATGCCCAGGCGAATCTTGAGGCAAATACGCCAGCCATCGTCCAGCTGAAGGGTTCGATGCAGGGCCGCTACACCCAGATGGAACCCTTTTTCGCCTCCGGTGCCGTCGGCCTAGCACGTGATGGCTCGGTGCAACTACGCGATGCAGCAGCCGTACCGCTGGCGCAACGTCAGGCAGTGAATACGCTGGTTGCCGCCGAGAATGCCGACCGTGCCGCGCTCTATCGTGAGATTGCCCGTGCCAATAGCAAGCCCGAATGGGAACAGGAAATCCGCGCCACCTTTGCGCAGCGCTGGATCGACAAGGCACCGGGCGGCTGGTGGGTGCAGGACGCACGTGGCACCTGGCAACGCAAGTAAGCCTGCGATGAGCGCCACACTTGTCTTCGACATTGAGACCATCCCGGACGTGGCCGGCTTGCGTGTCTTGCACGAACTCGACGCCGAGCTTTCCGACGCAGAGGTCGCCGAGTTTGCCTTTCAGAAGCAGCGCGCGAAGAATGGCAGCGACTTCCTGCCGCATTATCTGCAGCGCGTGCTGGTCATCTCCTTCGTGCTGCGCGATGGCGACAAGTTCATGGTTCGTTCGCTCGCCGAACCGGAATCGAACGAGGCGCAGATCATCCAGCGTTTCTACGACGGCATCGAAAAGTTCACGCCGCAGCTCGTCTCCTGGAATGGTGGCGGTTTCGACCTGCCGGTGCTGCATTTCCGTGGCCTGATTCAGGGCGTACC
>CAZAOQ010000073.1:0-13977 GCA_964486795.1 uncultured Rhodocyclaceae bacterium
CCGGCGTTGACGTCATCATGATGGCCCCGAAAGGCCCAGGCCACACCGTGCGCGGCGAATATACCAAGGGCGGCGGCGTGCCCTGCCTTGTGGCGGTCCATCAGGACGCTACCGGCAAGGCCATGGAACTCGGCCTCTCCTACTGCTCGGCCATCGGTGGCGGCCGCTCGGGCATCATCGAAACCAACTTCCGCCAGGAATGTGAAACCGACCTCTTCGGCGAACAGGCCGTTCTTTGCGGCGGTCTCGTCGAACTCATCCGCATGGGTTTCGAGACCCTCGTGGAAGCCGGCTACGAGCCCGAAATGGCTTACTTCGAATGCCTGCACGAAGTGAAGCTGATCGTCGACCTGATCTATGAAGGCGGCATCGCCAACATGAACTACTCGATCTCCAACAACGCCGAGTACGGCGAATACGTGACCGGCCCGAAGGTCATCGGTTCGCAGGCGAAGGATGCCATGCGCGAGTGTCTGAAGAACATCCAGAATGGTGCTTATGCTAAGCAGTTCATTCTCGAAGGTCGCACCAATTACCCGGAGATGACTGCACGCCGTCGCCTGAATGCCGAGCATCCGATCGAAGTTGTTGGCGGCAAGTTGCGCGACATGATGCCCTGGATCAAGAAGAACAAGCTGGTCGACCAGTCGAAGAACTAAAGTTCAGCAAGGAGCAAGAGGCGAGGAGCGCGGCGTGATGGAGGTTTCCATCGGCTACGCTCCTTGCCGTTAATATATGTCATATCCTCACCCAATTATCGCCCGCGAGGGCTGGCCGTTCATCGGCATCGCCCTGGGCGTCGCCCTGTTGGTGACCGGTACGGCTGGCTGGGCATGGGCGGCGCCGCTCTGGCTGGTGTTCGTTTTTTGTGTGCAGTTCTTCCGTGATCCGGCGCGGCCGATTCCCGGAGATGCCAAGAGCGTACTCTCGCCAGCCGACGGGCGCATCGTCGCCATCGAAACGGTTCGTGATCCCTGGCTGAATCGTGACGCACTGAAGGTCAGTGTGTTCATGAATGTCTTCAATGTGCATTCAAACCGCAGCCCGGTCGATGGTGAAGTCAAACAGCGCTGGTATCACCCAGGTAAGTTCGTCAATGCCGATCTCGACAAGGCGTCGACTGAAAATGAGCGTAATGCGCTTTGGTTGCACACAAAAACGGGGCAGGACGTCACCTGCGTTCAGGTCGCGGGTTTGATCGCACGACGCATCCTCTGTTACGTTGAAGCCGGCACGCCCCTCGCACGTGGTCAACGTTACGGATTCATCCGCTTTGGCTCTCGTGTCGATCTCTACCTGCCGTTGGATACCCGCATCAAGGTGGTCATCGGTGACAAAGTCCGTGCCTCGGCGACGATTCTCGCCGAACTCGCCTGACATTTCGGATTTAAAAGCAGCCATGTCCCTGCCGCACCATCGCAAACCGCTGATGAATAAGGAGTTTCGTCGGCGCGGCATTTATATCCTACCCAACCTGCTGACAACCGGAGCGCTGTTCGCCGGTTTCTATGCCATCGTTCAGGCGATGAATGGCCGCTACGAGTTCTCCGCCGTGGCCATCTTCGTTGCCATGGTGCTTGATGGCCTCGATGGACGTGTGGCGCGCCTGACGCACACCCAGAGTGCTTTCGGCGCTGAGTATGACTCGCTGTCCGACATGGTTTCTTTCGGTGCAGCGCCCTCCCTGGTGATCTACGAATGGGCGCTGAAGGGTATGGGCAAACTCGGCTGGGTGGCAGCCTTCATTTATTGTGCCGGTGCCGCATTGCGCCTCGCACGCTTCAATACCAACATCGACGTCGTTGATAAACGCTATTTCCAGGGGCTGCCGAGTCCCGCTGCGGCAGCGCTGGTAGCCGGTCTGGTCTGGGTACTCCATGATCTCGGTTTTACGGGTGAGGAGGCACGCTGGTATGCCTGCATTGTGACGATCTTTGCCGGTGTCACCATGGTCAGCAATGTTCCTTACTGGAGCGGCAAAGACATCAACCTTCGGCGCAGCGTGCCATTCATCCTTATTGCGGCGATTGCGCTCGCCTTCGCATTGGTTGGGATCTATCCCGAGGGCATGATGTTCGCGCTCTTCCTCATCTACGCCTTGTCCGGGTACGCGATGGTGGTCTGGCGCTGGATGCGGCAGGGCGATCATGGCAACAAGGGCAAGAGCGCTTGACGGCGACGCGGCGAAACCGATATATTCGGGCCATGACTTCGATCGTTTTTCTTTCAGCACTTTTTCTCTGCTTCTCCGGCATCCTGCTGGCGAAGCCGCCGTTGCGTTTTGCGCTACGGCCGCTGCTGCGCCGCGCGCGCTAAATTCCCCTACCCACAATTTGGTTTTGAACTTGGCTGCAGTGTCTTCAGGCGCTGCCAGCCGCTTTATTGCATCGCCCTTTCATGGAGATGACCATGGCAAAAGAACATTTGACGATATTTGACACGACCTTGCGCGACGGCGAGCAGAGCCCCGGCGCTTCGATGACCCGTGAGGAGAAACTGCGCATCGCCCGTCAGCTCGAAAAGTTGCGTGTGGATGTAATTGAGGCTGGCTTTCCGGCAGCATCGCCTGGCGATTTTGAATCGGTGAAGGCCATTGCTTCGGTCATCAAGGATTCAACCGTGTGCGGCTTGGCGCGTGCCAACGAAAACGACGTACGACGCGCCGGAGAGGCGATCCAGCCGGCGTCTTCCGGGCGGATTCATACCTTTATTGCCACCAGTCCGATCCATATGGAAAAGAAGCTGCGCATGCAGCCGGATCAGGTCGTCGATGCGGCGGTGGCGGCGGTCAAGTTGGCCTTGCAGTTCACCGATAATGTCGAGTTTTCGGCCGAGGATGCGGTGCGTTCTGACTTTGACTTCCTCTGCCGTGTGTTCGATGCAGTGATCAAGGCCGGTGCAACCACGATCAATGTGCCGGACACAGTGGGTTACAGCATTCCCGAGCTTTGGGGTGAGCGCATTCGCCGGCTCATCGAGAACGTACCCAACTCTGACAAGGTGGTGTGGTCCACTCACTGTCATAATGATCTAGGTCTTGCCGTCGCCAATTCTTTGTCGGCGGTTCTCGCCGGCGCGCGCCAAGTCGAATGCACCATCAATGGTCTCGGTGAGCGTGCCGGCAATGCTTCGCTCGAAGAAGTCGTGATGGCCGTACGCACGCGTGGCGACCTGTTTACCTGCGACACGCGCATCGACACGTTGCAGATCGTGCCGGCGTCGCGACTTGTGTCGCAGATTACGGGCTACCCGGTCCAGCCCAACAAGGCCATTGTGGGCGCGAACGCCTTTGCGCATGAGTCGGGCATCCATCAGGATGGCGTATTGAAGCATCGCGAGACCTATGAAATCATGCGTGCCGAAGATGTCGGCTGGACCACCAACCGCCTGACGCTGGGCAAGCTTTCGGGACGCAGCGCCTTCAAGTCGCGCCTCAAGGAACTCGGCATCGAGTTGGAGAGCGAAGAGGTAATGAATGCTGCTTTCGCCCGCTTCAAGGAGCTCGCCGACAAAAAGCGCGAGATCTTTGACGAAGACATCTATGCGCTGGTCGGTGACGAAACGGTGACGGCAGAACATGAGCACTATCGACTCATGTTTTCGCAGTTCCACTCGCAGACCGGCGAGACGCCGTGCGCCCGCATCACGCTGGCGGTGGGCAGCGTTGAGGAAACCGTCGAATCGAAGGGCAGCGGGCCGGTGGATGCCGTCTTCAAGGCTATCGAGAAGGTCGCCGACAGCGGTGCCGATCTGCTGTTGTACTCGGTCAACAGTATTACAACGGGTACCGATGCGCAGGGAGAAGTTACGGTGCGTCTTACCAAGGAAGGGCGGATCGTGAACGGTCAGGGTGCGGATACGGACATCATTGTCGCGTCGGCGAAGGCCTACCTGAATGCTCTGAACAAGCTTCGCGCCAACCTGCAGCGGGTCAATCCCCAGGTCTGAAGAGGTGACTGGAAGGTGGGCTGGTGAGCCGGTGAGCCGGTGATACGGTCAACTGGGCTGTTTCAGTTCCTGCTGACCAGGGTGTACGCCGGCCACCAGCCATTGGGCGAAGGCATCCGCCGGCATCGGATGGGCGAAGTAATAGCCCTGAACGATGTCGCAGTTGAGGTGGCGCAGCAGATGCAGCACGTCCTTGTCCTCGACACCTTCGGCGACCGTGTCGAGATTGAAGCTGCGCGCGAGTTGGATGACGGCGCGGACGATGGCCACGTCCTGGATGAAGGACTTGTCAATCTTCAGTCGGTCCACGGGGAAGTTCTTTAGATAGGCGAGGCTTGAATAGCCTGTACCGAAGTCGTCGAGCGAAATGTGCAGTCCCATCTCTTTCATCTGGCGCAGCAACTGTGTCGCTGCGCCAGGATCGTGCATCACTAGGCTTTCGGTGATCTCCAATTCCAGTTGTGTTGCCTGAAGTCCATGGGATGCCAAGGTGTTGTGGATGACGTCGAGCAGCTTGCTCTGATGGAATTGGCGGGCCGAGAGATTAACGGCCGCCATGATCGGCTCAGTGTGTAAGCCCTGCCAGCGTTTGGCTTCGCGGCATGCGGTATGCAGCACCCACTCGCCAATGGGAACGATTAGCCCCGTATCTTCCGCAATGGGGATGAACTGTGAAGGCTGCAACAGCCCCATCTCGGGATGCTGCCAGCGAATCAGGGCTTCGGCACCGACAACACGCCCGGTACTCAGCCGGACCTGTGGCTGGAAGTAAAGCGTGAATTCCTCGCGCTCGATTGCCTTACGGAGTTGCGATTCCATCGTCAGGCGAGTGTTGACGCGCGAATGCATCTCTTCGGTGTAGAACTCGAAGTTGTTGCGGCCGTGCTCCTTGGCGCGGCGCATCGCCAGGTTGGCGCATTGCAGCAGCGTGGCAGCGTTATCACCGTCGCGTGGGAAAACGCTGGCGCCGATACTGGCTGTCATGACGATTTCGCGGCCACTGAGTTCCAGTGGTTTGGTCAGTGATTTCAGAATGCGGCGAGCCACCAGTGTCATGGTTTCTTCGCTATCGACTTCGTCAAGCAGGAAGACAAATTCGTCGCCACCGACGCGAGCCAGCGTGTCGCCGTCCCACAGACAGGTGCTCAGCAAGCGGGCAACGGAAAGGATGACATGATTGCCAGTGTCATGGCCGAGAGAGTCGTTGATTACTCTGAAGTTGTCGAGATTGACGAACAGCAGACCCACTTTGCGCGTATGGCGTGTGGCCGAGGCGATCGCCTGCTGGAGGCGATCGAGCAGCAAGACACGATTAGGCAGTTCAGTCAGATCGTCGTAGTTGGCGCTTTTGAGCAGGGCCGCTTCCTGACGCTTACGCTCGGTCACGTCTTTAAAGATGCTGATGTAATGAGTGACGGTGCCGCGGTCGTCGCGAACCGGAGAGACCGTCAGTTCGTTCCAGAATTGCACGCCGTCCTTGCGATAGCAGGAAAGGTCGACGCTTCCTTCGTTGCCATCACGCAGCAGGTTGCGTAGCGATTCCGCCTCAGGCTGGGCGAGCTCCTTACCCAGGAAGACTCGTCCGCTGCGGCCGAGCACTTCCTCCGGTTTGTAGCCGGAAATACGTTCGATGGCGCGGTTGATGTAGAGGATTGGATGGTTCGCTGCCTGAGCGTCGGTGATCATGATGCCATCGAGGCTGGACTCGATGGCCCGCTCGCGCAGGCGCAGGACAGCCTGGTCAGCGTAACGCTGGGTAATGTCGCGGAAGAAGCCAACGTACCAGTCATCAGCCGAATTTCGCATGCGCGAGAAAGTGAGTTCAACGGGAATTTCCTTGCCTGTCTGATGCAAGGCCAGTGTCTCGATGGTGCGCCATTCGCTGTCGTGGATTCCCCCTTGCTGGCGGCGATTGGCCAGATAGAGCGCGAGATTTTCGCGATGGACTTCGCGCAGATGGACGGGCTGGACAATCATTGCATCCTGCCCGATGAGTTCTTCAGGCGCATAACCGAAGATTTCCCGCACGGCCGGATTGGCGAACTGGATGACGTTGTTTTCATTGACGATGATAATGGCATCGGCGACAGTTTCCCAGAGCGTGCGGTTCATCAACTCCATGTTGCGTACTGCCTGAGCCGCTTGGGCGTGCTTGCTCAGAAGGATACGCAATGCTTCCGCTGTACGATTGAGTGCCGTAACGAGATGGCCGATTTCATCGTTGGCTTGGTAGGTAATGCGCGCATCAATTTCGCCATTGGCGAAACGATGCGACATTTCGACAATTTCCTTGATGGGTTTCAGCAAGCGGCGCCGAACGTATAGGTACATGCCGATGGCGATGCCGACCCCGAACAGCGCTGCCGCCGGTGCCAGCAACTGCAAGCGGTTGCGCGCGCTGGCAAAGTACGGATAAACACTGCTGACTGTTCCTTCGGCAGCGGCGAGGATTTCCTCGCTGTTGCGGTCGATGACCTGAGCCTGAGTCAGCGCTGCGTCACTACCTGGTGCCGCCAGCAGCAGTGTTTCCATAGCTTCCCGGCTTTGTTGCCAGGCACTCTTGAGGCGCGCGAGAGACTTCTGGGAATTGTCCTGTGTGAATATCTTGTGGCCGAGGCGCGCTTGTTCAACGATCTGCAGGTTTTCATCAAACTCTGCATTTAGCCGCGGCAACAGCTGGCGTGCGGGCACGTCGTTGCGGGCCGCCGCATGTTGTGCGGTTAGGGCGATGCGCTGAGAGAGCATGCGCAGGCTACCAGTTGCCTCAAGGATGTCGCTGTATTCCTCGTGTTGCTTTAGTTCGAACTGCACGGCAACGGCGGCGATGAGTCCGATGACACCCAGGAACGCGAATGTCGAGGCAATATCCCGGCCGATACCCGGCTTGAAGGGGGTGCTAAGCCAGTGCTTGACCCGGCGAGTCCAGGCGATGGAGTTCATGAAGTGATGGCCGTATGGTGGGTCACACGAGCTCAGCAGAAACAGCTTAGAACAAGCCTTGTAATCGGTGCATGTAAAAAGTTGCGTTGCGGAATGTCAGCGTGTAACCATCTTCGATATTCCATTGATTACTATACCATAAAGTTGGTAGTCAGCGTTCTGGATACGCTCGTGCGAAGGCAGTACTGGTGCGCTACGCCAGATGAAGCTCGAGCCTCTTTGTGGTCTAATCTTGAGATGGCTCACAAATTTTCTACCATCGCCTTGATCGGCAAATACCAGAGTCCCGAAATTGCCGGCTCACTGCACGATCTGGCCACTTTTTTGCTGGAACAAAAGCGTGAGGTGTTGATCGAGGAGAGCACGGCGGCATCGGTCGGTTGCCATGATTGCCAGGTCGTTTCCTTCGCGCAGATCGGTGATCGTGCCGATCTTGCAATCGTCGTCGGTGGTGATGGCACCATGCTGAACGCCGCGCGGCGTCTGGCTGAATACGATGTACCGCTGGCGGGCGTGAACCAGGGTCGGCTCGGCTTCATGACCGATATCGCCGGCCACGCCATGCTCGAAGGCATCGCGGGCCTCCTGGCTGGCGAGTTTTCACCGGAGCAACGCTCCCTGCTCGACGCTCAAGTGCTACGCGATGGCGAGCCGGTGTTTGGCACTGTCGCACTTAACGACGTCGTCATCAACAAGGGTGACACTGGCCGCATGATCGAAGTTGAGGTGCGTGTCGATGGCGAGTTTATCTACGTGCTGCGCGCCGACGGCATGATCATCGCCACACCGACCGGTTCGACGGCCTATGCGTTGTCCGCCAATGGCCCGATCCTGCATCCGTCGGTGCATGGTGTCGCGCTCGTACCTTTGTGCCCGCATGCGTTGGCCAACCGGCCGATCACTATTAGTGATGAAAGCCAAATCGAAATTCTGCTGCTTGCGCAGTACGATGCGCGCATCCATTTCGACGGCCAGGAATACTTTGATGCGCGCGCCGGTGACCTGCTACGCGTCGAGCGTTCGCGCCATGCCATTACCCTGATGCATCCGCCCGGCTACAGTTATTTCGCTATGCTGCGCGAAAAGCTGCACTGGAGCGAGATCCCCCGTCACTGACCTGCCTCCGCATTTTTCGTCATGCTGCGTCGCCTTTTCATCCGTGATTTCGTCATCGTCGATCGGCTCGAGCTCGAATTCGAGGCCGGTTTTTCTGCGCTAACCGGCGAGACCGGTGCCGGCAAGTCCATCCTCATTGATGCGCTTTCGCTGGCACTCGGTGAACGCGCCGAGGCCGGCGTGGTGCGCACAGGTGCGGAGCGCGCCGAGGTTTCCGCCGAGTTTGAACTGTCCGAGGATAGCCTGCTCTTTGGCTGGCTCAAGGACAACGATTTCGAGGCGGGTGGTGAATGTCTCTTGCGTCGCGTCATTGACAGCGGTGGCCGTTCGCGCGCTTACGTCAACGGTGCGCCGGCAACGCTCGGTCAGTTGCGCGAGGCTGCGGAATTTCTTTGTGACATTCATGGCCAGCATGCCCATCATTCCCTTTTACGGAGCGAGGCACAGCGCGAGCTTCTTGATGCGCATGCGGGTCTGACTGCTGCGGCGCGTGAGCTGGCCGAGAAATATCGCGCCTGGCACAAGTTACGCGAGGCTTGTACCCGTGCCGAGCGCGATGCCGCTGCTACGCTGCGCGAGCGCGAGGCGATCGAATGGCAGGTCAAGGAATTGCAGGTGCTCGCCTTCGATCCGGCGCAATGGCAGGAGGATAATCAGGAGCATCGTCGCCTGTCGCATGCCGCGACGCTGATCGAGGGCTCCGAGGCCTCGCTTACGCAGCTCGAAGACGATGACAATGCCATCACCCCGCAGCTCGACCATCTGCTCGCGCGCCTGCGCGGGCTGGCTGAGTATGACGCCGATCTGGCTGAGACGGTCGAACTACTCGGTAATGCACAGATCCAGTTGCAGGAGGGTGCGCATGCGCTGCGTCATTACCAGCGCAAGCTCGATCTCGATCCGCAGCGACTCGCCGAACTCGAAAATCGCATTGCCAGTGTCATGACGCAGGCACGCAAGCATCGTGTCGCCGTTGAAGATCTGCCTGAGCTGTTGGCAACGCAGCAGCGGCGGCTCGAAGAACTGAGTCTGCTCGTCGATGTGGCTGCACTCGTCGAGAAGGCTGCCGCTGCGGAGAAGGATTATCTTGCCGCAGCGAAGAAATTGAGCAAGGGACGCGCTAAGACCGCCGTCGAACTTGGCCGCCAGGTGACCGAGGCAATGCAGCAACTCGCCATGGCCGGCGGGCGTTTCGAGATCGCATTGACGCCACTCGCCGAAGGGGCGGCGTACGGTCTGGAGAGTGTTGAATTCCTCGTCACGGCCAACGCCGGCCAGCCACCACGGCCGCTCGCCAAGGTGGCGTCGGGTGGCGAACTGTCACGTATCGGCCTGTCCATTCAGGTTATCGCCAGCCAGGCAGGACAGACACCGACGTTGATCTTCGATGAAGTCGACGTCGGCATCGGTGGCCGTGTCGCTGAAATCGTCGGTCGCATGCTCCACGACCTCGGTCGCAGCCGCCAGGTACTTTGCGTTACGCATCTGCCGCAGGTTGCGGCCTGCGCGGACCAGCAATGGAATATCGCCAAGGAAGAATGTGACGGCGCGACCTTCTCGCGCGTCACGCCGCTCGATCGTAATGCGCGCATCGACGAGCTCGCGCGCATGCTCGGAGGCGTCAAAATCACCGAAACCACGCGCCGCCATGCGGCGGAGATGCTCGGCGCCGGATAGCGGTCGGGGGCAAGCTGGAGATCAAGCATTGGCGCGCCTCTCCGAGGCATGCCGCCAGGATCGAGTATCCATGCGCTTCTTCGAGGATGTAAAAAGACCCGCACTCGGCGGGTCCAGTCCAGTCGCTTATCTTGGTGATGAAGATACGATCAATGTGGTGACGACGGTTGTGAGGAAGGCTGGGGAGGATGGCTTTGCGCGCTAGTCCTGCTTGCGGTTCGGGCAATCCGTCTTCAGGCAGTTGGCGTATAGATAGAGCGCATGAGCATTGATTTCGAAACCGCGCTCGTGGGCGATGTCGTTCTGTCGCTTCTCGATTTCGGCATCGTGGAATTCCTCTACCTTGCCGCATTGCAAACAGACGAGGTGGTCGTGGTGGTGCCCTTCGTTGAGTTCGAAGACGGCCTTGCCCGATTCGAAATAGTGACGCTGCAATAGCCCGACCTGCTCGAACTGGGTCAGCACGCGATAGACGGTGGCCAGGCCGATGTCGAGATTCTCGGCAATCAGGTGGCGATAGACATCTTCCGCCGTCATGTGACGGCTCTTGTCAGTATCGTGCTTGCGGAACAGGTCGAGGATCTTGAGGCGAGGGGTGGTGGCCTTCAGTCCCGTGCTCTTGAGGTCTTTGGTGTTGCTCATCGCGTTCTAAGGAAGTGGTGACCGGCTTATGATATAGTTTTCAGCTTGCGCTGGGTATCCCGGCGGTGTTGGTGTTCGCTGTACTCGTTCAATTTCTCTGGTTGCCTCATGAAGCGCTCTACTTTTCTTGTCTTGCCCATACTCGTTGCCCTGTCTGCTGTGTCCGGCTGCTCCAGCACGCCCGAGATACCATCGTTGCTGACGCCTTATCGCATTGATGTGCGTCAGGGTAATTATGTCACCCAGGAAATGGTGTCACAGCTTAAGACCGGTCAGAGCATGGATCAGGTGCGCTTCATCCTCGGTACGCCGCTCGTTGCCGACCCATTCCATGCCGAGCGTTGGGATTATGTCTATCGGTTCCAGCCGGGCCATGGTGAGGCACAGCAGCGTCGCATCACCGTCTATTTTTCCGATGGCAAGCTGGCGCGCATCACTGGCGACGTGATGAGCAAGGAGCTTTCCATCACGCAGGGCGTTGTCGAGATCGAGCCGATGTCGAAAAGCACCATGAAGGTCGAGTCCGGCATGACGTTACCGGGCGGTAGCAAATAATCCCGATTCCTGGTCACTCCTTCAAAAACATCGTCGCGCGGTACTTGTAACTTGCGATCCGCGTGCAAGGCTAAGGCTATCTAAATTTATCGCGATTTCCCCGAAGACATGAACAAGATTCGTATTGCAATCACCGGCGCCTCCGGTCGCATGGGCCGCACTCTCATCGAAGCCGTTTCCCGTGCCGAGGATGCTGTTCTCGCCGCCGCCATCGAGCAGCCGGACAGCCCGTGGTTGGGCAAGGATGCCGGCGAATTTGTCGGTGCTCCCTGTGGCGTACGGATCACTGACGATATCGAAGCAGCGCTGGCGCAGGCCGACTGCCTGATTGATTTCACGCGTCCAGAAGGCACGCTGCACCATCTTGAGATCTGTCGTCGCCTAGGGGTTCATATGGTGATCGGTACGACCGGTTTTACACCCGAGGGTAAGCAGGCCATCCACGAGGCTGCACGCGACATTCCCGTCGTGTTTGCGCCGAACATGGCGGTGGGTGTGAATGCCGTATTCCGCCTGCTCGAAGTTGCCGCGCGCATCCTCGACGAAGGTTACGATATCGAGATCATTGAGGCGCATCATCGCCACAAGGTCGATGCCCCTTCTGGCACTGCGCTGCGCATGGGCGAGGTTGTGGCAGCGGCACTCGGCCGCGATCTCACAGAATGTGCCGTGTACGGTCGCGAGGGCCATACCGGCGAGCGGCCTGCGACACAGATCGGCTTCGCCACGGTACGTGGTGGCGACATCGTCGGCGACCATACTGTGCTGTTTGCCGGTACCGGTGAGCGCATCGAGATTACCCATAAATCGGCCAGTCGCATGCCCTACGCCAGCGGCTCGTTACGCGCCGCCCGCTTCATGCATGGCAAGGCGTGCGGCTTGTACGACATGCAGGATGTCTTGGGATTGCGCTGAATTTAGCCTGGCCTCATCAAGCGGGGGAAAGTGCTTGCGAGCGCCCTGGATCCCGCTTCAACGCTCGAAATCGACGCTTGCGCTTGCCTGAGTAGGCCCTGTTGCGCTACAATTGCAAGGTTTGATCAGCGGGGCAAGCCAAGGCTTGTCCCGCTTTGCACATCAAGAACGCCAAGTCACCCGCCGTATACCCAGGAGCCCGATCGTGAGCCAGTTTCCGCCCGCCATACTTGCATTAGCCGACGGGACGGTATTTCGAGGGCGCAGTATCGGCGCTCAGGGTGTCAGCGTCGGTGAGGTCGTTTTCAATACGGCGATGACGGGTTATCAGGAGATCATTACCGATCCCTCTTACTCAGGCCAGATTGTCACCTTGACCTACCCGCATATCGGTAACGTCGGCATCAACATCGAGGATGGCGAAGGCGGTGTCAGCAATCAGGTCTATGCTGCCGGCCTCGTGATCCGTGACCTGCCGTTGCTGGCGTCGAACTGGCGCAGTGCGCAGACGCTCGACGGCTATCTGCGTGCGCAGAATATCGTTGCCATTGCCGACATTGACACCCGCAAGCTGACACGCATCCTGCGCGAGAAGGGTGCCCAGGCCGGCTGTTTGATGGCTAGCGCGGTGGATGAGGCTGCGGCGATCAACAAGGCGCGTGAATTTCCGGGGCTTGCCGGTGTGGATCTCGCGAAAGTCGTGAGCGCCACCAAGCCTTACGCTTGGGTGGAAGGTGAGTGGGCGCTTGGTAAGGGCTATGTGGTTCAAGATAAGCCGCGCTTCCATGTCGTCGCCTACGACTTCGGTGTCAAGCGCAACATCCTGCGCATGCTCGCCAGTCGTGGTTGTCGTCTCACGGTCGTACCGGCACAGACGTCGGCTGCCGAAGTCCTTGCGCTTAATCCTGATGGCATCTTTTTGTCGAACGGCCCTGGTGATCCGGAGCCTTGTGATTACGCTATCGAAGCGATCCGGGAATTTCTCGCACGTGGCATTCCGATTTTTGGTATTTGCCTTGGTCACCAGTTACTGGCGCTGGCCTCAGGGGCGAAGACGGTCAAGATGAAGTTCGGTCACCATGGTGCCAATCATCCGGTCAAGGATGTCGACAGCGGTCAGGTGTTGATCACCAGCCAGAACCATGGCTTTGCCGCCGACGTCACGACATTGCCGGCCAATTTGCGCGTGACCCGCGTCTCGCTGTTTGACGGCAGCCTGCAGGGTTTTGCGCGTACTGACGTGCCTGCTTTCAGTTTTCAGGGCCACCCGGAGGCTAGTCCCGGCCCCGGCGACGTCGCCTACTTGTTCGATCGCTTCATTGGACTGCTCGAGAAACAGAGGCCGGGAACCGGAGGCTAGGGATATGTTCCCTGGCTCCCACTTTTACCCCCCGTCCCTAGTTCTCTAGTCCCAGCCAAAAAAATGCCAAAACGCACAGATATTAAGAGCATCCTCATCATCGGCGCCGGTCCTATCATCATTGGTCAGGCCTGCGAGTTCGACTATTCCGGTGCCCAGGCCTGCAAGGCGCTGCGCGAAGAGGGTTACAAGGTCATTCTGGTCAACTCGAACCCGGCGACGATCATGACCGATCCCGGTATGGCCGATGTGACCTACATCGAGCCGATTACCTGGCAGGTCGTCGAGCACATCATCGCCAAGGAGCGTCCTGACGCGCTGCTGCCGACCATGGGCGGGCAAACTGCGTTGAACTGCGCACTCGACTTGGCACGCCACGGTGTGCTGCAGAAGTACGGTGTCGAGATGATCGGTGCCTCACGCGAGGCCATCGACATGGCCGAGGACCGCGAGAAATTCAAGCAAGCGATGACGCGCATCGGCCTTGGTTCGGCAAATTCCGGTGTCGCCCACTCGATGGAAGAGGCCTTCCAGGTGCAGGCGATGATTGGCTATCCGGCCATCATCCGGCCGTCCTTTACCATGGGGGGCAGTGGTGGTGGCATCGCTTACAACCAGGAAGAGTTCGTCGAAATCTGCAAACGCGGCCTGGAAGCTTCACCGACCAGTGAACTGCTGATCGAGGAATCGCTGCTCGGTTGGAAAGAATTCGAGATGGAGGTGGTGCGCGATCACAAGGACAATTGCATTATCGTCTGCGCGATCGAGAACCTCGATCCGATGGGTGTGCATACCGGCGACTCGATCACCGTCGCGCCGGCGCA
>CAZAOQ010000074.1:0-13864 GCA_964486795.1 uncultured Rhodocyclaceae bacterium
GAAGCCGCTAACCCGACCTACGGGTTGCTTCGGCATCCGGCATCGCAGCGGATTCACATTACACGGAATACAGAACAGAAGACAGACCATAGGGGGCGGGCCACGGTTTCCCTGCAAATAAACCGTGGTCTGTCCCGCTTAGACCAAAGGAACCCGGCTCGGATTAAATTTTGTGCCCCTTGCGTGCCTGGCCCCGTTGATTCTTGCAAGATCACGCCAAATAACAAAACCGCATGGTCACGTCTAACATTCAAACATCTCATCGCGTCAATAGCTCCACATACGCCTGATAGCTATAGTTGCGGCTCTTCTTCCGTCCAGTCATCTCCGCCACGATGCCCAGGTCTTCAAGCGCCTTCACCGCTGCCGTAGCGGTGGGGAAGCTGGTATCCAGCTGCTGGCGCACCCGCTCTATCGTGAAGCGGGGCATCATGGGCAGCAATTCGAATAGGCGATAGCTGGCGGGACCTGTCTTGGGTGACTGCAGCAGGCGTCTGCGGTCAGCAGCGATGAGGCTGGCTACCGAGATGATGTTTTTCTCTGCATCGGCAGCGGCAGTCACTACGCCTTCCAGAAAGAATGACACCCACGATTCCCAGTCGCCCTCCGTGCGGATGCTCGAGAGTCGACGGTAATACTCTGCCTGATGCTGCTTCAGGTAGCCGCTGAGATACATCAGCGGTTCAGACAGCAATCCCCAATGTTCGAGTAGCGCAGCGATCAATAGTCGGCCGATGCGCCCGTTGCCATCCAAGAAGGGGTGGATGGTTTCAAACTGGGCGTGGATCAGTGCCACCTTGACCAAGGGCGGCAAATCCGTGGCCGGCGCATGAATGAATCGTTCCAGCGTGGCCAGCAATTCAGCGACGCACTCGGGCGGTGGCGGTACAAAAACCGCGTTGCCTGGCCGTGTTCCACCAATCCAATTCTGGGATTGGCGCAGTTTCCCCGGCTGTTTGCCTGCGCCACGCGCGCCGTCCAACAGGCGTCGATGGGCCTCGCACAACAAACGCACGCTGATGGGCAAGCCCTGCGGGTCGCGTAATTGCGTCTGAACCCAACGGAAGGCGCGAAGGTAATTACTCACCTCTTCAACATCTTCGGTATTACTGACCTTGAAGCCTGCCTCTTCATCGAACAAGTCGGTTAGCGTGGCTTGGGTGCCTTCAATTTGAGACGTTAGCAGGGCTTCCTTGCGGAGCGCGCTGTATAGCAGCCAATCCACAGACGGCACCAAGCCGGAGACACCGGCCAAGCGTGCCAACGCCAGCTCCGCCTGCCGGTTGAGATCCAGGTAGGCGGCAGTTGATAAGGCAGGTTTGCTCGGTGGCAGCGGGTGAGGCACGAATGCCCGCACCGATTCGCCCAACGTCGTGGAAATTGCCTCGGTGCCAGTGCTACGTTTCATTTAAGGAGCTCTTTGATTGTTCGCTTATATATTAAAGTAATCTTTAATATAAGTCGATGCAATGAAAGGATGCTTTAGTACACTGGCCGAAATGAAGAGAATATCGAGTCACCCTCAAACGTGCCGCGAACCAAAGGAACCAAAGAGGCCAGGCTCGGATTAAATTCTGACGAATATCTGTGCCTGGCCCGAATGGCACTTACTTAAGCGTGATTGAAAACCATCGTCAGCCGACGCTTGTTATTCCCGCGAAAGTGGGCATCCAGTCCACACCCGCGATGCCCGCTAGCCCTGGATTCCCGCTTTCGCGGGAATTACGGGAACGGGTTGTGCGATCTGAGATACCTGCTGACGCTCATTGCTAATCAGGAAAAACGGCTAAGTAAGTGCCATTCGTGCCGGGCCACTTTGACCATGATGACCGAAGGAAATCCCTTGAGTGGCGCTGCGCTAACCCAACCTACGGTTTCTAGAAGTGCTCAATTTTCAAGGCGAACGAGCCGGTGCTCCAGCGTTTCTAGATCCTCGCGCAAGCATTTCACCGCCATGCCGAAATCCTGTGCATCCCGGGACTTGACCAGCACCGGCTGCTCCTCGGTGAAGTACTCGGCAAGATTTTCCGTCAATTTGCGTGCGGCCTGCTGATGCCAGCCGACCAGGTGGCTCACCTGCCCACTGATGCGTTGCGCTGCGATGTCACCAACGACCTTGCTCAGGTCTTCCGCATAGTCCCAGCGTAAATTGCGCAGCACAAAACCCAGCGCGTCGGCAAAATCCGCCGAGCCTTGAATGCGCGCCGCCTTGGTGGCCGCGTCGACGCCGCGTAGCGCGAGTTGCGGCATTGCGGGTAGCTCGATGGTGACATCGAAGGTATCGCTGGATGTCACCGCAAGAAAACCATCCACTTCAACCACAAGATCAAGTTGTAGCGGCGGCAGTGTCAGGCGTAGTGTCCGCCCGGCGAATGGCTGCAGGCGCGCCTGCGCCCACGCGGCGCCAGCCAGCAGGTGATTCAGTGCCGACAGCGCCGCGTGGTCGAGCATTCGGGTTTTGCCTAGTGATACCTAGTGGTGTCTAAGTGGTGTCTAGTTGGTCTGCTCGATGCCGACGATGACCCAGCCTTTGCTGCCATCATTCGGACGTGCCAAGTGCCAGACTTCGTCAAAGTTCCCGGGTGTTGCATCGGCACTTTCACGAATCAGGCCGGAGAAGCGCACGCTGGCGATTTGCTGAGTGGCTTCGTCGCTCACATCGAGCAGGGCGGCATTGATCTGCACCACGTCCGTCTCCTGCTTCGCCTTGCCGCGTTCCTGGTATTGCATCTGGATTTCAGCAAACATTTCCGGTGCGGTGAAGGCGCGGATGTCGTCCATATTGCCGGCATCGTTTGCGGCCTGCAGGCGAATGAAGTTCAGCTTGGCCTGACGCAGGAAGCCTTCACTGTCGAAGCCGGCTGGAATATGCGCGACCTCCGTGGCTACGGATGACGGCGCCGCCGCGCTGCTACCGGCCAGTGGCGTCACCGGCTCAAAACGCTGTGGCGCGGCGTCAGCGTTATACGCACCTCCGGCGCCTGCACCAGCCATCTGCGGCTGCGGCTGCGGGGCATTGCGCCGCATCAACAGGCGGATAACAAAAAAGATGGCGACACCGGCGAGCAGCATCATGACCAGTGAGCCCACTCCCCCACCCATGCCAAGGTGCGAGAACAGCGAGGCGAGGCCAATGCCAGCTGCGAGGCCGGCGAGCGGGCCGAGCCAGCGGCGCATACCCGAGGACTGCGCTGCGGGCGCTGCGGCAGGTGCCGCACGCGACGCTTGATTCAGATTCTGCGCCGGTGCATTTGGTGTCGGTGCAGGTACCGGAGTGGCACTGCGCTGCGTGATGCTGCTGCCACGCTTCATGCCCGAGGACATGCCACCACCAAAGCGACGCGCCTCGGCGTCGTGTGTGGCAAGCGTCAGGCTAAGCGAAATGAACAAGGGAAGTAGAAAAGTACTACGCTTCATTGATGTCTCCATTGAGGCAAAACGTGGCTACAACTTGTAGCCCCGATGCAGGGCAACCACTCCTGCGGTCAGGTTGAAGAATTCGACTCGTTTCAGGCCCACTTGTTCCATGATCTTCTGCAATGTTTCCTGATCTGGATGCATGCGGATCGACTCAGCGAGGTAGCGATAGCTTTCGGCGTCGTTGGCGACTTTCTTGCCTAGCCAGGGCAGCAGCTTGAAGGAATACAGATCGTAAGCGGCCGTCAGTGGCTCCCAGACCCTGGAGAATTCGAGCACCAGCAGACGGCCACCTGGCTTTAGGACGCGGCGCATTTCGGCGAGTGCCCGATCCTTGTGCGTCATGTTGCGCAAGCCAAAGGCGACAGTGACACAGTCGAAGTAATCGTCGGGGAAAGGCAGCTTCTCGGCGTCGCACTGGGCGGTCGGCATGATGATGCCATCGTCGAGCAGACGGTCACGGCCGACGGTCAGCATGGCGTTGTTGATGTCGGTCAGCCAGACTTGGCCACCCGTCTGGTCGAAGGCACCGACGCGCTTGGCGAAGGCGCGTGCCAGGTCAGCAGTGCCGCCGGCAACGTCGAGTACCCGCTCGCCCTTGCGCACGCCCGAAATCTGGATGGTGAAATGTTTCCAGAGCCGGTGCAGACCCAGCGACATCAGGTCATTCATGACGTCGTACTTTTGCGCGACAGAGGAGAAAACCTCGGCAACGTGGGCGGCCTTCTCGTTCTCGGCGACTTGCTTGAATCCGAAATGGGTTTGTGGCTTGTTCATTTTTTGTGTCCGCAGCCGCCGCCGTGGCGCGGCGTACTGGTGCTGGTAGTGGTATCGATATCGCGGCTGGCGCCGGCCTGTTCGAGGCGTTCGAGGTAATCCTGCCAGAGCGCCTGCTGCTGGTCGCCGAGGCGATAGAGGATGTCCCACGAGTAGATGCCCGTGTCGTGACCGTCGGAGAAGACCGGCTTCACGGCATAATTACCAACGGCCTGCAGGTCAACGATGTCGACATCGCGCTTGCCGGTCTGCAGCACTTCCTGGCCTCGACCGTGGCCGCGCACAGCGGCGGATGGGCTGTAAACGCGCAGCAGTTCGAACGGCAGCGAGAAGTGCTTGCCATCGTCAAAGCTCACTTCAAGCAGCCGCGACTTCTGCAGCAGCTTGATCTCGGTGGGATGCGAGGTATGTTTGTCCAGACCAGCCATTTTGAGTATCGGGATGCGGGCTATGCGAGGCGACAAGCGCCTGCTTCGGGGGAACGGGCTATCATAGCGCGAAACCGTCCGCTGGTCAGCCAAAGTGATCCCTAAGTGACACCTAAGTGACACCTAAGCGACCCTTTTGGTCAGCGAGCTGTCATCAAACTGTCACCGGCCGGCAATACACTGCGGGCGTCGCTCCTCATCGATTATCTCCACGTCGGTATTTCTATGTCTGCCAGCATTCTCATTGTCGAAGACGAACCGGCGATCCAGGCGTTGATTGCGGCCGGCCTCAAACGTGCCGGTCATGCGACGTTGGCGGCGCTGGATGCCGAGAGTGCGCTGCGCCAGATCAATCACGAACTGCCCGACCTGGTTCTGCTCGACTGGATGCTGCCAGGCATGAGCGGCGTCGATCTGGCACGCCGTCTACGGGCCGGGGAACGCACGCGCCAACTGCCGATCATCATGCTGACGGCGCGCGGCGAGGAGCACGACATGGTGCTTGGGCTCGAAGTCGGTGCCGACGATTACATCACCAAGCCCTTCTCGCCACGCGAGCTGCTGGCACGTATCAACGCAGTATTGCGACGCCGCTTGCCGCAGGCGACGACAGGCGCCATCGAAATCGCCGCAGGAAAAGACTTGTCGGGCGCGCTGCGCCTCGATCCGATCGCCCATCGCGTGACTGCCGGCGACGCATCCATCAGCCTCGGCCCGACCGAGTTCCGCCTGCTGCACTTCCTGATGGCCCATGCCGAACGCGTGCATAGCCGCACCCAGTTACTCGACCAGGTCTGGGGTGACCATGTCTTCGTCGAGGAACGCACGGTCGACGTGCACATCCGCCGCCTGCGTGCCGCACTCGAGGAGAGTGGCTACGACAGTCTGATCCAGACCGTGCGCGGCAGCGGCTATCGCCTCTCGGCGAGTTCGGCGTAGGAGCACGTTATCGTGGGCCCTTTCTGGTTCGAAGCACTGATTGTTGCTGTACTGACCGGCGTCGCGGCGCTGGTTGCCTGGCTGCTATGGAGCCCGTTCTGGGCTTTGCTGGTGGTTGGCCTGCCCGGTCTGCTCTACGGGATACACCACTTGCGACAGATGTCGCAATTACTGGCCTGGCTGGAGCAGCCGACCGGCACTACCGTACCCGATGGCATCGGCGCCTGGGAGGGTGTCTTCGCCACACTGCATCGCCGCACCAAGCGCACCGCCGAAGAGCGCGGGCAACTGAGTGATGCGCTCGAACGCTTTCGCCATGCTGCGCAGGCGCTGCCAGAGGGGGTTGTCATCCTCGATGCCCACCACACGATCGAATGGCTCAACCCACGTGCCGAGGCTCATTTGGGGCTGAGCCTGACGCACGATGTCGGCAGTCCGATCGCTAACCTCGTGCGCGAGCCGGAGTTCATCGCCTACATCGATGCTGGCCAATACACCGAAGCGCTGATCCTGCACCCGCTGCGCACGCCGGGAAGCACACTCGAACTTCAGGCAGTGCGCTATGGCGACGCGCAGAAGCTGCTGCTTTCGCGTGATATCAGCCAGCTCGAAAAACTCGAAATCATGCGCCGCGACTTTGTTGCCAACGTCTCTCACGAACTCAAGACACCGCTGACGGTGGTGGCCGGCTTCATCGAGACGCTGCTCGACAGCCTGCCCGAGTTGAGCGCTGCAGAATCGACGCAGTATCTCGAACTGGCCAGCCAGCAGGCGCAACGCATGCAACATCTGATCGATGACCTGCTGACGCTCTCGGCACTAGAAACCGGCATCCCGCCAGCCGTCGAGGACCGTGTGCCACTGGACGAACTGTTTGCCGAAATCCTCAGTGAGGCGCGTGCGCTATCGAACAATCGGCATGACATCGGTGTGGCCGCAGCACCGGCACCGGGCTGTTGTCTGCTCGGCAGCCGCAAGGAGCTGCGCAGCGCTTTCGCCAACCTGCTCAGCAATGCGGTGCGCTACACACCGGAACACGGCACGATCCGGCTGTCATGGCAAGCAACGGCTGACGGTGGCGGAGTATTCAGCGTCGTGGATAGCGGTATCGGTATCGCCACTCAGCACCAGCTACGGCTGACGGAACGCTTCTATCGTGTCGATCGCGGCCGGTCGACAGAAACCGGCGGCACCGGCCTCGGCCTCGCCATCGTCAAACACATCCTGGGACGCCATCAGGCGACACTGGAGATCAGCAGCCAGTCCGGCCAGGGCAGCACCTTCGCCGCACGCTTCCCCGCGCCACGAGTGGCCGTTTAGCGCATTCCCTGACCTGTTTCAGTTCCCTTGGCCCGTCAGGAAGAAAGCCGCCCAGAAGAACGGATGGGGGAACCGGGCGCGTGTATCCATCTGTGCCTTCCTTAATGCCTGTTTCTTGGTCATGCCACTCTTCAGCTTGCTGTAGAAACTTTCCATCAGATCGGCGGTGGCCTGGTCATCGACCTGCCACAGGCTGGCGACCACATTGCTGCTGCCCGCATACAGAAAGCCGCGCGTCAGACCGACGAGATCGTCACCATTGAGCACTTTGCCAAGACCTGTTTCACAGGCACTCAGGGTGATCAGATCCACATCGAGATTGATGTTGTAGAGCTCGCCGACGGTCAGTGAACCATCCTGGCTAACATCCTTGCTGAGCAACAGGCGCGAATCGAGGGCCTTGTCGGCGTTGAACTGGCCATGCGAAGCGATATGCAGGTAATGGAAGCTCGGCGCGAACTGCTTGAAGGCACTTTCCGAGGCCTTGCCACGCACCAGCAGTTCACTGCCAGGCAGCAACGCAGCGATGGTGCGCGCTTCCGTTTCTGCGTTCGGCAAATCCAGTGCGGGATCACCGAGATCCGGGTTACCAAAGACCAGCACCGCGCTTGCCACCCGTGTGCGTACCGGCTTCAGATACTTGAGCACACTGGCACTTGGCAGGTAGCGCAGCGCACGACTCTGCACCAGATAATCCTTGCCATCATGAAGCGCGGCAAACGGCAGGTAGTGGAGCGCACCGTGCGGCACAATCAGCAGGTCACGCTTGCCGATATCACCTTCCAGCGGACGCAGCAGAGTGTCATACAGGGCGCGGGCCTGAAGGATGACACCCTCCTCGCGCCGTTCGATCTGTTCGCGAAAGCTGCGGATGCGCTCTTCAAGGCCACGGGCGTCGATCCTGGCCACACGCACACCCGCATCGGACAGGGTGACGACGTACAAGTCTTTCCCATAAAAATAGTATTCGACGATCGCCTCATTGGGTGACAGGCGCGCCAGGATTTCCTTGAGGGGCACTGAGGTCACAGAGACCAGCGAGGCGAGTTCGGGGGCAACGCTGTTGAGCTCTGCACCCTTCTTGACGACCAGATTACGCTGCCCGGATCGGGTCGCTTGCGACATGTCCAGCGGCATCTGTGCCAGCGCTTCATTGTCGGCGGCGCGGTAACTGGCCAGCAAGGTCGCTGCCTGTTTTGGCGCCAGTGGTGGAACTGCGAATTCTTCTTTATTGGCCAGCAGATCAACCAAGGCGCGCGCCTTGGCGCGCTCGATGTACTCGTAAGCATCCATCGACCGTCCGGCCTTGAACAGCACGGCAACCAGGCGACCATAGACGGCCTGCTTGTCACCAACAAAGCCGATCTTGTTGGCTTCGGTGTTGATTGTGGAACGCTGCGATTCGATGATCTCGATGGCCCTCTTGAAGAGATCGATGGCAGTCGCAGCGTCACCTTCCTGTTCGGCGATGCGGGCACGATCATTGAGGATCAGCCAGTAAATCTCGCCGTTTTCCTTGACCTGGGGAATTTTCAGCAGCTCATCGAAACCGGCCTTGGCTTCAGCATGCCGGCCAGTTGCGAATAGTGCCTTGTTGATCATGAAGCCGCGCGGCAGCTCAGCCCAGGCCCAGTTACTCATGCCGCGAAACAAGGCGCCGCTGACGAGGTTATCGAGGAAGGTCTTGAGCTTAAAGGTGGAGTCGCTGCGGATTCCGTCGAGTGCCTGCTGATATTCACCAAGCGCCATATATACGCGACCCAGTGCCATCGCCCGGACGCCCGCATAATCGGCATTGGTGAACGCCGAAGCATTGATTCGACTTAGCTCAAGCGCATAGCGCTCACCATCGGCTCGCTGGCCGCCGAGCGTCGATGCCAGCGACAGCGCCGCCAAGCTGTGGATCACCATGTCGAGATCTTCGCTGTCTTCTTTGCGCAGCCAGTCGAGCGCCTTCTGCGCCTCGACTTTGGCCGGCAGGTACTGACCCAATTCAATAAGTGCATCGGCACGCATGATGTGGATAGCGGGCGTGGCGTCATCGAGGCCGAACAGGCGGGTGCGCAGATCACCTTTGCGGACATTTTCCGCAAGCTTGTCGAGACAGGGCAGCAACTTGTTGTAGCGTTTGGTCTTCGAGTAGGCGAAGCACAGTGCATGGCGGTCACGCGTGTTCAGCGGATGCTGGGCCTCCTCGCTTTCGATGAGCTGCTGGAGCTCGTCAAAGCGCCCATTGGCCGCGTATTCGAACTGTTTGGAGCCGCTGTCGGCAAGCACCGGCACTGATGACGCGATGAGAACCAAACCAGCGACAAGCAACGGGACGAAGGAGCGAAGAACCTGAGCGCGCATCTTGATCACCTACGAAAAAAGGGGTGCGCATGCGCACCCCTTGAAAATAAGTGCCCGAGCCCGCAACCCTCGAAGGGGCGGGCTCGGCCTGCACCGATCAGAACCAATAACCGGCGTTCAGCGTGAAACCGTCCATGTCCTTGCCGTGAATATAGCTGAGGCCGGCACGGAAGAAGCTGCGCGAAGAATAGGCACGCTTGTTAGTGCCAAGGGTGATACCAATTTCCTGCGTGTTATCCACATAAAAATCGCTGCCGGTATATCGGGTATCAATAAAAGAATATTCGACCGACATTTTCTTGCCGCCAACACTGACTGGCTGGGAAAGCATCACACCGTTACGCAACACGGTGGACTGAATATCCGGATCAAATGAGTAGTCACCCGACTTGAACTTCATGGTCTGGTTGTAGGAAATCATGTTACCCATTGCCACATCGAAATCCGGCAAGGCCCAGATGTAGGTACTGGTCAGCGACAACGAGTAGAGACCCGCCACGGTCGCCAGATCTTTCGAGCCAACCACCGAAACCCGACCAGAAGGTGTCAATGTCCAGCTGTCATTCATCGGCAGGCGGTAAGCCGCACCTAAGCCGGTCTGGTAGGACTTTGCGCCAGCGGTGTCGACTTGGGTGATCGGCAGACTGAGCACCAGCTGACGACGCGGATCGAGATTGTTGCGGATCGTGTAAGAAAACGGCATTGAGATAGCCGTGGTATCGCGGCCGAGTGCCGTCAGTGAACTATAGGAAAGGGCGACACCGATCAGGTTGGGCGTGACATTATTCTGCGACGCGGCACTCGCCTGGCTGGCGGGACCGGCGATGTTGGTCGCCATGTCGGTAAAGTTCTGGTTGAAGTCACCCGCCACCATGGAGGGCATCAGACCGCCGGCACCGGTAATCGGGCTGGTCGGCGAATTGGCCGCCTGGTACTTCATGATCCGACCGATGATATTCGTCTTCTTCAGGTAATCGGCCATCAACTCCTTGCTGGCATCGCGGTCGGCACCGAGGAACTGCTGGCTCACACCCAGGCCCGGAATCGACAGTGTCAAAGCGGCCCCCGTTCCCGTAAAGCCGGTATTGGGGTAAGAAATCGTCATGCCCAGCGAATTGAAGTTGGCGCCGATGGTCGCTGGCTGCGTACCGTTATATGAGAGGTCCACGGAGCGAAGACCTGTGTTCGACAGCTTGTCGAGAAACTGTTCGACAGTATCGGTCGAAACTGCGCTACAACTACCACCCGCCACACTGACGGAGAGCCCGTAGTTCGAGGTATTTGGCGTTGCACAAGCCGTCTGCGCATGGGCGCTCATCGCCGACAGTGCTGCTACGGTAGAGACCAGCAGGGTGGCGAGTAATTTCTTCTTGTGTTGGCAGGGCATGGATGACCTCGTGATGAAAGAATGTGGGCGCAGGAAGCGTGCGGAGCGTGGGGAAAGCCAATGAAGCACTTTCTGTATTTCCGGGTGGGCACTATAGCAAAACCAGGCGGTTACTATCCAGACTGAATGCGTCAGCGGCTCCATCGCTCGGCCGGACGTTTGCGAAGTGATACGGGATCACAATACCTCATAGGCACAGCGATCGAAGCTCGCACCACGCTCTATCAACTTCGTCAGTCGCACTCGTTGCGTGAACTCGGCCTTGATCTCGATGACGTGATCGTTACGGAACCAGCCAACGGGAATCAGCACCGTGGCGACCTGGTTCAGGCTTGCCAGGCTGGGCAGACAGAAGCCACGGCAGTGCTGGGTCTTTACGGTGCCACTGCCGGGATTGATGACGGTCACGGCCTCCGGTGAGCCGGGTAGCAGACGGATGCCAGCGCACAAACTTGCCGTACCCAAGTCGAGTGCCACCCAAGTAAACCTGGCAAGCTGGAAGCCAGTATCACCTTTGTGGCGCACGCCGACGAGTTGCTCGATAGTCAACGCGCCACCGGGCTGGCCCAGTGATCGCTGCAGGCGTATATCGGCGATGCTTTCGGCGAGCGACTGCCAGTCCTCGACGACGTAGCTCGCCTGCTGTGTCTTGTCTTCCTCGAAGCGGGTGGCGATATGGCCGAACGTGGCGATTTCCTCGTGAGCACGCTTGTTGAGGTAAATCGACTGTTCCGGCGGACGGAACACCGAACCACTGAGGTAGTAGTGAATCCCCTCGATGCTCGTGACGAGCTCATACGCCTTACCGGCGCCGCTGGATGATGCAGTGCCACCTTTGCACCAGTCGCGATAGACCTGGCGCAATAGAAGCTCACAGGCCGGTTGCACACAGCCCTTGCCGAGCTTCAACTCCTGTGGCGAAACACCTTCGCCGAGCTTGACGATGCGCTGCCGGATCGTCTTGCGTAGTTCAGACAGATCGAGCCAGCGCAGTGTGGCGGCGCTGCGTGGTGTCGAGTATTCAGCGGCGGCGGTGCCGGCCAGATCAATGCACAGCGGTGGCGTGCGCAGGTCTTCGGGCGGGAAACGCAGCAGCGGCACCTTGGTCGCCCAGCGGTGCGCCCAATAGGCCACGTCACCGAGCTGCTTCGGGGAGAGTTCGTGAGGCCGCGCCGCGGCAAGCAGCAGTGCCTCAACATAGGTGGCGGTCGGCGTCACGGCAGTCGCGTGGGCGAGCTTGTCTGCAACCGCGAGCTGCGCCGCTTCGAGGTGTTCAACAACGAAGTGGATGCGATGCAAGCGGCGCCAAAAATCGGGGCCGGGAATCAAGCCGACACTGCAATGATCAAGATAGATCGCAAGCGCCGTGGTCAGCGCACGTGTCGCGACGAGCGCGGCCTCGTTGCGGTCCTCGACATCGAGCGGCATGTGGGTATTCGCCGATTTTTCAAGCAAGGCTTGCAGCGTTTGCAAATAGCCGGTTTCCAGCGCCCGCCAGAGCGCCTGGCTGGCATCGAAAGCGGCCTGCTCGGTTGCCCCGAGCGGCAAGGCAGTGCGCAGCAGGGCGAAGCGCTTGGCGCATTCTCCATGCACAAAATAGATCGGGCTGCGCAGATGCTCGATGATTGGCAGGCGTTCCTCGACGGGCAACGCAAAGCGATTCAGCAACTCAAGCTGGCGCAGCAGCTGGGCCTGCGCTTGCGAGGCGTTGGTGATGGCAATGCCGGCGAGCCACTCTTTGCAAGCAAGCAATGTGGTGAATTGTGGCGTCTGCTCACTGGTCAGCGCGGGTAGTTCGAGATTAGTCAGCGCGGTGAGTTCGACTCGCAGCTCGGAAGAGAGGGTGTTCACTTCGTCATTTTTCATCAGGCGCTCCCGCCCTGGCTTTCAGCCAGTGCCGTGTTGATACGTTCATGCAAGGACTGGATCGGGACACTCGGGTGGCGGCCGGGCGGCGACGATGCGCGCTGCGCTGCGGTCCAGATCGGCGCGGGAAAATTGCAGTCGTCGGTCCAGCGTGGAATGACGTGCCAGTGCAAATGCGGTGTGACATTGCCAAGGCTGGCGAGGTTGATCTTGTCGGGCCGGCAGAGCGCACGCACGGCGACTTCCGTGGCGAAAACGACATTCATCAAATGGCGGCGTTCGACAGCCGGCAGGTCCGTCATCTCGCGCACGTGGCCGCGCCAGACGACGCGGCAGAAGCCGGGATACTCAGCACCCTCGGCCCCGCCGACGTACACCACGCGGCATTGCTCGTCCTCCCAGACGAGCTCGCCGCCCATCGAATCACACAGCTCGCAACCGCTCATGCTACTGGACTCCTGTGCTTTGACACATTAGCGTGGCTCACGGCCGTTCGGACTGAGTTCCAGATTCTGCTACAGCAGTATTCTCTCGATCCCGCCATGGTTGGCATTAGCCACGTACTCTACCATCCAGTCCGGGCCAAGAATCTTGCGCGCCATCTCGACGACGATGAATTCCGCACGGGTGCCGGCATCATCATCAAAACGGGATAATCCCTGCAAACACGACGGGCAGGCAGTGAGAATTTTCACATCGCCGGTGAAGCCATCTGCGCGCAGTGCTGCGGCACCGTTCTCCATCTCCTCCTGCTTGCGGAAACGCACCTGCGTCGATACGTCAGGACGGGAAACCGCCAGCGTACCCGACTCGCCACAGCAACGGTCGTTGAGGGCAACCGACTGGCCCATCAGCGTATTCACCACCTTGAGCGGGGCGTGCGTCTTCATCGGCGTGTGGCAGGGGTCGTGGTACATATACCGCGTACCGTGTGGCTGCCCATCGGCACCATCCGAGCCATTGAGCTTCACGCCTTTTTCCAGCAGGAACTCATGGATGTCGAGGATGCGGCAGCCGGGGAATATCTTGTCGAACTGATATTGCTGAAGCTGATCCATGCAGGTGCCGCAGGAGACGATCACCGTCTTGATGTCGAGATAGTTGAGCGTATTGGCGACACGATGGAACAGCACGCGGTTGTCAGTGGTGATCTGGCGGCCCTTGTCCTCGTTACCATTCGCGGTTTGCGGATAGCCGCAACACAGATAGCCCGGTGGCAGCACGGTCTGCACGCCGAGGTTGAAAAGCATCGCCTGTGTCGCCAGACCGACCTGTGAGAACAGGCGCTCCGAGCCGCAACCAGGGAAGTAGAACACCGCCTCGGCATCGCTGTTGGCGACTTTGGGATCGCGGATCACCGGCACGACCGTGGCATCCT
>CAZAOQ010000075.1:0-12821 GCA_964486795.1 uncultured Rhodocyclaceae bacterium
CCGTCGAGCTGCCCAGCCAGTTCATGGAAAACTTCTGCTGGGAATGGGAAGTGCTGTCCGGCATGACGAGCCACGTCGACACGGGTGAGCCCATGCCACGCGCACTCTACGACAAGATGCTCGCCGCGAAGAACTTCCAGAGCGGCATGATGACCCTGCGCCAGATCGAGCTCGCCCTGTTCGACCTGCTGCTGCACGAAAACTTTGATCCGGCCGGTACCCAAACGGTGCTCGGCCTGCTCGAAGAAGTGCGTCGCGAAGTCGCCGTCGTCATTCCGCCTGAATGGCAACGCTTCCCGCACAGCTTCGCGCATATCTTTGCCGGTGGCTATTCAGCGGGCTACTACAGCTACAAGTGGGCCGAAGTGCTCTCGGCCGACGCCTACGCGGCCTTCGAAGAAATCGCTGTCCATTCCGGCAGTGTGCTCGACGCGACAGTCGGCGAAAAATTCCGCCGCGAAATTCTTGCCGTCGGCGGCTCACGCCCGGCGCTCGACTCCTTCCGCGCCTACCGCGGCCGCGAGCCCGGTGTCGACGCACTGCTACGGCACAATGGCATGATCGCCGGGTAACACTCTTTGAGGAGTCATCGCGATGCAGAAACCATTTAACCCACGCCGCCTCAAGTCCGCCAGCGCTTCCGCCTTGGCGGCTCTACTGGCGGCCATGCTGCTGATGCCGGACGCCGGAGCGCAGACCGCCTATCGCTGGGTGGGTAAAGATGGGCGCGTGCATTACTCCGATCAGCCACCGCCCCCGGTTGATGCCAAAGACATGAAAGTGCAGAAGCTCCGCGGTGGCAACGTGGTCGACACCGGCGGCGCCTTCTCCTACGAAACCCAGCAAGCCACCAAGAATTTTCCGCTGACGCTCTACACCAGCGAGAACTGCACCGACAACTGCAAAATGGCGCGCAACTTCCTCGCCCAGCGCGGCGCGCCCTACGAAGAAAAGCTCATCAAGACAGCCGAGGATCTCGCCGAATTCAAGAAAGCCAGCGGTAGCCAGGAAGCGACCGTGCCCCTGCTGATGGCCGGCAAGCGACTCGAAAAAGGCTATGAGGAAGGCGCCTGGAACCGCCTGCTCGATGGCGCTGGCTACCCGGCAAAGGGCAATCCAGCCAATACGGTGGGCGCTAAGGAAGCGGCGAAGCCTTGAACCGCTGAAACTACACCGTCGGCTGCGGCGATAGACGCCCCATAAGCAACCCACAAGCGACCCACAAGCGGCGAGCCAAAACTTCCTGGCAGTTCCTCGACGCGGCGGAACCTCAATGAGACTCCACACCGGGGACAGCTGAAGTTAATGAGTAGATCAAACAGAGATAACATCATTACCCCTTCAGACCCAACAGTAATTCACCCAAGCGACCGGTATGAAAAAAAACCGCTCAGGAATAATCCACCAGCGCCGAAAGCTCGCGCTCAAGCAGTTCGGGGTCGCCTGAATTCAGCTCCACCAACCGACGTAAAGCGGTGATGCTGTCAATGTCGATTTCGTCGCAGCGCAAACCCATGCAGCGACCCTCTACATGCTTTACCGTCGTCTGCATGCGTATCGAGATCTCGGGGGAAAGATCGAGCTCCAGCCGGCAATGATCGCCCGGATTGCCCTGCCAGTCGGTCACCATTTCAAGCAGGGCGCCTTTCAGCGAAATATCGTGCAAATGCCCCTCACGCATGATGCCGCTGGCACAGGTCAGCCGCGCCAGTGAATGAAACGGGACGCGCCAGAAATCACGACGCTCTTCGGGTTTGCTCATGTTCGCTCCTCATCTCTGATTTGACTGAAAACTTGCAGGATTAAATCGCAAGCAGCGACTTCCCTCCAGCATATTTTTTATTATATGTCACGGTCTTCGCCGGAATGCCGCCTTGTGGTTTTATCAGCCGGCCACACTCACTCGACCACCGCCGCCTCGACGAAAATCAGCTCGCACGAACCGGCACCGGAATCCGTGCGAGACAGAGAGCTGCGCCAAAGCCAGCCCTTTTCACCCGTCACCTCGACGAGCTTACCCTTGATCCGCACAAAGCGCCCGGGTTCAGCCTGGTCAAGCACATTGGCGACGGATTCATCGGCCGGGATCAAGTGCATATTGGCAGAAGACTCGACGATTTCCTGCGGCGGGATGGGTGGCTGCCCATGCAGGGAGTAGCGATACCAGCGGCTGCCCTGCGTGATATGAAGCGCCCCGTAAATTGCGGGGTCGGCCATCCGCTGCCAGCCGAGCGCCAAATCCATTGGCGAGAGCTTCGATCCGGCATCAACCGAATAATTCTCGCGTGAGAGCACCCGCGCACGGATGAGGAAATCGGCAAGCGGGCGAACCGTATAGCCCTTAAAACTGAAGCTGGGCCGTGGGATCTCGGATTGTTGCGGTTGTGATGAGAACTGATAGCCCGCCATGGAAATGGTCTGGCGCTGCTGATCGAACTCGAGACGCTGCCGCTTCTGATACAGGAAGAGCAGCAGGCCGATAACGAAAATCAGCAGGACGAGCATGCGCGGCTTCATGACTGCTCACAAAAAACGCGCTGCCTGGAACTGGCCGCATCGTGGAAATCCGCGCCAGTGCTTGATCTCCAGGGCATCTCTTCGAAGAAGCGCATGTTTACTGCCTTTCCGGCCGATGCCTCAAATAGAACTGCCGCCGACCGTCAGACCGTCGATCTTCAGTGTCGGCTGGCCGACACCGACGGGCACGCTCTGGCCCTCCTTGCCACAGGTGCCGACGCCGGGATCGAGCGCCATGTCGTTACCGATCATACTGACGTGACGGAGGACATCGGGGCCGCTGCCGATCAGGGTGGCGCCCTTGACCGGCGTGGTGATCTTGCCGTCCTCGATCAGGTATGCCTCGGCGGCGGAGAAAACGAACTTGCCGCTAGTGATGTCGACCTGGCCACCCCCGAAATTTGCGGCGTACAAGCCTTTCTTCACCGAGGCGATGATCTCCCCGGGATCCCTGTTGCCGTTCAGCATGTAGGTGTTGGTCATGCGCGGCAGCGGCAGGTGGGCGAAGGATTCGCGGCGGCCATTGCCCGTAACGGCGGCACCGGTCAGGCGTGCATTGAGTGAATCCTGCAAATAGCCGGCCAGAATGCCGTCGTCAATCAGTACCGTGCGTTGGCTGGGGTTGCCTTCGTCATCGACCGACAGCGAGCCGCGTCGGTCGGCGATAGTGCCGTCATCGACGACGGTCACGCCCTTGGCCGCGACACGTTCGCCAATGCGACCGGAGAAGGCAGAGCTACCCTTGCGATTGAAGTCAGCTTCGAGTCCGTGACCAATCGCCTCGTGCAGCAGAATACCGGGCCAGCCCGAGCCCAATACCACCGTCATTGAACCAGCGGGGGCCGGTTTGGCGGCCAGATTGACGCTGGCTTGATGAACAGCTTTCTTCGCATAGTCTTGCAGTACGGCGTCGCTGAAATATGCGTAATCGCAGCGCCCGCCGCCGCCGGCTGAGCCCATCTCGCGGCGCCCATGGTCAATCATGATGACGGTCAGCGACATACGCACCAGCGGCCGCACGTCGGCGACCATGTGGCCGTCACTGCGCGCCACGAGTATGACTTCCCAGGTACCGGCAAGACTGGCCATGACTTCGACGACGCGTGGATCGGCGCTGCGCGCAAAACCTTCGAGACGTTCGAGCAGGCGCACCTTCTCGGTGTCGGCGAGTGCAGCGATCGGATCCTGCGCTGGATAGAGTGCCGTCAGCGCGGGCAAGCGCGAACCGTGACGCAGCAGCGGGACGATCCCCCGACCACCTTGCGCCGCGATGGCGCGCGTCGCCTGCGCCGCATCCTGCAATGCCGTCAGACTGATCTCATCGGAGTAGGCGAAGGCGGTCTTCTCGCCGCTGACGGCGCGCACGCCGACACCCTGCTCGATATTGAAGCTACCCGACTTGACGATCCCTTCTTCGAGACTCCAGCCTTCCGAACGCGAATACTGGAAGTAGAGATCGGCGTAGTCGACGCGGTGAGCGAACATCTGCGCGAAGATGCCATCGAGACGCATCGGCGTCAGGTTATAGGGCACCAACAGGCATTTCTCGGCGGTGCGAAAGTGGCGTTGCGTATCGGTCGTCATGAGTTCATCCATCATTCATCATCAAAGTTTACGGTGGCGCAATGCCGGTAGGCTGGCGCGCACCTCGGCCAGGCGGGCCGCGTCGAATGCGCCGCAGACCACACCCGGGCCTTTATCGAGTCGGGCGACAATGTCGCCCCAGGGGTCAACGAGCATGCTGTTGCCATGGGTGATGCGGCCCGTCGGATGCTCGCCACCCTGCGCAGCGGCAAGCACGTAGCATTGGTTCTCAACAGCGCGCGCACGCAACAGCAACTCCCAGTGGGCGCGCCCGGTGGTTTCGGTAAATGCCGCCGGCACCACCAGCAGATCAAGCTCGCCCATCGCGCGGAACAACTCGGGAAAACGTAGATCGTAACAAATTGCGAGGCCAACGCGGCAAATGCCATCGAGCTTCGCCGTTTCGAAAACAACAGGCGTCTCGCCTGCCTCAATCGTGAGACGCTCGTCGTAACTTTCCGTTCCGCGCTGAAAGCCGAACAGGTGAATCTTGTCGTAACGTGCGACGCGATGCCCGTCCGGGTCGTACACCAGACAGGCATTACGCAGCTTGTCCGGCGCATTCGCCGTCAGCGGCAGCGACCCACCGATCAGCCAGATGCCATGACGGCGCGCGGTCTCAGCGAGGAAATGCTGGATCGGTGCGTGGCCGACATCATGAACATCGCCCACATCCACTTCGCACGCGGCGAGGCGCTCGGTGTCGCTCGCACCGATCAGCGGGAAATATTCCGGCAGCGCCACCAGCCGCGCGCCGCGCGCCGCAGCGGCGGCGATCAGGCGGCCGGCCTCGACGAGGTTGGCGGCCACGTCGGGTCCGGAAATCATCTGGATGGCGGCGAGCAGTGTCATGGCTTCAGTTTTTCTTCCCGGCCGGCGTTTCAGCCGGCGGCTGCGGCTGCGGGCCGCCCAGCTTTTCCACCTTGGGATCGGCCCAGCTGCCGGTCACTGCATATTCAAAGGCGAAAGCCTGATCGAGCGGGTCGCTCAAGACCTTCTGCGCCAGCCAGGCGATGGCACCCGCCGCCGGGTAGGCGAGCATGGCGCCGACAGCAATTGACTCGCCAATAGCCGGTTGTACGCGCACCTTGAGATTCTGCGTTTCCAGCGGCACATTGGCACTACCGGTCATCAGCACCTTGGCCGCCGGGCCACGGATCTTCAAGTCATTGGTTTCGATGATGCCGTTGTGCATGGTGAGCTGGCCGCTGATGTTGTCGAAGGCGAAGCCCTGGCTGAACACATCGCGGAAGTCGAGCGTAATGCGACGCGGCAATGATTGCAAACTGAGGATGCCCAGCAGCCGGCCGACGCCCGGCTCGAGCTTGTTGAACTGACCATTCTCGGCGTCGACCTTGAGCGCGCCACTCAGCGTCGGGTAGTCGATCGCGAAGGGCGCGCCGTTCCATGAAACGTTGCCCTCCAGCGTCGCCTTGCCGCGCTTCACCGCGTCGACGTAACCCAGCCGCCCTAGCAACTTCTCGATGCTCTTTGCCGTCAACGTGAACTTGAGCTGCGTGTCAGCCTGTGTGGTGTGAGGCCGCCAGCGACCCGAACCGGTCAGTTCGCCATCGTCATTGTCGATGTCGAGACGCGCTTCCCATGCGCCCTCACGGTTGTCGGCGGCGATCTTGAGCTTGCCGAGTGCCTTGCCGCGCAGCGTGAACTGCTCGACCTCGATATCAAGACCGGGCAGATCCTCGGGCTTGATCGGTGGTTCAGAATTCGCTGCATCGGCTGGCACCGACGACTCACCGTCAGCCGTCGGCGTCGCCTGATTGATGGTGAGCTGCTTGAACCGCGCGCCAAGCCGGCCGCTACCCTGTCCCTTCCAGAACAATTCGCCGATGACGTCGCGGCTCTTCAGATCAGCGCGCCAGCCGCCCTCACGACTGAGGGCCGCGTGCGCATCGAGGTCGTTGAGCTTGTAGCCAAAGGCTGTGAGTTCTGGCGTCTTCAGGGTGATGGTCGTCAACGGCAGCGCGGCTGCTTCGCCCGCGTTGCCGTCCTTGGCCGCATTCCCTTTATCGGCGCTGATCTGGGTGAGCAGACTACGCCACAGATCGATGTCGATCTTCTTCATGGTGACGGCCAGTAGCACGCCCTTGTCAGGCAAGGCCAACGGCTCACCGAGAGCGATGGCACCGCGCTCCAGAACGACTTTGTCGGCCTGCTCACCGTCGTAGCGGCGAATCAAACGCGCGGCAAAGGCGCTGCCCAGCGTGAGCCCAATCTGGTCGCGTGGCGCCGCCGCAGCAACCCGGCTGGCCGCGCTGCTGCCGCGCGGCAGCGGTACGGATGGTTTGACCAGCAGCTTGCGCTCGAAGCGTAGCGGCAGCGCCTCGCTGGCGCTCTTGTTGAACGGCTCCGGCAGGCTCGACGAAATGCCCAGTAATTTCGACTCGAAGACCACTTCGGCACTCTTCTTGCGCGCCAGCACAGTACCGCGCCACGCGCTGCTGCCGGAAAGCTGGTCGAGCAGCGGGTGATTCATCTGCTTGCGTAGTTCGGCGATATTGAGCTGACCATCGGCATTTACCGACACCGCGCCATTGCCTGCCGTCTTCAGATCGAATGTCAGCGGCATCCCCAGCAACGTTGCCCGCACGCGCTCGGCCTTGAGTGCATCACCGGTGAATTGCAGGCGGCCATAGACATCACCGAGCGGCGGCAAGTCAGCGTCGACCTTGAGCCTGTTGCCGGCAAACTGATAGCGGCCCTCGATCTTCGAGTTCTCCATGTGTTGCAATGGCAGCAGCAATTTGAGGTCGAGAAAGCCACTGCCCTGCGCCGTCATGTCTTCGGTGAAGTGGCCGATATCTTCGCCGACCGGGCTGTCCTCGATGAAGCGCAAGAAATCGGCGGTTGGGCCACTCGCCTTGCCGATGATGTCGAGCTGAGGCTCATCAAGGCTGAGATCCGGAATTTCAACACGGACATCACCGAGGGTGACACCGAAGATGTTCGCGCTGTCGGCCTTGATGAGCATGCGGTTGCCGACGAATTCCAGCGAACCCATGATGTGGTCGATCTGTGGCCAGCCCGCCGCATAGCGCAAGGTCGCGTCCTGAATGCGACCCTTGACCTCAAAGATGCCGGAGCCGTCAGCAAAGGGGAAATGCTGCAGATCGCCCTTGAGACGCAAGGTGGTGTCGTTACTGCCACCTCCGCTGATGGAGGTACGCAACCAGTCGCGCACATCCTGGCCGACGGCGAGCGGGATGTAGCGCCACACCACATCGCCGCGGCCGCGCGTGAGCCGCGCGGTGAGGTCGATGTTGCCGGGTGTCCTGCTGTCACCACGCGGATAAACGTACTGACCGGCGATGTGGCCCGCCGCATCGGCGTTTTCGAAGTTCGCATTTTCTAAGTTGAGCTCGATACCATCCTTGCGCGCCTTCCAGTTGGCCTGTGCGTTGAGGACGCCTAGCGCGATACGTGACTCAGTGAACACGGCCGGCAATTCCAGCGCCGCCTCCTGGCTGGCAAGCCGGAATACGCCACCATTTTCGTCACCGGCAAGACGACCACTCAAGCCGACGAAACCGGGCAAGGCACCATGCGCGTTCACGCCGAGCCGTTCGAAGCGCGCGCTGATGCTGTATTTATCCGAGCTCACTACGCCCTGCCCATCAACCTTGCCGGTCCAGCCCATCTTCAGGTCGACGAGCTTGCCACGTGGCGCATAGTCGACAAGCTGTTGGCGCATCGTCGCGTCAAACGGCAGGTAGGCGGCCAGCCGCGCCAACACCTCGAAGTCGAGCGTGTTGGCGCTGAAACTGCCATTTGCCGGGTTGCGCCCCGCAGCCTCGTTCCATTCAAGCTGGAAATCGCTCGTCTCGAGCACGATGCCGTCCTGCGCTTGCAGGGCAAGCCGCTGCGCATTCACCTGATAGCCGAACGGTGTGCGCCGGCCCTCAAGACGGCCGGTCAGCGTCGCCACATCAAGAAAAGGCAGATCCTTACCCAGGCGCATCTGCGCGTCGTGCAAAACAACATCTGCAGTCATGCCGGTGAGCTGTTTCTGCGAAAAATTCAGCCAGAGCCGCATCGCGCCGCTACCGTGCGGCAGCTCGATCGGGTAATCAACCCACTGCCGCCATACCGCGAGATCCGCATAATCAAACTCGGCATAGGCCTCACCCTTCCAGGCAGCGGGCTGGCCGAGATCGCGGCCTCTGAATTCGCCGCGAATATCGAGGCGTCCGGCGATTTCACGCGGCGGCTCGGCTGTGAAGCCAAAGCGATGCCGGCTGCCGGCATTCTCCAAATGAAAATTAAGATGCGCCAAGGCCAGCGGTGGTGCACCGCGCTGGCCATCGGTCCAGGTGATGCGCGCATCGCGAATGATGATGTTGCGCTGCGCCAGCAGCCAGTCGGAAAAATCGGTCTGGTTGTCTGGTGTCTGAGTATTTAGCTGCAGACCGGCAATGAAAATGCGGCCCGCAGTGTCGCGCCGAATGTCCAGCGTCGGTGAGAGGATTTCAAGGCGATGCAGGCGCAGGTCGAGATGTGCCAGCGAGGTCCACGACAGCTCGGCATCGACGTTATCGAAGGTCAGTGCCGGCTGGCCCTCGCGGTTGTGAATCTGCATGCCGGACAGCGCCAGCGTCGGCCGCAAGCCCTGCCAGTGTGCATCGATACGGGCGATGGCAACGGGCAGATTGAGTGAGGCGGAGAGTGCCCGTTCGATGTCGCTACGATAATCCTCGATATGCGGCAGGACCGCGTAACGCAGGGTGACGATCAGCAGCGCAAAGAGAAAGTAGACCGTCAGTGCCGCCCACCAGAACAGGCGCTTCAGCCGTGCGAACAGGCGCAAACCCGAGGGCGCAGCACTCCGTTCTGCAGACGAGGAAGGGTTCTTGGACTTGATGACGATGGTCTTCGGTGATTGCCTGGAATCCGGAGAGCTCGAACGGCACAGCCGAACCAGCGCGCCGCCCCCGTAAAGCCACTAAAATGGCAGCTTGATCGGAGCGACTCCGAAACCATCAATTTTACCCGAATGACCACCTCTCCGACGCCTGCCGTGACACCTGCCGACACCTTGCAAAGCCTTCTTCCCTGGTCCCGCGCGCTGACGCGCCTGCTCGAGGCACAGCCAGCCCTGTCTGCGGAGGTATCAAGCCATCTGCACGAAGCGCTCGACGCCGAGACGCTGCGCGGTTTTCTGCCTGCAACGCTCGACGAGGCGGCGCTGATGCCTGCCCTGCGTCGTCTCAAGCAGCGCGCCTACGCGCGTGTCGTCACGCGTGATCTCGCTGGTCTGGCCAGTCTCAGCGAAGTCACCGAGAGCATGACGCTGATCGCCGAAACCGCCGTGGCGACGGCGCAAGCCGTGCTCAGCAAGGCGCTCGTTGCCCGCTATGGCACACCGCGCGATGCCGAGGGTGAAGAACAGCAACTCATCGTCATCGGCATGGGCAAGCTCGGTGGCCGCGAGCTGAACGTCTCCTCGGACATCGACCTGATCTTCGTCTACCCGGAGGACGGCGAGACCGACGGCCTGACGCCCGACGGCAGCGGCAAGCGCATCGGCAACTTCGACTTCTTCACTCGCCTCGGCCGTGGCCTGATCAAAGCCATCGCCGAAATCACCGGCGACGGCCAGGTCTTTCGCGTCGACATGCGGCTACGGCCGAACGGCGATTCGGGGCCACTGGTCTGCTGCTTCGAGATGCTGGAAGATTATTTCGTCACCCAGGGCCGCGAGTGGGAGCGCTATGCGTGGATCAAGGCGCGGCCAATGCCGCGCGATGCGGAGACCATCGGTGCGTCGATACACTGGCCCGGTTGGCTTAACGAACTCGAAGCGCTGCGCCGCCCCTTCGTCTTTCGCAAGTATCTCGACTTCGGCACCATCAACGCGATGCGTGAGCTGCACGCGCAGATCCGCCGCGAAGTCGCACGCAAAGATATGGCCAACAACATCAAGCTCGGCCCGGGTGGCATTCGCGAAATCGAGTTCATCGCGCAGGTCTTCCAGCTGATTCGCGGCGGCCGCGACAGCCCTCTGCAGATCAAACCGACGCTGCAAGTGCTGCCGCTGCTTGCCGAACGGCGTCAGCTCACGCCGGAAACGGTGGCCGAACTGAATGCCGCCTACCAGTTCCTGCGCCGCCTCGAACACCGTCTGCAATATCTCGACGACGCACAGACCCACAGCCTGCCCGGGAAGCCCGACGATCAGGCGCTCATCGCCAGCGCCATGGGCTACGCGAGCTACGACGCGCTGCTCGCCGAACTCGACGATCATCGCGTCGTGGTATCGCAGCATTTCGAGGATGTGTTTGCCGACCCCAACAAGGATCGCGACCAGAAGGATGAAGTCTGGCTGGGCTGCATCGGTGCCGGCCATGAGAATGGTGAGAGCGAAGCCGCCACCTGCCTCACCGCGCAAGGCTATCGCGACGGCGTCGCGGCAGCGGGCCGTCTTGCAGCAATCCATGCAGGCAACCGCTACCAGCAAATGCCCGAGTCGACGCGCAGTCGCTTCGACGCGCTGGTACCACTGGTGATCGAGGCCTGCGCAGAGACTGCTCATCCCGACGAGGCACTGACACGCATTCTCGACCTGCTCGAAGCGGTCAGCCGGCGTGCCGCCTACCTCTCGCTGCTGCTCCAGTATCCGCAAGCCCTGCAGAAGCTCGCGCGACTCGAAGCCGCCTCACTGTGGGCCGCGGAATATCTGAAGAGCCACCCCATCCTGCTCGACGAACTGCTCGATCCGCGCATCCTCGACATGGCGCCTGACTGGGCTGCCTTCAGCGCGCATCTTGAGCAGGCACTGGAGGCTGCCGAACCGGATACCGAGCAACAGATGGACATCCTGCGCGAAGCACATCACACCCAGGTGTTCCGTCTGCTGGTGCAGGACATCAACGAGCGCCTGACGGTAGAAGCACTCGCCGACCATCTTTCCGCGCTGGCCGATACCATCCTCGAACTCGCGCTCAATTTCGCCTGGCGCAAAGTTGGCAAGCGTCATGCCGACACACCGCGCTTCGCGGTCATCAGCTACGGCAAGCTCGGCGGCAAAGAGCTGGGCTATGCCTCCGACCTCGACCTGATCTTCCTGATGGATGATCCCGATCCCGCCGCGCCGGAGAACTACACGCGGCTCGCCACACGCCTCAACACCTGGCTATCGAGCCAGACTGCAGCAGGCATGCTCTTTGAAACTGATCTGCGCCTGCGCCCCAACGGTGACTCGGGCCTGCTCGTCAGCTCGCTCGAAGCCTTTCGCAAATACCAGCTCGAAGCTGCCTGGATCTGGGAACATCAGGCGCTCACGCGGGCGCGCTTCTCGGCCGGCGACAAGACCATCGGTGCGGCCTTCGAGAACATCCGCAACGAGATTCTCTGCAAGCAGCGCAAGCTCGATGAACTCCGCCACGAGGTGCTGACGATGCGCCAACGCATGCTCGATGCGCATGCCACGCCGGCCGGTCAGTCCGAAACGCTGTTCGATCTCAAGCAAGATCGCGGTGGTCTCATCGACGTCGAATTCATCGTCCAGTACCTCGTCCTCGGCTATTCGCATGAACATCCGCAGCTCACCGGCAACCTCGGCAACATCGCACTATTGAAGATCGCTGGCCAACTCGGTTTGATCCCCGCCGACCTCGCCGAAACCGTGCGCAACGCCTACCGCGACTACCGCCGCATGCAGCACCGCGCACGCCTCAACAACGCCAAAGCACGCGTCGCTTCCGCCGAACACACCGAACGAATTTCTGCCGTGCGCGCACTCTGGCGTCATGTCTTCGGTACCGATGGCACCGACACGGAAACTATTTCCACATAACACCCCACCTTTCAGGAGCAGCACCTCATGCCCGTCAATTACGCCACCCCTGCGGTCTCCCAACTCATGCCCGTCGCCGGCGTTCGCCTTGGCATTGCCGAAGCCGGCATTCGCAAGCTCAACCGGCGTGATCTGACGCTGATTGAACTCGCACCCGGCAGCCGTGTGGCCGGCGTGTTCACGCAAAACCGTTTCTGCGCAGCACCGGTCCAGGTTTGTCGTCAGCACCTCGCCGGTCACGACATCCGTGCGCTACTCATCAACACCGGCATTGCCAACGCCGGCACGGGCGAGCCGGGACTGGCCGCCGCACACGCCAGCTGTGAATCGGTGGCAAAGCTGCTCGGCATCGAAGCGCGTCAGGTGCTGCCCTTCTCGACCGGCGTGATCATGGAATTGCTGCCCGTCGAGCGCATCGTGGCTGGCCTGCCCAAGTGCCAGGCCGCATTGCGCAGTGACAGCCAGGGTTGGTTCGACGCGGCGCATGCGATCATGACGACCGACACAATCGCCAAGGCGGCGTCGCGGCAGATCACGCTCGGTGGCCGCACGGTGAATATCACTGGCATTTCCAAGGGTGCCGGCATGATCAAGCCAAACATGGCGACCATGCTCGGCTATGTGGCGACCGACGCCGCCCTCTCGCAAAACTTGCTGGAGCAGCTGGTGAAGCACGCGGCCGACGCCTCCTTCAACTGCATCACGATTGATGGCGATACGTCGACCAACGATTCCTTTATCTTCATCGCCAGCGGTGCTGCCGGCAATAGCGAGATCGTCGATGCGACCAGCACCGACTACGCCACATTGCGCGACGCCGTCACCGCCGTGGCGGCCGAACTGGCTCAAGCCATCGTGAGCGACGGCGAAGGCGCCATCCAGCTCGAGGAAAACAACTGTGGCATCGTGT
>CAZAOQ010000075.1:12831-13861 GCA_964486795.1 uncultured Rhodocyclaceae bacterium
CACGACCATGATGAATGCAAGGCCGTCGGTTACGCCATTGCGCACTCACCCCTGGTCAAGACGGCCTTCTTTGCCTCCGACCCGAACCTTGGTCGCATCCTCGCCGCGATCGGCAATGCAGCGCAGGCACACACCACGCTCGGCGATCTCGACGTCACCAAAGTCAGGCTGTGGCTCGGCCAAACGCTGGTCGCGGAAAACGGCGGCCGCGCCGCGAGCTACCAGGAGACCGACGGCGCGCGCGAAATGGCACCGGTCGAAATCGTCGTGCGCATCGACCTCGCACGCGGCAATGCACAGTCCAAAGTATGGACCTGCGATCTCTCCTACGATTACGTGAAAATCAATGCCGACTACCGCAGCTGAGTTGCAACCGAGTCGCAACTAAGTCGCAACTGAACCGTAGCTAAGCCTCATCTAAATCTGTCGCATGGATACACGGAGATCGATTATCCATGCGCCTTTCAGGGCAGCGCACTGGATAACTCACCCGCTGGCTCACTTAACAATTCCTCCAGCAAGCGATCCGGCGTGAGGATACGAAACAGTCCCGCGAGCTGCCGGCGCCGCGCAAGCTTCAACAATGCTTTGTCACGGGTGACGAGGATTTGCGCTGTCGCGTCGCGTGCGAGTTCGAGAAATTTCTGATCGTCGCGGTCGCTGCATTTCGGCAGGGGGACATCCGTCGCAACCGCAACCACATCAACATTCACGCCCGCATCTGCCGGCATGGTCAGCACACTACGGTATTCGCTGAAGATACGCTGCTGCATCTCTGGCACCAGCTTGAACTCGGGGTAGCCGAGTACACGCTCGAACTCGGCAAGACAGTCGGCGCGGCTCAAGGCGAGCAGCGCCCCTGACTCGATCATCGCGCGCAAAGGCGCGAGTGTGCTGCCGCCGGGACTCTTGTCGAAGACCCAGAGCGACAGCAGGACGTTGGTATCGAAAACGATACGCAGCGGCGGCAAGACGATGCTCAAGCCTTAGGCTTTGTCTTCGGCTTCGCCTTGGCTTTGACTTCGGCTTT
>CAZAOQ010000076.1:0-3107 GCA_964486795.1 uncultured Rhodocyclaceae bacterium
ATTACTCGTCGACGGTTCGTCGTATTTGTATCGCGCCTTCCATGCCATGCCCGACTTGCGCAACAAGTCCGGCGAGCCCACTGGCGCGGTGTATGGCGTCATCAACATGCTACGCCGCCTGCTCGCCGACTACAAGGCACAGCACCCGGAGGTCGACGAGTCGTCGATCTATCGCGCCGTCATCTTCGACGCCAAGGGCAAGACCTTTCGCGACGACTGGTATCCGCAGTACAAGGCGCACCGGCCACCGATGCCCGATGATCTGGTACAGCAGATCGCGCCACTGCACGACTGCATCCGCGCCAGTGGCTGGCCGCTGCTGATGGTTGACGGCGTCGAGGCCGACGACGTCATCGGCACACTTGCCGACCAGGCCACAGCACAAGGCATCGACTGCCTGATCTCGACCGGCGACAAAGATCTCGCACAACTCGTCAATCATCACGTCACGCTGGTGAATACGATGAGCAACGAGACGCTCGACAGCGCCGGCGTGGAGAAGAAATTCGGCATTCCACCCGAACGCATCGTCGACTACCTGGCACTGACCGGCGACGCCGTTGATGGCGTACCGGGCGTCGACAAAGTCGGCCCGAAAACAGCCGTGAAATGGCTGACCCAATACGGCACGCTCGACCACATCATCGCCAATGCTGACAGCATCAGCGGTGCCGTTGGCGAGAACCTGCGCCGCGCACTCGATTTCCTGCCACTCGGCCGCAAGTTGCTGACCGTCGTTCGCGACCTGCCACTTGAGCAGAAAATCACCGACCTGACCCCACAGCCCGTCGACCGGGCAAGACTCGCCGAGCTTTACACCCACCTCGAATTCAAGACCTGGCTGCGCGAAGTCAGCGCTGGCCCTGGCACCCCAAAGCCGGCCGGCGACGCCTTGACGAGAGCCTTCCCATCCACCCGCAACACCGTCGCCGTAGCGACCACCGCGCTCGACCGCAGCCGCTATGAAACCCTGCTGACCTGGCCCGACCTCGACCGCTGGCTGGAGAAAATCGGACACGCCGAACTCACCGCACTCGACACCGAGACCACGGCACTTGAACCGTTCGTCGCCCGTCTCGTCGGCATCTCCTTCGCCGTCGTCGCCGCCGATCACGCGGGCAATATCGATGCCGCCTACCTGCCGCTCGGCCACGACTACGCCGGTGCGCCAACACAGCTACCGCTCGCCGAAGCGCTGGAAAAACTCAAGCCCTGGCTTGAGTCGGCACAGCACGCCAAGCTCGGCCAGCATCTCAAGTACGACCGTCATGTCTTCGCCAATCACGGCATTGCACTGCGCGGCATCCAGGACGATACGCTGCTCGAATCCTACATTCTGGAAAGCGACAAGCCGCATGACCTCGGCGCGCTGGCCACACGCCATCTTGGCGTCGCCACCATTTCCTATGACGACCTCACCGGCAAGGGCGCTTCGCGCATCTCCTTCTCTCAGGTCGCCCTTGAGCAAGCCGCCACCTATGCCGCCGAAGATGCCGACATCACCTTGCGCGTGCACCAGGCGCTGACACCGCAGCTTGCCGCCGAGGAAAAGCTGGCCCGCCTCTACCGCGACATCGAGCTCCCGGTTGCCGAAGTGCTCTATCGCATGGAGCGGCAGGGCATGCTGATCGACGTCTTCGCCATGGCCCAACAGAGCGATGAACTGGGGCGCAGCCTGCTCGACCTTGAAGGTCAGGCCCACGCGCAGGCCGGCCAGCCGTTCAACCTCAACTCGCCGAAGCAGATCCAGGAAATCCTTTTCGTGCAGCAGGGCCTGCCGATCCTCAAGAAAACGCCGGCCGGCGTACCGAGCACCGATGAAGAAGTGTTGAGTGAACTCGCCCTCGACTACCCACTGCCCAAGCTCATCCTCGAATATCGCAGCCTCGCCAAGCTCAAGAGCACCTACACCGACAAGCTGCCGCGCATGGTGAATCCGTCAACAGGCCGTGTGCATACCAGTTTTTCGCAAGCCACCGCCGTCACCGGCCGGCTCGCGAGTTCCGAACCCAATCTGCAGAACATTCCCGTGCGCACCGGCGAAGGTCGCCGCATCCGCACGGCTTTCATCGCTCCGACCGGCCACAGCATCGTTTCCGCCGACTACTCGCAAATCGAGCTGCGCATCATGGCCCACCTCTCGGACGATGCGCGCCTGCTCGAAGCCTTCGCACGCGGCGAGGACGTGCACCGCGCCACCGCCGCCGAAATCTTCGGCATCACGCCGCTCGAAGTCGGCCCCGACCAGCGCCGTGCCGCCAAGGTCATCAACTTCGGCCTGATCTACGGCATGTCCGCCTTCGGTCTGGCGCGCGAACTCGGCATCGAACGCGGCGCGGCGGCGAACTATATGGAACGCTACTTCGCGCGTTACCCCGGCGTCGCCCGCTACATGGAAGAGACGCGGCAGAGCGCACGCGAGCACGGTTACGTCGAAACCGTCTTCGGCCGTCGCCTCTGGCTGCCCGAGATTCGCTCCTCACAGGTTGGCCGCCGCCAGGGCGCCGAACGCGCCGCCATCAACGCCCCGATGCAAGGCACCGCCGCCGACCTCATCAAACTGGCCATGCTCGCCGTGCAGGGCTGGCTCGACGCGCACCAGCTCGCCACCCGGCTCATCCTGCAAGTGCATGACGAACTCGTACTCGAAGTGCCAGACGCCGAGCTAGCGCAGGTACGCGAACACCTGCCGCGTCTGATGAATGACGTCGCCAAACTCAAAGTGCCGCTACTCACCGAAGTCGGCGTTGGGCCGAACTGGGAAGCCGCACACTGAAATGAGGCACGGGCCTGAAACCCGCATGGATACTTGATCTTGGCGCATACCCTGTGAAGAAGCGCATGGATACTTGATCTTGGCGCATGCGACATTCGACAGATCACCAGCGGTTGAGCACCGATCACATAACCAGGATGCCGCTACAAACGCCCGGTCAGCATCCCCCAGCCAAAGCGTAAAGCGATGATGGCCAGCGCGATCAGCACCAGTACCAGCAGTCCGGCGAGGACATGGCGCAGATCCTCGCCGCTCGGCCAGGCGGCGAGAACGAACTGCACGGCAAGCAGCGAGAGCGCCAGCGCCCGCCATGACAAGGCGGGCCACGCCA
>CAZAOQ010000076.1:3207-13578 GCA_964486795.1 uncultured Rhodocyclaceae bacterium
TTGCAGTCGATGTCGTGGTCGCCCTCGACGAGGCGGATGCCCTTGACCTTGGTGCCAACCTTGACGACCAGCGAGGAACCTTTGACCTTGAGATCCTTGATGACTGTGACCGTGTCGCCGTCGTTGAGCACCGTGCCATGCACATCGCGTATCACACGCTGCTCCTCGCCGCCTGCGGCTGCCGCGTCCTTGCTCCATTCATGGGCGCATTCGGGACAGACATACATCGCGCCGTCCTCGTAGGTGTATTCGGATTTGCAGTTGGGGCAGGGAGGCAGCGTGCTCATGATGATCCTTGGTAAAAAGAGTGAAAACAGGTGATTCGCTTCAGATGCCGTAGCCGCCAGATACAGCGATGGTCTGCCCGGTGACGTATGCAGCGGTGGCGAGGTACAGGGCTGCTTCGGCGACTTCCTGCGGCTGGCCGAAACGTTTGAGGCAAAGGTTGCGCATCACCGCCTTGTGCCAGCGCTCGTCGAAAGCACCTTCCTCGCGCAGGCGCAGGAAGATGCCGCTTTCGATGACGCCGACAGCAATCGAATTGGCGCGGATGCCGTGACGTCCTTCTTCGCGCGCGATGCCGCGCAGCAGCGCGTCATTGCAAGCCTTGGGCGCAACCGAGAGCGCATCGCCGTCGGGCCAGCGCTGCATGCCGCAGGTGGACAGATGCACATAGCTGCCGCCGCCGTTTGCACGAAAATGTGGCAACGTGTGATGAACGAGATTGAAGAAGCCATTGCTGTCAGACTCGATCACTTGCCGCCACGCCGCCGGCGTCAGCTCGGCGATGCGCTCCTGCGTGATATCGGAACCGCTGGCGACAATCACCGTGTGAATGCGTTGCGTTGCCGCAATTTCCGCGACAGCGGCGGCGACGCTGGCTTCATCAGCGATGTCGACACAGTGGATGCTGGCGCTGCGACCGAGCGCCCGCACCTCGTCAGCCACCACCTCGGCCCGCGCGCGCTTGCTGCGATAGGTCAGCGCGATGTCGCTGCCTTGCGCGGCGAAAGCCTGACAGATCACGCCGCCCATGCCGCCGCTGCCACCGATGACCAGCGTCACACCATTGGGGAAGCGGGAGGTATTCATGGCGGGTTCCTGTGTTGAATCGGCAGACATGTGGGTAATGATCGCGTGAATTACGTAATCACTTCTCCTGCTCGACGGCGAAGCGCACCAGCACACGGCGCTTCTTGTCATTCCCTTTGCCGGCCCCGGCATCCATATTGTTCACTACCGGCTCGAGCGGTGCCGCAGCACGGCCGGCCTGCTGGCGCTCGGCGCTGACTTCACCGTACTCGGTACTGCGCTGGCGCGGCTGCCGTCCGGCCTTGCGGATCAAAGCTTCGAGTTCCTCCGGCGTCTTGCCTTCGCCGTGCGTGGCACCGGCCGAACGGGTGATGGTTTCATTCATCAGCGTGCCGCCCACATCGTTGCAGCCGACATCGAGCGCAACCGTGACACCATCATCACCCATCTTCACCCATGACGCCTGGATGTTGTCGATCTGGCCATGCAGCGCGAGTCGCGCCACGGCATGCATCAGCAGCACTTCGCGGAAGGTCGGCCCCATACGCGCGCGGCCCTTGAGATAGAGCGGTGCTTCCATCGGCACGAAGGGCAGCGGCACGAACTCGGTAAAGCCGTGAGTGCCGACCTGGAGGTCGCGCACGCGACGCAGATGACGCGCCCAGTGCCGGTAGCGGTCGACGTGCCCGAACATGATGGTCGCCGTCGTCTTCAGGCCGATCACATGCGCTGTCTCGATCACCTGCATCCACTGCCGCGTGTTGATCTTGTCGGGGCAAAGTACAGCACGCACTTCGTCGTCGAGCACTTCGGCCGCCGTCCCCGGCAGCGTCCCGAGGCCGCGTGCCTTAAGCTGGCGCAGGTAATCGTCAACCGGCATCTCCAGCGTCAATGCACCCTGCCAGACCTCGAGCGGCGAATAGGCATGGATGTGCATATCGGGAGCCACGCCGCGCACGATGTCGAGGATGTCGAGATAAGTCTGCCCGGTGTAGTCGGGATGAATGCCGCCCTGCATGCAGACTTCAGTGGCGCCACGCGCCCAGGCTTCGCGGCAGCGCCGCGCGATCTCAGTTTCGTCGAGGTCGTAGGGCTGGCCGCGCAGGTTCTCGCTGAACTTGCCTTTCGAGAAGGCGCAGAACTGGCACTTGAAATAGCAGACGTTGGTGTAGTTGATGTTGCGCGTGACGACAAAGGTCACGACATCGCCATTGACCTGCTGACGCAAACTGTCTGCCGCATGGCAGACGTAGGCGAACTCGGCGCCGCGCGCCTGAAACAGGCGGACGATTTCCGCTTCGCCAAGTTCCTCGCCGGCGGCGGCGCGCGCAACGATGGTGCGCAGTTCACTGGAAATCGCATCCGCACTCACCTCGCTCCGCAACCAGCGCAAATCCTCTTCCGGCAGCGGCTGGTGCTGTCCCGGCACCCAGTCATTGGTGCGCGGCAATCCCTCGCCGTCGATGCGTTGCAGGATGGCCGTGCGCAGACTTTCATCGACCCAGTTCGTGCCATCCAGCGCGTATTCCGGATAGATGGTCAGACGTTCCTGGAGAAACTTGCCAGTAGTGGCCGTCTCTTGCGCCAGTTGTTCGAGATGCGGCCAGGGCGCTTCGGGATTGACGAAATCCGGCGTCAGCGGCGAGACACCACCCCAGTCGTTGATGCCGGCACCGATAAGCTGCGGCAGCACGCCCGGATTCAGGTTCGGCGGCACCTGGATGCTCATGGCGGCACCGAAAATCAGGCGCGCCACGGCGATGGTCCACAGCAGATCATCGAGATCAGGCTCAGGCGCCTGCGCCATCAGCGTGTCTGGTTTGGCGCGGAAATTCTGGACAATGATTTCCTGAATGTGGCCGTAGCGTTCGTGCAAATCACGCAAGGCCAGCAACGACTCGATGCGTTCGCGGCGCGTCTCGCCGATGCCAATGAGGATGCCCGAGGTGAACGGTATCCGTGCTTCACCCGCTAGGCGCAGTGTTTCGAGACGCCGCGCCGGGACCTTGTCGGGTGAGCCATAGTGCGGCATACCCTTCTGGCACAGGCGCTCGGAGACCGATTCGAGCATCAGCCCCATCGATGGCGACACCTTGCGCAGCATCGCCAGCTCGGTGGCATCCATGCAACCCGGATTGACGTGCGGCAACAACCCCGTCTGTTTAAAGATTTCGCCAGCGACATGAGCGACGTATTCCAGCGTCGTGCTGAAACCCATCGCTGCCAGCGCATCGCGTGCCGCCTGATAACGCAGTTCGGGGCGCTCACCGAGCGTCAGCAAGGCTTCCTTGCAACCCTGCGCCGCCGCCTCGCGCGCACTGGCAAGCACTTCATCGAGCGACATGTAGGCATTGCCAACCTCACGCGGCGTGCTGGCGAAGGTGCAGTAATGGCAGACATCGCGGCACAGCTTGGTGAGTGGCAGGAAAACCTTGCGCGAATAGGTGACCACATCGCGGAAACCCTGGTCACGCAGCGGCGCGGCGAGCGCCATCAGCGCCGCAGTGTCGGTCGCATCCGCCAGGGCCAGCGCTTGCTCACGGCCGAGCGACTGGCCGGCCTCCGGAAAACGGGTCTGGCCGGGAAATACAATGTCATTCATGGCGCAAGCACCGGGATAGCCTTTCGGCCATGGCGTCGATAGACATGGAAATCGCTGTCGAGCGTTAGAACACGACAGGGATCATAGAGTTCACTCAGCCGAATTAAACAAGCATCCGCCAGCGATGCGGGCACGTTGTCATAGCGGTGGAACAGCGCTTGAACGGTCGAGATTTCTTCTGCGAGCGACATGGCCACCTGCACCACGCCGCGCTCGATCAGCGCCAATGCCTTGGCTGGATCGAAACCGGCGCGGGCCAGCAAAAAACAGGTTTCAGCGACGACGGCCTCGCAGGTCAGGAGCGGTTCGGTGCTCTTGGCGAACTGTGCCTTGGCCCATTCATGATGCCGCTCGCTGCGGCAATGCAGAGCGACCCAAGGGCCCGTGTCAAGAATCAGGCGCATGCTCAGACGTGACCGAAACCCGCCATGTGCTTGGGATTGGAAGCGAGATCCTTCGGCCCTCCCTCGAAGCAACCCACCAGATCACCGGCCCGATCAAGTGCCGAGACGACGGCTGTTTCCGATTTGCACTGGTGCAGATAAGCCTCGAGCGCCCGACGAACGAATTCGGACTTGGTCAGATGTTCGCGCGCGCTGGCTTCGACGACTTCGGTGTCGAGTTGAGGCGGCAGCTTGATGGTCAAAGTATTCATGAGTTGATATTACCGTCTGGCAGGTGATCTTACAAGACACACATCACAGCCCATCGCGCCACGCGGCCCTCTCTTGCATGTCACTCCAGCCCAGTAATACGAATACCCGAGTGGCAGCTGTATTGTTTGTTGATGAAGATCAGCAGCGAGGTCATGGCTTCGACGGCGGCCGCATTGGCGATGCTGCCGGCGTGGAAACCACGCATGCCAGCGGCTTCGACCAGTTTGACGACTTCGCCGCGCGCTTCCTTGTTGTCGCCGCACACCAGCACGTCACAATCGAGGCCCTTGCCTTCCTGCAAATGATGGGCTGCGACGTTCTGGAAGGCCGAAACGACCTTGACGTTTTCGCCGAGCAGCGCCTGGGCAATCTGACCCGCCGAGCCTTCGGGCGGCAATTGCACACGCATCACCTTTGGCGGCACCAGCGGAACGGTGACGTCGATGAGGATCTTGCCCTGCAGCGCGGGCTTGACCGCTTCGAGCGTGCTGGCCTGATGGCTGAAGGGGACGGTCATCGCGATGATGTCGGCAGCTTGAGCGGCGGCGAGGTTATCGGCAGCACGCACATTGATGTTCTTGATGCCACGCTCTTCCATGACTTTGCGCAGATCGGCGGCAGCCACTTCGGCTTTGTCGATGGTGCGTGAACCAATAATCACTTCATAGCCGGCTTCAGCCCAGCGGCGTGCGAGGCCCGTGCCGAGATCGCCGGTGCCGCCGAGGATGGCGAGGGTGGGGAGTTTTTCGCTCATGAGAATTACATCCTAAAAAGTTGATTGTGACCTGCGTCGATTGAGTCTGCGGATTGTGTAGGTCGGCTTAGCCCGCAGGGCGTAACCCGACATTTCGCGGTGATTGTTGGAATGCTGTCGGGTTACGCTTCGCTAACTCGAACTACTGTTCGATAGGCTTAACGTCCGGTGAAATTCGGCTTGCGCTTTTCGGCGAAGGCGCGCGGGCCTTCTATGGCATCTGCGGAATTGAAGACGCGCGGTGCCATGGCTTTTTCGAGGACGAACTTCGGCTCGTTGTTGAGCGCGCGCACGGCGATTTCCTTGGCGGTACGCACGGCCAGCGGGCCATTTTCGCAAATCTTCTCGGCCCAGGCCATGGCTTCAGTCATCAGTTGATCTTGCGGCACAATCTTGTTGATCAACCCGACGTCATAGGCGCGCTTGGCGTCGATGGTACGACCCGTGAGCAGCAGTTCCATCGCCACGGCCCATGGGATCTGCTGCGGCAGGCGGATGTGCGAACCACCGGCAGGAATCACGCCCCACTTCACTTCGCCGAGGCCGAATACGGCGTTTTCAGAAGCGATACGGATGTCCATGCCTTGCAGGAACTCCAAGCCACCGGCGATGCAGAAGCCATTCACAGCGGCGATGATCGGCTTGAAGATGTGCTGGAACGGGCGCTTGGCCGGATCGTCATAGCCCATCTGGTCGCCGGCGGCGATGGCTGGCAGCGCGTCCTTGATGTCCATGCCGGTGCAGAAGGCCTTCGGGCCGGCACCGGTGATGACGGCTACCCACAGATTGGGGTCGGCGTTGAAGTCGTCAAACGCGGCATCCATGCCGACGATCATTTCGCGCGTGAAGGAGTTCATCGCATCGGCGCGATTGATGGTCATGAGGGCGATGCGGCCCTTCTTTTCGTAGGTGAAGGTCGCGGGCAAATTTAAAGGTAAATTCAGAGACATGTTCATTCCTTTTGTGAAATATGAAGGTCAGGCGCGGCGGAAATACGGCAGCGTGACCTCGGGCGTGACGGACTTGAAATCCACCTGCACCGGCATGCCGATCTTCAGCGCATCCGGTGCGACATCGGTGAGCTGCGTCAGCAGACGCACGCCGCCCTCGAGTTCGACCACCACCGGCGCATAGGGCGTGGAGGTGCCGAAAGCCGGGTGCAGCGCACGCGCCACCACCGTCCAGGTAAAGACCGTGCCACGGCCGCTCGATAGCGCCCATTCCCAATCGAAGGAACTGCATTCGGCGCAGATGTCGCGCGGCACATGACGCCACGCGCCGCAGCACTTGCAGCGCTGGAAGCGCAGTTCGCCCTTGGCGCACCAGTCGTAAAATTCCTTGCTCAGGCCGTCCATCTTGGGGAGCGGCTTGTCATACGTTGTTTCTGTCATTTCGGAGCCCCTTGATTAACGACGCAGGATGGCGATGCTGCCATCGCCGAAATCGCCCCAGCCGGTGACCACGCCGATTTCGGCGTCCTTGACCTGACGTGGGCCACATTCGCCGCGCAGCTGACGCACGGCTTCGACGAGGTGACCCAGACCCAGCGAATGGGCATGTGACAGCAAGCCGCCATGCGTGTTGACGGGCAGACGGCCACCGAGTTCGATACCGCCGTTCTCGACGAAGGCACCGCCCTCGCCGCGCTTGCAGAAACCGGCTTCCTCGATCTGCTGAATCACCTCGAAGGTGAAGCAGTCGTAGATCTCGGCGAAATCGACATCGCTGTGCTGGATGCCGGCCATGCGGAAAGCTTCCGGCGCGGCGATGCTCAAACCGACCTGGTGCAAATCCTTGCGATTGGTGATCTCGTCGGCCGGATACGGCTGGCTGGCAGCCGCTCCCATGACGTAGATCGGCTTCTGCTTGAGGTCGCGTGCGCGCTCGGCGCTGGTGACGACGAAGGCAGCGGCGCCGTCGGTTTCCAGACAGCAGTCGAGCAGCTTGTAAGGATCGGCGATCATCATCGACGCCAGATAATCCGCCATGGTCAGCGGCTTGCTGTGCATCACGGCAGCCGGATTCAGATTGGCGTGCTTGCGCATCGCCAGCGCCACGGCGCCGAGCTGCTCGTGCGTGGTGCCGTATTCGTGCATGTGGCGGCGCGCCATCAGCGCATACCACTGCGGCGGCGCGGTCAGGCCGAAGGGCATGTAGAAATCGCGGGCAATGGCACCGCCCGGAATCGAATCCAGATCCTGCGTCGTGGTCTCGCGCACCCGCGCACCGGAGAAACCGTTCCAGCCCGCTGGCACCAGCACGTAATCAGCGGCACCACTGGCGACTGCCAGTGCCGCCGCGCGCAGGCTGGCAACCGGTGCTGCGCCGCCCATGTGGATGGTGGCAGCAAAACGCAGATTGGCGCAGCCGAGGCTGGCCGCCAGTGCTTCGGCCTTACCGAGATTGGGGAAGGGCAGGATGCCGTCGATCTGGCTGGCCTTCAGGCCGGCGTCTTCGATGGCGGCGACCGCAGCCTTGAGCTGGATCGCCATTTCCGAGAGGCCGGATCCCGGTTTACGGCAATAGGGCGTTTCGCCGATGCCGACGATACAGGCTTTGTCCTTGAGCATTGCTTCTCCTGTGATGCGTTGATGCGTAGCGACTAAGTGAACGAGTTAAATGAACGAGCTAAACCAGCCTCTAATCAAATTCCCCGCCCCTGGAGGCGAGGGCAAGAATCACTTGGCGGCCTTGCGCCCTGCCTGATGTTCTTCGTATTCCTTGAGCAACTGCTCGCGCATTTCGGCTTCACGCGTGCGAATTGACCAGAACTCAGCCTTGCGCTTTTCGACGAAGGCGGAACCGCCTTCCTTGCCTTCGGGCATGTCGAACCAGTCCGGGTACATGGCAGCCGAAGTGATGCAGGATTCCTTGTAGCCATCCATTTCCTGATCGAAAGCGGCCTTCAGCACTTCGAGGCAACCCGGGCTGACGGCAAGCATTTCCTCGGCCCAGCGGTCGACTTCCGCTTCCAGCTGATCGAGCGGCACGACGGTATTGACGAGGCCCATGGCCAGTGCCTCGGGCGCTTTGTACTTGCGGCAGAGCATCCACATCTCGCGGGCCTTCTTGGTGCCGATAACCTTGCTCAGATAGGGCACGAAGAAACCGTCGGCCGGCGAGGAAACACGCGGGCCAGCCTGGCCGAACACGGCATTGTCGGCGGCGATGGTGAAGTCGCAGCAGTAGGCCATGTGGTTATGGCCGGCAATGCAGTAGCCCTGCACCTGGGCGATGATCGGCTTGCGCGACATGCGCACCAGACGGTTGTGCGGATAGCGATTGTAGAAGGCTTCGCGCAGACCCCAGCGCTCCCAATCCACATCGCCGCCGGCACCAAAATGCTTGCCTTTGCCAGCGACGACGATGAGGCCGATGGCCGGGTCGTGATTGGCGTCGTAGAAGGCGCGGAACATTTCATCGACGGTCGCCAGCGTCAGCGTATTCATCTTGTCCGGCTTGTTCAGCGAGATGCGCGCGACGCCGCCGCCAAGCACCTGATGGTGCTTCTTCTCGTAAATAATTTCCTTGAAATTATCGAGGCCTTCGCCAGCGACAGTGCTCCAGTTGGTCCAGCTCATGAATTCTTCCTTTTCCTTGGTTCTTGATTTACGGAATCGCGCCTTCGGCCTTCAGCGCCTCGATCTCTTCCCACTCGTAACCGAGCATGTCCATCATGACGAGCTCAGTGTCCTGGCCGAGTTGCGGGCCAAGGCTGTTGATCTCGCCCGGCGTCTTCGACAGGGTGACCGGCAGACCGCGCACATCGACTTCGCGCTGCACTTCCTCGCAATAGGCCTTCATGAAATAGTTGTTCTGCCAGGCCTGTTCGTCGCGGATGACATCGGCGAGGTTATTGATCGGCTGGGCCACCACACCGGCAGCCTTGAGTGCGGCCATCAAGCTGATGTGATCGAATTTCTGCGTGTGCGCCTCGATCACTTCGATCAGCGCCTCGTTGTGCTGCAGACGCAGCTCGGCAGTCTTGAAACGCGCATCGGCGAGCATGTCCGCACCGTTGATGGCGCGGCAGAATGCGTCGAAACGCACGTCATGATTGGGCTCGCAGACAAAGACCCATTTTTCGCTGGTCGGGTAGAGATTCCACAAGGGATTCTCGACCTGCTTGCGCGAGTGCTGAAGCGCGGCCCCTTTATCACCGGCAAGGAATGCTTGCAGATAGGGGGCGGCCAGATAGAGCTGCGCGCCATACAGCGAGGCGTCGAGACACTGGCCCTTGCCAGTACGCTTGCGCTGATACACGGCGAGCATGATGCCGAGCGCCGACATGATGCCGCCATAGGCATCGCCGGAGCCCATGCCGATGTAGATCGGTGGCTGGCCCGGTTCGCCAAGGCGCGCCATGACGCCGGTGAGCGCCTGCACGGTCATGTCGAAGGAAGGCTTGGACGCGCCACCATAGCGGCCGTAGCCGGTATTGGTGGCGTAGATCAGCTTCGGGTTGATTTCCTTCAGCTTCTCGTAAGACAAATTCCATGAGGCGAGTTGCTCGGGGGCCAGATTGGAAAGAAAGACGTCGGCCTTCTCGATCATGCGATAGAGAATCTTCTGGCCGCTCGGCTTTTTCAAGTCGATGGCGATGCTCTTCTTGTTGCGGTTGATGACGAGGAAATACTGGTTCCAGTCGCCGACCGGCAGCGCCTTGATGCTGCGCACGCCGCGTCCCTGGTCGCCGCCCTGCGGACGTTCGACCTTGATGACTTCGGCGCCGAAGTCGGCGAGATACTGGGCCGCGACGGGCCCCTGGAACCAGACAGTGAGGTCGACGACGCGCAGACCTTCGAGTGCTTTTGCCATGAATTTCTCCCGCTGTACTTGTTATGCCACCACGCCAGCGGCGGTGAGCTGGTAGATCGTGTCTTCGCTATAACCGAGCAGGTCGCGCAGCACGGCACGTGTGTGCTGGCCGGTGCACGGCGCCAGGCTGTCGAGACGTGCGGTACTTTCACTCATGAAGATCGGGAAGCCGAGACTCTTGATCTTGCCGTGACTCGGGTGATCGAGTTCCATGATGTAGCGGTTGGCCAGTACTTGATTGTCATTCGCCGGATAATCGAACTGTTCGATGACGTCGGCGGACATCTGCTTTTCCTGGAACACCTGACGCCAGTGCGCGCCGGGCTTCTTCTGGAAGGCTTTTTCGAGTTCGGCGATGAGTTCGAGGCGGCTGCCCTCGGTGCGCTTGTCATGTGTGTCGAAACGCGGGTCGTCGGTGGCGATGCCGACGGCTTCGGAGAACATCGGCCACCAACGGTCGGTGTCGGGCATGGTCAGCGTCACCCAGCGACCATCGGCACTCGGATAGA
>CAZAOQ010000077.1:0-6424 GCA_964486795.1 uncultured Rhodocyclaceae bacterium
ACTAACCGTGGCGGGCGTACCTGTCATGCCGCTATCATTGCGCGTGAGCTGGGTATTCCAGCCATTGTCGGTTGTGGCAACGCAACCAGTATCCTGACGGAAAACGATGAGGTCACCATCAGTTGCGCTGAGGGTGACACCGGTTACGTCTATCGCGGCAAGCTCGATTTTGATATTACACGCCAGGACACGGGGAACCTGCCACCACTGTCGGTCAAGGTGATGATGAACGTCGGCAATCCGGAGCTGGCATTTGAGTTCGCGCAGATTCCGAATGATGGCGTCGGTCTCGCGCGCCTCGAGTTTGTTATTAACAACATGATCGGGATCCACCCGAAGGCGATTCTTAATCTCGCGCAGACACCACCACGTCAGCAGGAGGAGATCACCCGCCGCTCGCGCGGCTACGCAAGTCCCAAGGATTTCTTCATCGAGAAGCTCGTCGAGGGCGTCGCGACGATTGCTGCGTCGTTCTATCCGAAGCCTGTCATCGTGCGCTTATCCGATTTCAAGTCGAACGAATATCGCAAGCTGCTTGGCGGTGCACAATACGAACCCGAAGAAGAGAATCCGATGCTCGGTTTCCGTGGTGCCTCGCGCTATGTGGCGCAGAGCTTTCGCGACTGCTTTGAGCTCGAATGTCAGGCAATGAAGAAGGTACGCGATGTGCTGGGGCTGACCAATGTCGAGTTGATGGTGCCCTTCGTGCGTACGCCCGCCGAGGCTCGTGCCGTCGTTGAGCTGCTCGCCGATAATGGGCTGAAGCGCGGCGAGAATGGCTTGCGCTTAATTATGATGTGCGAAATTCCCTCGAACGCGCTACTCGCTGAAAGCTTTCTTGAAATGTTCGACGGTTTCTCAATCGGCTCCAATGATTTGACCCAACTCACGCTGGGGCTCGATCGGGATTCAGGACTTGTCGCGGCCTCATTCGACGAGCGCGATCCGGCTGTGAAACAACTGCTGTCGATGGCGATCGCGGCCTGCAATCGGCTGAACAAATATATCGGTATCTGCGGGCAAGGGCCGTCGGATCATGCCGATTTCGCTGAATGGCTGATGGACCAGGGTATCCAGTCAATTTCCCTGAATCCCGATACGATGATCGATACCTGGATGCGGTTGGCGCATCACGGCAAAGCGTCGCGGGAAAGCTGATAGCATGGGCGTTGGGATCAGCATCAATATCAGTAATGTGGGATCGATCTCCGCTTTGATACCGCCATCGACTGGGAGTCTGTTATGAGTGTCGCGAACCGCTTGCTCGTCGTTGATGATGCGCGTTCAGTCCTCCTCTCTGTTCAGGCTGCGCTGATTGAGGCGAGCAACCTGTCTGTGGACACTGCTGCTAGCCTGGCCGAGGTGCGTCAGCTCGTCGATACGAATGCTGGCCGCTATGCTGCTGCAGTGGTTGACCTGAATCTGCCGGATGCTCCGGATGGCGAGGCGGTCGACTACGTATTGATGCAGGGTATTCCTGTCATCGTATTGACCGGCAATCTGAATGCGGAGGTTCGCAGCGCAATTACGAAGCGCCCCATCGTTGATTATGTGATCAAGCAAGGCCTTAATGCGATCAATGTGGTGTGTCGCGATATTGTGCGACTGCAACGCAATCTTGGCAGGAAGGTGCTGATCGTCGATGACAACGATGCATTCATGGATTACCTGACGCAACTTCTGCAACCGCAGGGGGTCACGTTGCTAATGGCCAGGAATGGAGAAGACGCCATGGCGATGTTTGTCGAGAACCCCGATATTGCCCTGGTGCTGATCGATTTCCAGATTCCGGATATGGATGGCACTTTGCTCACCAACAGCTTGCGCAGTCGCTTTCCCTCAACGGCGCTGGGCATCATCGGCATGACGGTGTCTACGGATCCATTCATCGCTGTAAGGTTTCTCAAGGCGGGGGCCGACGACTTGCTGCGCAAACCGTTTCTCGATGAGGAGTTGGTCAGCCGCATCAATACTTGCCTCGATAGTCTTGACAATATTGCGACCATCGTCGAACAGGCCAACCGTGATTATCTGACCCAACTTTACAACCGGCGCTATCTGTTCGAACTCGGCGAGAAGATGTTCAAGAATGCTGAACGCAAGCACATCCGGCTGACAGTCGCCATCATCGACATTGACCACTTCAAGCAGATCAACGATACCTGGGGGCATCAGGCTGGCGACGCCGTTTTAAAAGTGGTTTCACGTGAGTTGCTGCAGTCACTGCGCGGTGGGGATCTGCTGGCGCGCATCGGTGGCGAGGAGTTCTGCATTCTGGCCGTCAATGTTGATGCACCCTTGCGTTTCATTGATCTGCTGCGCCAGCGGGTTGAGGCGCTCGAAATCGATACTGGAGAGCGGACGATACGCGTTACCATGAGCGCTGGTATTGCTGGTCACCTCGGTGCAACTCTCGATGCGACACTGCACGATGCGGATCAAGCACTCTATGTGGCGAAACACGGTGGGCGCAATCGCACGGTGGTGTCGGTTTGAAATACTCGTCCTGATCCAGGGAGGTAAAACGCATGCATCCTGAATGGTGGCACTGGGCGGTTGGTGGTATCGCCCTGATCCTTGCCGAACTCGCCGTGCCGGCGTTTGTTCTGATCTGGTTCGGCCTTGGTGGGTTGGTGGTGGCATTACTGATGGCGTTGATGCCGCAGCTAGGTTTGACGACACAGTTGTTCGTCTGGCTGTTGATATCGGTGGCGCTGGTGGCGTTCTGGTTCCAGATCTTCAAACCAGGTAAACACAAGACGCGCATTGGCATGTCCGAGACGAGTTTGATCGGTGAGATCGGTTTGCTGACGCACGATGTGGCGCCATTCCAGAAAGGTGAAGTGCGCTTCCAGAAGCCCATGCTCGGCACAGATGTCTGGCCATGCATTGCCGATGAAGCCATCGCATCAGGAGGACGTGTCAAGGTGCTGGCAGTCGAAGGCAGTCTTTTAAAGGTGGGAAAACTCTAATGGAGAGTGAAATGGGTGCGGGTTCGATTTTTGTCATTGCACTACTGGTGTTTGCCGTGGTCACCTTGGCCAAGGGCGTGCGCATTGTGCCGCAAGGTACCGAATGGATCGTCGAGCGACTCGGCAAGTACAGCAGCACGCTGCATCCCGGCCTCAATATCATCATTCCTTATCTCGACAATGTTGCCTACAAGCTGGTGACCAAGGACATCATCCTTGATGTACAGGAGCAGGAAGTCATCACCAAGGACAATGCAGTGATCGTAGTGAATGCCATTGCTTTCATCAAGATTACTGATCCGATCAAGGCGGTGTATGGCGTCACCGATTTCTCCGAGGCGATCCGCAACATGATCATGACGACACTGCGCTCCATCGTCGGCGACATGGCGCTGGATGAGGCGCTCTCCAGTCGCGATCACATCAAGGCACGGCTGCGTGAGAGCATCGCGGACGAGGCGATTGACTGGGGTCTCACCGTTAAATCGGTGGAGATCCAGGACATCAAGCCTTCGGAGTCGATGGTACGGGCAATGGAAGCGCAGGCCTCGGCCGAGCGCGAACGTAAGGCAATGGTCACCAAGGCTGAAGGCAGCAAGCAGTCGGCGATCCTTCAGGCCGAAGCGCGCTTAGAAGCTGCCAAGCGCGACGCTGAAGCCCAGGTAACGCTGGCCGAAGCCAGCGCCGAAGCCATCCGCCGCGTGGCCGTTGCAATTGGCAATCAGGATGCGCCGATGCGCTACATGCTTGGCGAGCGCTATCTGGCCGCGATGGGCAAGCTGGCGGAATCAGCTAATGCCAAGACGGTGGTGTTGCCGGCGGATATCCAAGAATCGCTGCGCGGTATTCTTGGCCGAGCACGCGATTGATTCGCCATCAAACTGGTTGCGTCACGCCAGAGTCAGCCATCCAGCCTCCATGGATCCATGCGACTCTTGAAGGCATGAGTCGTAACTGAGCACATCTCCTGTGCTCAGTTACGAGTAGCCTTCATGAGCTGGTTCTTTTCGCGCTCCCAGTCGCGCTCTTTCTCGCTTTCCCGCTTATCGTGTTGTTTCTTGCCCTTGGCTAGGCCGATGGAGAGTTTGACGCGACCTTTTACATAATGCAGATCGAGCGGCACGAGCGAGTAGCCGGCACGCTCGACCTTGCCGATGAGCTTGTCGATTTCCGCCGCATGCATCAGCAACTTGCGAGTGCGCACGGGGTCGGGGTGAATGTGGGTGGATGCCTCGGCTAACGGGCTGATATGGGCACCAATCAGATAAACCTCACTGTTGCGCAGCACCACATAGGCTTCCTTGATCTGCGCGCGGCCGGCACGAATTGCCTTAACCTCCCAGCCTTCCAGGGCGAGACCGGCTTCATGGCGTTCCTCAATGAAGTAGTCGTGGAATGCTTTTCTGTTGTCGACGATGCTCATGATGGGGCTGCGCGGTAAAATAACAGTCCATTTTAGCCTACCCTGCATCATGATCGTTGTCGAAAAATCTGTCCTGATCGAGCGCAGCGCCGCGCAGATGTTTGACCTCGTCGACCGTGTTGAGGATTACCCGCAGTTCCTGCCCTGGTGCAGTGGTGCTAAGGTTATTGAGCGCAGCGCAGAAAAGACGGTGGCACGCGTGGAAATCAACTATCACGGTGTCAAGTCGCACTTTTCGACCGAGAATGCCAAGGAATACCCGACGCGGATGGGTATGCGCCTGCTCGATGGTCCGTTCAGGCAGCTTGATGGCTTCTGGGGCTTCAAACCGCTCGGCGAGTCAGCCTGCAAGGTTGAATTCCACCTGCATTACGAGTTTTCCAACTGGCTACTCGAAAAGGCTGTGGGTCCGGTGTTCAACCACATCGCCAATACTTTCATCGAATCTTTCGTCAAGCGCGCGCAGCAGGTCTATTCCTGAGCGGCCCTGGCGATACGGCACGGCGTGTCGCGCAGACTGTTCGAGCCGGCAACGGGGTCGAAACATTCGCCATCAAGAATGCGGTTTGCATCACCGGCACCATCGGCAAACTGCCACCAGCCGTATTGTGCGCAGACGACGTCAGGTGCCAAATACGCATCGAGGCGCGCGCGGGCGCGCATGGTGCCAAGCGCACTGCACACCTCCACCCAATCATGCTCGGCGATATCGTGTGCCAGCGCCGTGTCCGGGTGGATCTCGACGAGTGGCTCGGGCATGCGTCGCCGTAGTGACGGCAGGTTGCGTTGCTGACTATGGCAATACTGCGGCCATTTGGCGGTAATGAGCCGGAGATCAAGCCCTGGTGCGGCTTCCAGGGCAGCAGCGTGGCCGTCGGGCAGTGCCTCCTGGCCGGTTCGGTGCAGACGGTCACAATAGAACTCGAGCCGGCCGCTGGGCGTAGCAAAGCCTTGCTGCTCATACTTACGATAACGTGGATGCAGATTGAGCGTGATCCCCCCGAGGGCGGCGCGTAATTGCTCAGGCGTGAGACCCGTCGGCGCCAGCGTGGCGGCGAGTGCTGCCTGTGGGTCGCCACCAAAGAATTGTTCGGTGAGCCCCAGTCGCTTGGCGAGTTCGAAGATGATCCAGGTGTCGGAGCGTGAGTCTCCTTGTGGTGCTACGAAGGCAGGGCGCAACTGCACATGCGCTTCGGCGGAGGCGCCAACCTGAAAGCCAGCCTGCAAGCCTTCTCGCTCCCAAGCGGTACAGACCGGCAGCAGCAGATCGGCCCAGCGTGCGGTCGGTGTTTCGTGCAATTCTGTCAGCGCGAAAAAGTCGAGCTTCGCTAGTGCTTCGTTAGTCAAACGCGTCCGTGGCTTGGAGAGCAGGAAGTTGCTGCCGAAGGAGACAAGGCAGGAGACGGGATAGGGCTTGTCCTCGACGATGGTGCGGAACAGGTCGCGCGTCGTGATCCAGCCTCTCTGCGGTGGCCCGAGCGGACGTTCGGTCATACCTAATGTCTGAGCGCGTTCCTCCGGGGTTACCCAGTCGAAGCCGGCCATGTCGACGATCGGTGGCTTTTCGAACCAGACGTTGCCGCCTAGTGTGTCGATGCAGCCGGTTAGTGCATAGAGTGCTGCAATGGCCCGGCCGGTTTGCGTCGCGTTAGCGTGCTGGCAGGTACCCGTCCAGGTAAAGAAGGCAGCAGGCAGGTTGCTGGCGATCATCTCGGCTGCAGCGTGCAATTGCGTTTCCGGGATCCCAGTGGCTTTGGTGACAGCCTGCGGTGTCCATTCGGCACAACGAAGTGCGAGGCGTTCGAAGACAGGCTGACAGATGATGGTATCGTTTGCGGTCGTTACCCTGTAATTGCCACGTAACGCGATATGTGTCGGTTTTTGGGTGTTGGGGGCGCGGATCGGTACTGCTTCGGGTGCATTCCGAGTGAGGTTCCAGACAAGGCGGCGTGCTGGATCGCCGTCAGGATGCAGGTCTCTTTCGTTGAGAAGTCGCCCATTATCGGCGACGAGGAAGGGGGCATCGCTC
>CAZAOQ010000077.1:6434-13539 GCA_964486795.1 uncultured Rhodocyclaceae bacterium
TCGTTGCAAAAAATCATTGTCATACTGGCCCTGTGCGATCAGCAGGTGGGCGAGACCTAGTGCCAGTGCGCCGTCACTACCGGGTTGCGGTCGTAGCCAGAGGTCGGCGGAGACGGCAAGGCCTGCGCGGCGAGGATCAATGACAATCAGTTTGGCACCGCGCTTGCGCGCCTGCTGTATAGCTGTTGCCTGTGCGAGCCAGGAGGTCGCCGGGTTAAATCCCCACAATAATATACATTTGGTATTGGCGTAGTCGGGCATCCCGATGCTTGCGCCGAACGTATAGGCGGGTGAGAAATCCTTGTGCCAGTTGCAGTTCTCGGTGGCGAATACAAGATTGGGGCTATGCAGTGCATGGGCAAGCCGATGTACCCAGACGAAGCTGTCGGCGATCGCTGTGCCGCTTGGTGTCGCGACGCCGAAAGCTAGGCTACGTGGGCCTTGGCGGGCAATGACATCACGCATCTGGTCGGCAAGCAGATCAAGTGCTGTATCCCAGGAAATCTCCTGCCAACCCGGATCGCCTCCGTCCTTTGGGCGCGTGCGACGCAGCGGTTTCAGGATGCGGTCTGGTGCATACACGGCTTCCGGAGCCGCTTTCGCCTTGACGCATAGTGCACCACCGGTCGGGTGAGTCGGATCAGCATCGACACGCTTCAGCACGCCGTCTTCCAGCGTTGCAATACAGCCACAGCGCGAGATGCACAGTGCGCAGTAGCCGTGGCGTTGTTCGATTGTCATTTCTAATTCCAGTTTTGTGGAAAATCGACGTTGTAATCAAGGTAATGCCGTTTCGCAGAAGCCAGTGCCGGTGCGGTTCAAAAGGTATTTCATGTTATGCTAATATAGCATCGCTTGACGATGAGAACGAAGAGGAGAGTGAATCATGGTGCTTCCCAACCTGTTGCTGCTTATCGCCATCGGCCTGTGTGCCGGTGTCACCTCGGGCATGTTCGGCATCGGCGGTGGCATCTTGATTGTTCCCGCGCTGATTTTCCTGCTTGGTTATAGCCGGGAAATGGCCACCGGTACAAGCTTGGCAGTTTTGCTGCCACCGGTGGGTATCGCAGCGGTGATGGTGTTCTACCGGCATGGCAATGTCGACTTCTTTGCGGCCATCGTACTTGCTATGTGCCTGCTCGTGGGCAGCTGGTTTGGGGCACATCTGGCTGGTGAATGGGACCCAACTTTGATGAAGGTGCTATTCGGGCTTTTCGTTACCGGTGTTGGAATCTATATTCTTTATGATGCTTTCAAGCCACTATGAGCTTAACCGTATCTGATCACGAAACCTTCTGGAGTGCTCGCTACGCTGCAGTTGGTGATGATTACCTATTTGGTACTGAACCGTCGCGCTTTATCGCTGCCCATGCTCGATGGTTTGCGTGCGGCGCTACAGTTTTATCGGTGGCCGATGGAGAAGGGCGTAATAGCGTCTGGCTTGCGCAGCAGGGACTTGAAGTAACTGCGTTGGAACTCTCGTCTGTCGCATTGGAGAAGGCACGCAAGCTTGCAGCGGTCCATCGGGTGGACGTGAGTTTTCGGCAGGCCGATGTGTTGACGCATGAATGGCCGCAGGAGGCGTATGACTTTGTGGTAGGTGTATTCATTCAGTTCGCGACGCCTGCCGAACGCAGGCGGCTATTTGCCGGGATGCTACAGGCACTCAAGCCCGATGGGCTGTTGCTTCTGCATGGCTATACGCCCAAGCAGCTTGAATATGGCACGGGCGGTCCATCAGCGGTAGAGAACTTGTACACATCTGTCATCCTAGAGGATGCTTTCCCAGCGCCCGCGTGCGAGATTGTTGAGTTGCACGAATATGAGGATGAGCTCAGCGAAGGAATGGCACATCGTGGTCGTTCGGCGCTGATCGACCTAGTGGCACGACGCAAACGTGTTTAAACGAGTTTTTAAAGGAGAGCATCATGAATAAAAATTCAGGAAACATCGATCGTATATTGCGGGTGGCTGTCGGTTTGGGCCTTGTGGCTTGGGCAGCGGCTTTCAATGGTCCGGTCTGGGCCTGGATTGGCCTGATGCCTCTGGCAACAGGTGCGCTGGGTGTCTGTCCGGCCTATAAGCTGCTTGGTATCAATACCTGCCCGATAAAAAAGTAAGGATGGAAAAACCGGCGCCGCTTTAGCGCCGAAGCAGATCGGCGGCTTCGGCCGCCGACAGGTATTAGCATCATCAGGGGCTAAGCTCCGATATGCGAGTCATGTCATGCTGGCAGTTTTCGTCGCTGGTGGCGCTTGCGCTAAAATCCGGTTTTCGCCCCGGCAGAGGGTTGGGGCGTTCGTTTCAGGAACGATCAGTGTGATGAGTGACGCCAAGAGCACAGCGAAAGAATTCGTCAACGTTGAGGTGACCTATGCCTTGGCGCATCGTCAGGAGCTTGTGTCCCTCAGAATGCCCGTGGGTAGCACTTTGCAGCAGGCCATTGAAAAATCTGGCTTGCTCGAAAAGTACCCCGAGATTGACCTCGCCAAGGCCAAGACGGGTATCTACGGCAAGCTTTGCAAGGCTGACACCGTATTGCGTGATTGCGACCGGGTGGAGATTTATCGCCCACTGATTGCTGATCCCAAGGAAGTCCGCAAGCAGCGCGCGGCTGAAGGTAAAGCCATGAAAAAAGGCGGAGGCACCGAAGTAGACGCTTAGTCAAGCTCTTGCTGTGCCGCGGTGCGGCTGTATCACGTATAATTCGTCCTTTGGAACCAAGGACAGAAGATGCGAGTTCTCCACAAGGCGCTGACATTTGACGACGTCCTGCTCGTCCCTGCGCATTCGAACATTTTGCCGCGCGATGTTTCCCTCGATACCCAACTGACTCGAAATATCCGCTTGCGCATGCCGCTGGTTTCTGCGGCCATGGATACAGTCACCGAATCGCGCCTGGCGATCGCGTTGGCGCAGGAGGGTGGCATTGGCATCATTCACAAGAATTTGCCGCCCACGGTGCAGGCTGCTGAAGTCGCACGCGTCAAGCGCTTTGAGTCGGGTGTGCTGAAAGATCCAATCACCGTGCCACCGTCCATGACGGTGCGTGAGGTGCTTGCCTTGACTCGGCAGCACCGTTTTTCGGGTTTGCCAGTGGTAGAAAACGGCCGAGTGGCCGGTATCGTTACCAACCGCGACCTGCGTTTCGAGTCCAATCTTGATCAGCCCGTCAAGAACGTCATGACACCGCGTGATCGCCTGATCACGGTGAAGGAGGGTACATCTCCCCACGAAGCCAAGGCGCTGATGCACAAGTATCGGATTGAGCGTGTGCTGGTCATCAATGATGACTTCGAGTTGCGTGGCCTCATTACCGTCAAGGACATCCTGAAGTCCACACAATATCCGCATGCCTGTAAGGATGACTTCGGTCGTCTGCGTGTTGGTGCCGCGATCGGTGTTGGTGCGGGTACCGAAGAGCGTGCCGCGTTGCTGGTCGAGGCTGGTGTTGATGTGCTCGTCGTCGACACGGCGCACGGTCATTCGCAGGGAGTGCTTGACCGTGTGGGTTGGGTCAAGAAGAACTTCCCGCAGGTTGAAGTGATCGGCGGAAATATCGCCACAGCGAGTGCGGCGCTCGCGCTGGTCGATCAGGGAGTCGATGGCGTTAAGGTTGGTATCGGCCCCGGTTCGATCTGTACGACACGTATCGTCGCCGGTGTTGGCGTGCCGCAGATTACGGCTATCGACAACGTGTCCACGGCATTGGCCGGCACGGGCGTGCCGATGATTGCCGATGGTGGCATCCGTTATTCCGGCGACATTTCAAAGGCTATCGCTGCAGGTGCCAATGTGGTGATGCTTGGTGGCCTGTTCGCTGGAACGGAAGAGGCTCCCGGTGAAACGGTGCTCTATCAGGGCCGTTCTTACAAGGCTTATCGCGGCATGGGTAGCCTCGGGGCGATGAAGGAAGGCGCAGCGGACCGCTATTTCCAGGAAAGCGATGCCAACGTCGAAAAGCTTGTTCCCGAAGGTATCGAAGGTCGCGTGCCTTATAAGGGGCCGGTCGGCGCTGTGATTCACCAGCTGATGGGGGGGCTGCGTGCCTCAATGGGTTATGTGGGGTGTGGCAACATCGACGATATGCGCGCCCATGCTGAGTTTGTTGAAATCACCTCGGCCGGCATTCGTGAATCGCATGTCCATGATGTTCAGATCACCAAAGAAGCACCCAATTATCACGTCGATTGACACAATCAACTCCAACAAGGGCGGCTCCGTGCCGCCCTTGTTGCTTTGCAAGCCAGCTTGATGCTGCACGAGGTCCCCGCCATGTCCCACCAGAGAATCCTCATCCTCGATTTCGGTTCACAGGTCAGTCAGCTCATCGCCCGCCGCGTGCGCGAGCAACAGGTGTATTGCGAGTTGCACCCCTTCGATGTCACGGAGGACTTCATTCGTCAGTTCCAGCCGCAGGGCATCATCCTCTCGGGCGGGCCAAACTCGGTGTATGAGGCGTTGGGATGGAAGGCGCCGCAGGTGGTGTTCGAACTCGGAGTACCGGTGCTGGGGATCTGTTACGGCATGCAGACTATGGCACAGCAACTCGGCGGCAAGGTCGAAAGCTCGGGCAATCGGGAGTTCGGCTATGCCGAAATCCGCGCACGCGGCCATTCGAAACTGTTCGAGGGTATCGAGGATCGCAGTAACGCCGAAGGGCATGGCTTGCTCGATGTCTGGATGAGTCACGGTGACAAGGTCACCCAGTTGCCAGCCGGCTTCAAAGTCATCGCCAGCAACGAATCCTGCCCGGTGGCGGCAATGGCAGACGAGACGCGGAAGTTCTATGCGGTTCAGTTCCATCCGGAAGTCACGCACACGATCAAAGGCAAAGACATGATTGCGCGTTTCGTGCATGACATCTGCGGCTGTGGTCACGACTGGAACATGCCGGACTATGTGAACGAGGCCATCGAGAAAGTCCGTGCTCAAGTTGGTAGTGATGACGTGATCCTTGGCCTCTCTGGTGGTGTCGACTCGAGCGTAGTCGCTGCACTTCTGCATCGTGCCATCGGCGCTCAGTTGACCTGCGTTTTCGTCGATAACGGACTGCTGCGCCTCAACGAAGGCGAGCAGGTCATGCAGACGTTCGCCCGCAACCTTGGTGTCAAGGTGATCCATGTTGATGCCAGTACGCAGTTCATGGGACACCTCAAGGGTGTCAGTGACCCAGAGCAGAAGCGCAAGATCATCGGTCGGGAGTTCGTCGAAGTATTCCAGGCTGAAGCCGCCAAGCTGCCGCAAGCCAAATGGCTGGCGCAAGGTACGATATACCCGGATGTCATCGAATCGGCCGGTGCCAAGACTGGCAAGGCGCATGCTATCAAGAGCCACCATAATGTCGGTGGCTTGCCCGATACGCTGCATCTCAAACTTCTTGAGCCGCTGCGCGAGCTCTTCAAGGACGAAGTTCGTGAACTCGGAGTCGCCCTCGGCCTGCCGCATGAGATGGTGTATCGCCATCCTTTTCCCGGCCCTGGTCTGGGTGTGCGTATCCTCGGCGAAGTTAAAACGGAATTCGCCGATCTGCTACGGCGTGCCGATGCCATTTTCATCGATGAGCTGCGTGCCGCCGATTGGTACGACAAGACCAGTCAGGCCTTCGCTGTGTTCCTGCCGGTAAAGAGCGTCGGTGTAATGGGGGATGGCCGCACTTACGAATACGTCGTTGCGCTGCGCGCCGTACAAACCCAGGATTTCATGACCGCGCACTGGGCCGAGCTGCCGCACAGCCTGCTTGGAAAGGTGAGTAACCGCATCATCAACGAAGTCCGCGGCATCAACCGCGTCGTCTACGATATCTCAGGCAAGCCGCCAGCGACTATAGAGTGGGAATGAAATGCTGAAGACATATACTGCGCTCTGACATGTATTTCTGTTGAAATCAACTCAAGAAGCTACGCTCGTTTCCACTGTCGCATTCGTTGTCGTCTTCCTCTGCGAATCTGTCCAAAGTTGTAGGTTTTCGTCGATGCCCTTATTCGGGTGTTCGGGATGGGGGCAATTCAAACCGTGTCCATTGCTACTGGGAATGATCCCATGTACTCACCTGCGCAAATTACCATTATCGGTGCCGGTTTCGGTGCATTGGCCAGTGTGCGTGAATTGCGGAGGCGTGACAGCCAGGCTGAGATCACGCTGATCGCTCCGCGATCCGAACTTCACTACCTTCCAGGCATCATCTGGATTCCAATTGGTCTGCGCACACGAGAACAGTTAGTGGTGCCACTCGCCAACTTCCTGGCGCGTATGAGAGTGCGATATATAGCGGCTGAAGTCACTGGCGTACGTGAGAATGGCCGTATTGTGGACACAACAGTTGGCGAGGTAAGTAACGATGCATTGGTGATCGCCAGCGGAGGCCGCTTTATCAAAACGCTGCCCGGCATCGAGTACGCCATCACGCCATGCGAAGGGATTGCTGCTGCGGAAAGCATTCGTGAGCGACTGCGAGTCTTGCAAGGTGGCACCATTGCCGTTGGCTTTGCGGGCAATGCCAAAGAGCCAAGTGCGGTGCGCGGTGGCCCGATGTTCGAATTCCTTTTTGGCATTGATGAGCAGCTTAGACGCGAGGGTCGGCGTGACTGCTTTGACCTTGTGTTCTTTAATCCATCAAAAGAGCCCGGCAATCGCTTGGGGAGCAAAGCCGTTCAGTATCTTTTGGGCGAGATGACTCGGCGCAAAATCCGGACACACCTAGGCCACAAGATGCTTGGTTTCGAGGCTAATCAGGTGCTTACAGAAGGAGGCCCTTTATCCGCCGATCTGATCCTGTTTATGCCTGGCATGACCGGCAATTTGTGGTTTGATCAGACTGATCTGGCGCGGTCGCCTGGAGGCCTGCTCAAGGCTGACGCACAGTGCCGCGTCGAAGGGTCGCAGCACGTCTATGTGGTTGGCGACTCGGGTAGTTTCCCCGGACCAGATTGGATGCCCAAACAAGCTCATATGGCGGACTTGCAGGCTTCGGCAGCGGCAGAGAACCTGCTGGTAGGTCTGCGTGGCCAGAAGCAGACGGAGACATTCAAGGTGGAGCTTATTTGCATCATCCTATTTTCCTCAGTCAACTCGAGACGAACGGCGGTGCCGCTGTTAGCGGGGC
>CAZAOQ010000078.1:0-13356 GCA_964486795.1 uncultured Rhodocyclaceae bacterium
GTCGGTCAGCCCGGGCTGGATGTCTATTGAGTAATCATGGGGGCAATGCTTGATCCCACCGCCGTCCCCCGGGCCACTCAAGCTCACCGTATAATCTAAACCACCGCATCGCTTCACTTTTCATGACGGCGCAGCCATCCAGATGACTGAACACAGAAAAAGCTTACGCACGATTTTCAGAACGCCGACGACGGTGTCGATGGCCACCGAGCAAACTCATATTGCTCGTAGCTATGACCTCGGCATTGGCGGCATGTGCGTGATCACTACGGTCCGGCTGGAAATCGACGACCGATGTTCCGTCGGGTTCTCAATTCCGGTGAACAACGGAAACACACGGGTCAGCATACTGGCGCGTATCGCCTACAGCATCCCCTGCGCCGAAGGCTTCAAGAACGGCCTGCAATTTACTGATATTGACGCTGACAACACGGCGTTGCTGAATAGATATCTCGCCGACCAGCATTGATCTCATAGCGCCGCACTAAACAGACACTGACATCACCGGGGTCAGCGATTGAGTTCGTTGATGCAGCGCGCCAAGCCTTCGGCCGCATTACTCGAATTGATATCGCAGGTCCCGCTGAGTGGTGGTGGCGCAGGTGGCTGGATGGTCTTCATGCTTCGGCTTCTGCCAAACGACAGAGCGGGTAATGATGCCTTTGCACCAGGCAGCACATCGCCCTTGTTGCGCGCCGCTGTGGCCTGTGCCAGCCTGCGCTGAGTATCTGCCAAAGCCCTCTGCGCTTCGACGAGACTGTCGCGATACTCCGTCTCGACGAGCTGGGCGCGCCTGTTTTCCTTTTCGAGGCGAATCAGCGTTTGGCGCTGAGCGGTAATTTCTGCTTCCTGGCTGTCGATCTTCTTCGCGAACAGGCCATAAGCCATCCACATGCCCGCAAAGATGCCAATGAGCGCGGTGCCTCCAGCAAAAAAAACGATCCGCAACGCCGTGATCGGCCTTTTGCCGACCGGCACTGCATCCACAGCAACTTCACCCTCAGGCTCACCTTCTGGCTCACCTTCTGGCGCAGGGGCACCGAAGCGTATCCGCAACCGCTGCCAAGCCCCCTGTGCTCCTTCAACAGCCCACTGAATACGCTGGGAAATTCCGCTTGACTGGGCCGGAGCCTGTTCTTCCGCTGCCGCTTTTTCCGGAGCATTCTCACTGCTCATCGAATCTCCACTTTCCCATCATCTCGATCCACCTCGTGAAACGTGAGCCTAACATTTCCGCCGGTCGATTTGTCCGCCGGCCTGTGCCAACAACGCATGAAGCCGATCATCACCGATGATGGATAAAACGGACATCCCCCAGAAAGCCTGCCCGGTTTTGTCTTGTACATCGGCTGGCTGTATCATGCACACTCTCCGGCGCCGCGCCCGTTCTGCCATCCGGCGTCTGTCACCAAAAGCCATCCAAGGATCCCGAAATGATCGATCTCGAAATCCTTCGCCGTGTCCAGGCGACGCTGGTCGAGCGCAAGAGTGCCGCACCGGATGCATCCTACGTCGCCAGTCTCTTTGCCAAGGGAACCGACAGCATCTGCAAGAAAATCGCCGAGGAAGCCGCGGAAACCATCATGGCAGCCAAGGATGACGACCGCCTGCATCTGGTTCGTGAAGTCACCGATCTTTGGTTTCACAGCATGATCCTGCTGACGCACTTCGGCGTCGGCGTGGATGACGTGGCCGGTGAACTACATCGCCGCGAAGGTATCTCCGGCATCGACGAAAAGAAATCCCGTCATCAGGGGGACGCATGAGCGACTGCCTCTTCTGCAAAATCGCCCGCGGCGACATTCCCAGCCGCAAGGTCTATGAGGACGAAGATATCTTCGCCTTTCACGACATCCATCCGGCCACGCCGGTGCATTTCCTGATCATCCCGAAACAGCACATCGCCTCACTGGATGAAGCGGATCTGTCGCACAGCACCGTGCTCGGCAAGATGCTGGCAATGGCCGGCCGCCTGGCGCGTGAACAGGGGCTGCCTGATGGCTTTCGCACCATCATCAATACAGGTCGGATCGGACGGCAGGAGGTGTATCATTTGCACGTTCACATCCTCGGCGGCCCTGAACCATTGGGTGGGCTGGTTATCAAACAGAATTAAGAATTAGCAATTCCGGAATCAGGAGAACGAAATGGGTAGCTTGAGCATCTGGCACTGGCTGATCGTGCTGGTCATCGTGATGTTGGTCTTCGGTACCAAAAAACTGAAGAATATCGGTTCGGATCTTGGTGGTGCAGTCAAGGGCTTCAAGGACGGCATGCGCGAGGCGTCCGATGAACAGAAGCCGGGTGACGTGCCGCCGCAACAGGTTAGCGGTGGCCAGACCATCGAAGGCGAGATCAAGGAAAAGGTCAGGAGCTGAGGCGGCTTGAGGGATCGGGGCACGACGCGAGGAACAAGACTCGGAACACATGCCGAGTCGAACTCTGATATCCGGCCTCCCCCTCTGCGACCCTGCGCATATCGCCATGCTTGATATTGCCTTTTCAGAAATGGCCGTCATCGGCGTGGTGGCACTTATCGTCATCGGGCCCGAGAAGCTGCCGAAAGTTGCCAAGACGGCCGGCGTTCTGCTCGGACGGGCGCAGCGCTACGTCAGTGACATCAAGGCCGACATCAATCGACAGGTGCAGTTCGAAGAACTGAAAGCCCTGCAAGAACAAATGGCGGGTCAGGCACGCGAAATGGAAAACTCCATTAAACGGGAAATGCTGGAGACCGAGGCCGCCTTGACCCAGTCTGCGGACAGCATCAAGGCGTCTGTGGAGCAAGCTGGCAAGGAAATCACCGATGCGGCCAATGTAGGGAGTGTCGGAAATGCGACGAAGACCGACGCCGCATTGGACGAAGCGTCGCCAACTCAACTCGCCGCACCCACAGAAGAACTCTACCGCGGTGAGCCGCCCTTCGTACCGCCGAAGTCTTGAGCATGAGTGACGAAACACAAGAACCGTTCATCTCTCACCTGATCGAACTGCGCTCCCGCCTGATCCGTTCGATCATCGCCGTGCTTGCCGTCTTCCTCTGTCTCGTGAACTGGGCCCGTGACATCTATTCGCTGCTCGCCCAGCCCATGCTTGCGGCACTTCCGCAGGGCGGCCACATGATCGCCACCGATGTCGCCGGCGCTTTCTTCGTGCCGATGAAGGTCACACTGATGCTGTCCTTCCTCATCGCCCTGCCCTATGTGCTCTACCAAGCCTGGTCTTTCGTGGCGCCGGGACTCTACGCGAAAGAGCGCAAGATGACGGCACCACTGCTGGTCGCCAGCGTTATGCTGTTCTTCTGCGGCATGTCGTTTGCCTTCTTCGTCGTCTTCCCCACCGTGTTCACCTTCGTGAACAAGTTCGCGCCTGAAGGCGTCTCGGTGATGACGGACATCGACAAGTACCTGACCTTCGTGCTGACGACTTTCCTGGCATTCGGTATGACCTTTGAAGTGCCGGTCATCGTGATTGTCCTCGTCAAGGCGGGCATTGTCAGCATCGCCAAACTCAAGGAAGTCCGCTCCTATGTGATCGTCGGCGCCTTCGTCATCAGCGCCATATTCACGCCGCCGGATGTGCTCTCGCAATTCCTGATGGCCATCCCGCTGTGTCTGCTTTACGAGGCAGGCATCATCGCCGCCAGCATTATGGTCAAGTCGCAGCGAGGCAGCACCAGTGAGTCCGCCTCGCTGACCACCACCGACGCTCCAAAGTAAGCTGTCCGCTCAGCGTCTGCTGAGTTGCTGCTACTCCGGCTGCTACTCCGGCTGCTGCCGCGGCTTAGGCCGTTTGGCAACCATCACCGCAACATCGACATCCTTGCCATCACGGCGAATCCTCAGTACCGCCCTCTGCCCCGGCGTCTGCCCGGCCACCTGCTCCAGCATGCCTTGTGCATCAACGATACGCTTGCCAGCCACGGCAAGAAGAACGTCGCCCGGACGGATACCCGCCGTATCAGCCGGCCCGCTGCGCATCACACCGGCAATTAATGCACCCTCGGTATCCGGCAACTTGAAGGACTCGGCCAGTTCCGGCGTCAACTCCTGAACTTCGACACCGATCCAACCGCGTGTCACCGCACCGGTCTTGATGATCTGCTCCATCACCGCCCGCCCCAGCGACACCGGAATCGCGAAACCGATACCCATCGAACCGCCGCTCTGCGAATAAATCGCCGTGTTGATACCGACCAGATGGCCTTGCGCATCGACCAGCGCACCGCCCGAATTACCCGGGTTGATAGCGGCATCGGTCTGAATGAAATCCTCGAAGGTATTGATACCCAGATGCGAGCGCCCCAGCGCACTGACGATGCCATGAGTCACCGTCTGACCGACGCCAAAAGGATTGCCGATCGCCAGCACCACGTCACCGACGCGCAGCGAACCCGACTGCGCAAATATCACCGCCGGCAGCGTGGCATCCTTGTCGAGATCAACACGCACCACTGCAAGATCGGAGTCTGGATCCGCCCCGACCACACGCGCCTTGTACTTGCGGCCATCCTGCGTAGCCACCTCGATCGAATCGGCTGCTTCAACGACGTGGTTGTTGGTCAGGATATAGCCGTCAGAACTGACGATCACACCACTACCGAGGCCCTGACGGCGCTGCGGCTGTGCCTCCGGACGATCACCGAAAAAATGGCGGAAAAATGGATCGTTGAGTAAAGGATTGCGCGGCGTACGGATCTCCTGACTGGTGAAGACATGCACAACGGAGGGTAATGCCAGCTTCGCTGCCATGCGATAGCCGGTTGCTTCATTTTCGCCACCGGGTACCCCGCGTGTTCCGGATGCCACTTCCTTTACAGAAACCACACCCTTGTCCCTCATCGGCACTGATCCATCGAACCATTGCGGCTTCAAGGTATGGAAGGTGAACAGTCCGGCGACGCTGATCGTGACAGCCTGTGCAAAAATCAGCCAGAGTCGATGCATACTTCTATCCTTCCATTCTTGAGTGCACCACGTTTGGGTGCGTCTAAACTACCGAATTTTCCGGAGATTGAACATGCAGCGTGATGAACTGGTCCGCTATCTGGACGAATGCCTGGAAGCCGCACGATTCCGCGATTATTGCCCAAACGGTTTGCAAGTGGAAGGCCGCAAGGATGTCAGACGCGTGGTCTGCGGCGTCACGGCAAGCCAGGCACTGATCGACAGCGCCATTGCACAGAATGCTGACGCCATACTGGTGCACCACGGCTGGTTCTGGCGCGGTGAGGATGGCCGCATCACCGGCTTCCGCAAGCAGCGCATGGCCGCGCTGCTTGCACACGACCTCAACCTGATTGCCTATCATCTGCCGCTCGACGCACATATCGAACTCGGCAACAACGCGCAACTCGCCAAGCGTCTGGGCTGGAGCATCACCGGCCACTTCGGCGAGCAGGACATCGGCTTCCTCGGCACATCGGCTGCGCCCAGCCAAACCGCAGGCGATCTCGCAACAGCGTTGGCTGCCAACCTAGACCGCGTGCCTCAACTCGTCGGTGATGCTGCCCGGCCGCTACGGCGCATTGCCTGGTGTTCGGGAGGGGCGCAAGGCTACTTTGAGCAAGCCATCGCCGCCGGTGCCGACTGCTACATCTCCGGCGAAATCTCCGAGCAAACCTACCACCTCGCCATAGAAACTGGCATTCCCTACATCGCCGTCGGTCATCACGCCAGCGAACGCTACGGAGTGCAGGCACTCGGCGCGCATCTGCAGGAAAGGTTCGGACTGGAGTGCCACTACGTCGAGATCAACAATCCAGTTTAATCCAAAGCCCCCCCCCCGCATCAATACTGGGTTTCCGGGCAGATGCCTGATGAATTACATCGGTAACTGGCGTGGCTTGCGGCCCGCACGCGCGAAGATGCGGTCGAACAGGCTATTCGGCATCAGGCGCAGCAGCTTAGCGACGATGGCCATTTGCCAGGGCATCACTGCGTAGCTGGTGCGACGTTCGATAAGACGGGCGATGCGTCGTGCGGCCTCGGTGGCGGGCAGGATGAAGGGCATGCGGTAGGGATTGGTGGAAGTCATCCGTGTGGCGACGTAGCCCGGCAGGATGGTGGTCACCGCAACTCCGCTACCATGCAGTTCGACCCGCAAACTCTCCAGATAGCTGATCGCTGCGGCTTTTGAAGCGCAGTAGGCGCTGGCACCCGGCAGGCCACGGATGCCCGTCACCGATGCGATGCCGACAAGCTGGCCACATCGTGCGGCACGCATCGCGGCAACAAAGGGGTGGAAAGTGTGAATCATGCCGAGCACATTGACTTGCAGGATGCGGCTGAAGACCGCCAGATCCTCGGTTTCTTCAGTCAGCGTGCCGATGCTGAGCCCCGCATTGGCGATGACGATATCGGGAAGGCCGGCGCGGGCGATGAAGTCCTCGGCTGCTGCACGCAGCGCGGCGCTATCGGTGACATCAAGGGGATAGAGGTGGCAACGCCCCGGCAAGCTGGCGGCGAGTGCCTCAAGCGCCGCGCTGCGCCGGGCGACGAGACCCAGCACGGTGTTTTCCTTGGCGTAATGTCGCGCCAAGGCAGCACCGATACCGTCAGACGCGCCGGTGATGAAGATCCGCTGCGGGTTGCCGGTGAGCGTCATCGAACGATTTCACTCAGTTTTGATTTTGTGTGATCTTGTTTATTGCCAGCTTACTGTGCCGCTTTCTTGACAGGCTTTTTCTCGGCCTTTTCAGAACTTTTAGCCGAGGCCGGGCGCAGTTTGGCGATTAGCTGGTCCATGATGGCTGGCATCGACTCGAAGCGACCTGCCATGACGTTGTTGGTCACATACTTGCCGCCGATGATGATGGCTGGCACGCCAGTCAAGGCATGGACGCGCGTCAGATGCTGGGCACGGGCGACGTTGGTTTGTACCGCAAACGAGTTATAGACTTCGCCGAACTTCTTGCGATCTATGCCCTTCTTTGCCAGCCAGGCGCCGACCTCATCTTCGCTGTTGAAGTTGAGACGCTCGCGTTGTACGGCATTGAACAGATCGGTGTGTACGCGCTCTTCTTCGCCGAGTGCTTCGAGTGCGTAGTAAAGCTTGGCACCGCCGGTCCAGCGGCCGAAGTCAGCCGGTACGCGACGAAATGCGACATCCTTGGGCAGCGTCTTGACCCAGGCATTGAGCGTTGGTTCGAACTCGAAGCAATGCGGGCAGCCATACCAGAAAAATTCGGTGACCTCGATCTTGCCCTTGGCATCGGTCGGCTGGGTCTGCGGCAACACGGCGTATTCCTTACCTTCCTTGATCTCGATGGCGAAGGCGCTGCCGGCGGCGAGGCTCAGGGCGAGACAGGCGGTGGCGAGGAAGTGGGCTGTGGTGTTTTTCCGCATGCGATTCTCCATTGCTTGATATGAGGTGGCTCAGCCTACTGCGCTGGCTTGTCGTTGTCTTTGATCTTGACCTTGATGAGGCTGGCCTGGATGCCGTTCTGTGACAGCTGGGTGCGCGCGCGGTTCATTTCCTCCGGCTTGGAGAAGGGACCGACGCGCACGCGATACATGAGGCCCTTGTCTGCGACGTTGGCTTCCAGCACGCTGGTTTCCAGACCCATCAGGGCGAGCTTGGCTTTCAGATTGTCGGCATCGGCCGATTTCTGGAAGGCTCCCGCCTGCAGGTAGAACGACTCTGTGATGACTACCGGCGGATTGTCGACAACGGGTGTGTCGCCAACGTGACTCTCGGCCGTTTTCGGTGCGGCTTCCTGCCCGCCCGGCAGAATCTTGTAAAACTCGAAACGTGGCTTATCACTGCTGGCGGCAGCACTCACCGGCTTCTCGCCTGGCTTGCCGGGCAGTGGTGCGGGGGTCTGCGGCGTGCTTTGTTCCGAGACGCGTGGCGTTTCGCTCTTCTCGGGGTGAAGGCCCTTGTCCAGGAAGGGCAGCGGCGATTTCTGCAAGTACCAGGCGACGCCGAAGGCACAAACCAAGCCGATCACCAGCCCGATAAAGAGGCCGACGAGTGTGCCGCCACGGCTTTGCTTGCGGGCGGCTTGTGGGGTGCGTTGCGTGTTTCTGCTCATGCTACATACTCTCCGGTGCAGAGACGCCAAGGATGGCTAAACCATTGCGCAACACCTGGCGCAGCGCGGCGGCCAGTGCCAGACGTGCGCTGCGCTGTCCGGCATCACCCACAAGAATGCGCTCGGCATTGTAGTAACTGTGGAACTCGGCGGCGAGATCTTTTAGGTAGAAGGCGATGACCTGCGGCGCATAGTCGCGCGCTGCATCGGCGATGACTTCGGGGAAGGTCGCTAAGCGGGCGCAGATCGCGAGTTCGCGTTCGCCGGTCAGCGTCGTCAGATCCGCATCGACCAGCGTGGCGACGTCGCCGCCCCACTGTGTCAGCACCGAGCAGACCCGCGCATGCGCATACTGCACGTAATATACGGGGTTCTCGTTGCTCTGCGAGGTAGCCAGCGCAAGGTCGAAATCGAGTGCCTGTTCGGCCTTGCGCTGCATGTAGAAGAAGCGGCAGGCGTCGTTGCCGACTTCGGAGCGCAACTCGCGCAGCGTCACATACTGGCCGCCGCGCGTGGACATCGACATCTTCTCGTCGCCACGCCACAGCGAGACAAATTGCACCAGGACGATGTCGAGTGGGCCGCCTTCTTTGCCATCGCAGCCAAGCGCCTCCAGCGCGCCGCGTACACGCTGAATGTAGCCGTGGTGGTCGGCACCCCAGATGTCGACGATCTTTTCGAAGCCACGCTCCAGCTTGTTGTAGTGGTAAGCAATGTCTGATGCGAAATAGGTGTAGAGCCCGTTATCGCGCTGTACGACGCGATCTTTCTCGTCACCGAAATGCGTCGAGCGGAACCACTTGGCACCATCCTGCACGTAGATGTGGCCCTTGGCTTCGAGCTGCTCGACGATGCGCTGCACCATCCCTGTGTCGTAGAGCGAGCGTTCCGAAAACCACATGTCGAAATGCACACCAAAGGATTCAAGCTCGGTGCGGCAGTCGGCCAGCTGTTCCGTCAGGGCGTAGCGATGAATGTAATCCCAGCCTTCACCGAGCAGGCGTTTGCCCGCAGCAATCAGGGCGTCGAGACGCTCTTCGAGATTCGATTCAGGGCTTTCGACGAGTGCGGGGACGTTCGCCATGATGGCCGAAGCCGGTTGCAAAAAACGGTTGCCGTGCGTAGAGCGAATTTGCCAGGCCATGTCGCCCACATAATCGCCCTGATAGGCATTGGTTGGAAAGGGGATCGAGTCGTCGAACAGCTCGAGGTAGCGCAGCCAGGTCGACACCGCGAGGATATCCATCTGGCGGCCGGCATCATTGACGTAGTATTCACACGCCACGTCCCAGCCGGCGAAGGCCAGCAGATTGGCCAGGTTGGCGCCGAGCGCCGCACCGCGGCCGTGGCCGACGTGCAGCGGGCCCGTTGGGTTGGCAGAGACGAATTCGACCTGCATCTTGCGCCCGCCGCCGCTATTGCAGCGGCCGAAGTCGGCACCGCGCAGGAGAACCTCGCCGACCACCTGAGTGCGCGTGGCGGTCGAAAGATGGAAATTAATGAAGCCGGCACCGGCGATCTCGGTTTTGACCACCCACGGAGAAACCGGCAGCTCACGCACCAGGCGCTGCGCAATTTCGCGCGGATTTGCTTTCAGCACCTTGGCCAGTTGCATCGCCAGGTTGCTGGCGAAGTCACCGTGACTCGCCTGTTTCGGGCGCTCCAGCAGAATCGCAGTATCGGTTTGTTCCGGCGCGACGCTGGCGAGTGCTGCACCGAGCAGTTCGGTCAGGTGGATTTTCGGATCGAAGGTCATGATGCGAAGGGGAAAGCAAAGCGCGCATTATAGCGACCATTCGTGGCGCCAACCTCTCTCTGCACACACGTCATCAGCCGGGGCGCGAACAGGTTCCGGCCCAGCGATTCGTTGCAAAAAAACAACAACACAAGCCCTGTACCGACCCGCGAACCCAGTTTTCACTTGTCGGCGGTGTGACGAATTCGGCACAATTCGGGGCAGTTTCCTCCAAGCGGGGGAACACAAAACGACCCGCCAACGATGGCAGGGCACGCAGAAGCAAGATAGTGATTGACGCCTGATTGACGACTGATTGAAGTCACCTCAGGTATTCGCAAGAAGCTTTGCCAAGATTTTTCGATGTTTCAGCACTAACTCAACAGGAGATTTACATGCAAAAGAAACTGATCGCTCTGGCCGTTGCCGGCCTCGTTTCCACGGGCGCCTTCGCCCAGTCGTCCGCTGTGACCGTTTATGGCGTGGCTGACCTGTCCTTCGACAGCGTTTCCAGCTCCGGTGGCACGGTTGCTGGCACCAAGACGGGTTCCTACACCCGCGTTTCCTCGAACAGCTCCTACATCGGCTTCAAGGGCACGGAAGATCTGGGCAACGGCATGAAGGCCCTGTTCCAGTTCGAGAACGGCGTTGGTGCTGATACCGCCGCAATGTTCAACTCCGCCCGTGATACCTACGCTGGCCTGGCTGGCGCCTTCGGCGACATCAAGCTCGGCACGCTGACCACCCCGACCCGCGCTCTGGGCGGTGCCATCGACGTCAACGTCGGCGCTGCCGGCATCGGCGACAGCAAGGCGCTGATCAACCTGGCTGGCTTCGACACCCGTCAAGCCAACACCGTTCAGTACTCCTCGCCGAGCTTCGGCGGCTTCAGCGGCGCGCTGGCCTACATCTCCGGCGAAAACAAGACGGCTGACGGCGTTGTTGCCAAGAAAGACGGCAAGGCCATGGACTTCGGCCTGAACTACAACAACGGCCCGATCATGGCCGGCCTGACCTATGCCCAAGGCAAGGCGCATGATGTCGTCGATTCGCAGGTGAAGAACACCCGTATCGCTGGTGGCTACAACTTCGGCGTCGGCAGCGTCAGCCTGCTGTGGAACTCCACCAAGAATGAAAACAACATTGGCTTCAGCGCCAAGCAGAACGTTTGGGGCCTGGGTGGCACGTTCAATGCTGCACCGAACGGCAAGGTTATTGCCCAGTACTACAAGCTTAACGATGTGACCGGCTCCGTTGCCGCCGCTAACACCGGTGCCAAGCTGTTCGAAATCGGTTACGAGCACAGCTTCTCCAAGCGCACCATGCTGAAGGTGATCTACGCCCGCATCAACAACGACGATGCTGCTGCCCAGAACTTCGCCAGCAACGGTGTCAACAACGTTGCTGCCGGTGTTGATCCGAGCGGCTTCCAGATCGGCGTTCGTCACAGCTTCTAATTAGCCCGCGCTATTTAGGCTGTCAGTAGTAAAAACGGCCGCTTCCCGCAAGGGAAGCGGCCGTTGTCTTTGGTGGGTTTAATCTAGATCGGGATGAGTGCGCCGCGAGTCGTGGGCGGCGGGTGCGTTGTGAATTTTGCGTTGTGAGTTGAGAAGTTCGCTCAACCTTGCTGCAGTCCGAACTGCAGTTCTGCCAGCCGCGCATAAAGGCCGCCGGCACGAACCAGATCGTCATGCGTGCCGCTGGCAACGATGCGACCATCGTCGAGGACCAGGATGCGATCGGCCTTACGTACCGTCGCTAGGCGGTGCGCAATCACCAGTGTGGTGCGATCCTTCACCAGATGTTCCAGAGCAGTCTGTACGAGCTGCTCGCTCTCGGCATCGAGCGCGCTGGTACCCTGGTCGATCACCACAAACCGGTCTGCCTTCTGCACGGTGGCCAGCCGGTGCGCAATCACCAACGAGGTGCGGTCATGCATGGCCGATTCAAGCGCTGCCTGCACCATACGTTCACTCTCAGCGTCCAGCGCACTGGTCGCCTCGTCGAGCAGCAGCAGCGGCGGGTTCTTGAGAATGGCGCGGGCAATGGCGATGCGCTGACGCTGGCCGCCGGAAAGTCGCACACCACGTTCACCGAGAAAGCTGTGATAGCCGTCCGGCAGACGTTCGATGAACTCGTCGGCGATGGCTGCACGGGCTGCGGCGTGCACTTCCTCGTCACTGGCATCGGCCCGGCCATAGCGGATGTTCTCCATTGCATTTGCCGAGAAGATCACCGTATCCTGAGGGACAATGCCGATGCGAGCACGCACTTCGCGTGGATCGGCCAGGGTGATGTCGACTCCGTCGATGAGCAACTGCCCCGACTGCGGGTCGTAGAAGCGCAAGAGGAGCTGGAACAGCGTGCTCTTGCCAGCGCCGGAAGGGCCGACGAGCGCGACATTCTCGCCGGGACGCACATGCAGCGAGATATCCGCCAGCGCCGGATGATCGGGGCGTGAAGGATAGTGAAAGTTCAGCTGTTCGATGCGGATTTCGCCACGTGGCGCCGGCAGTGCCAACGGTTGCGCCGGTATGGCGATTGCCGGTCGTGCAGCGAGCAATTCCATCAGTCGTTCGGTGGCTCCGGCGGCACGTTGCACATCACCCCACACTTCGGAAAGCGCGCCGATGCTGGCCGCGACCATCACGGTGTAAATAATGAACTGCCCCAGCTCTCCGGCGCTCATCGCGCCGTTGAGTACATCGTGCGCCCCAAGCCAGAGCACCAGCACAACGGCGCCGAAGGCCATGATGATGATGGTGGCCGTCAGCACCGTGCGGGCGCGAATGCGCCGCAACGCGGTGAGGAAGGACGTCTCCACAGCCTCGTCGAATTCCCGGCATTCGCGCGCCTCCTGGGTGAAAGCCTGGACGGTAGAGATGGCATTGAGTTTTTCGCCAGCCAGCGCGCTCGAATCGGCGATGCGGTCCTGACTCGCCCGCGAGAGACGGCGCACGGCGCGGCCGAACACAATGACCGGCAGCACGACCGTCAACAGCATAATCACCGTATAGCCGCTCAGGCGCGGGCTGCTGACTGCCATCATCGTCAGCCCACCCACCAGCATCAACAGATTGCGCAGCGCCATGGAGATGCTGGTGCCGACCACCACCTGAATCAGCGTCGTGTCCGTCGTCAGCCGCGAGAGGACTTCGCCGGTGCGGGTGACTTCAAAGAACTCAGGGCTCATGTCGATGATGTGGCGATACACGGCGCTGCGGATGTCCGTCACGACACGTTCGCCCAGCCACGACACCAGATAGAAGCGCAAGGCGGTGAACAGCCCGAGCACCACGGCGACAGCGAACAGCAGCAGAAACCAGCGGTCGATGCTGGCCGCGTTTTCTTTCGAAAAGCCGAGATCGATCACCTGGCGAACGGCCAGCGGCAAGACGAGGGCTGCGACGGCGGCGACCACCAGCACCAGCATCGCCAGCGCCAGCCGGCCCCGGTAAGGGCGCAGGAAGCGGGCGAGCTGGCGCAGTGTGGTGAAGCTGCGGGGGGAGGAATTTTGGGGTGTGGCGTTCATGGCGGTGACTTTTGACCGGAGAATTCAGCGGAAGGAAAACCTTTGAATCATAAA
>CAZAOQ010000079.1:0-13204 GCA_964486795.1 uncultured Rhodocyclaceae bacterium
CTATCTTCACCGCCCACGCCATCTCTCAGCAATGTGGGATGGTTGGACGCTTACGCATGGATAAAGGTTCTCCGCGCATCAATGCCTGAAGAAGCGCATGGATAAACGCTTTCAGCGTATCGCCCTATGAATGAACGCAATCCATCGTCATACCCGAGCGATCTCGTGCGACCAGTACTGCGCCCGAGCCCGTCAGGGCGATAAACACGCTCGGGGTGGCACTTGCTGATGTGACAGTCCGCAGGCTGCAGCCTCGTTTGCGAGCCGGACGTTCCAAGCCACTGCGCTAGCGACAGTTGCCGCAACGCAGAAACGCAGCCTATATAAGATTCATGCAAGCGCCCTGATTAGATGCGCGGATATCCGGTGATGTCCTGGATTTCGTGATACAGCGGCTGTAGCCGCGCGTACATTTTTTGATAGACGCGTCGATACAACTGGTCGTAGATTTTTTGATTGCCCGCGATCGGTTCGAATACCTCACCAATACGCGTCATTTTGCCTACGGCGGTTTTGAAATCCGGATACAGGCCAAGACCGACCACCGCGTCGATGGCCGCGCCCAGCGCTGAAGTCTCATAGATGTGCGGGCGCGCTGTCGGCAGCCCGAAGATATCGGCCGTCAATTGCATCGCCGCATCGCTTTGAGAGCCGCCGCCGGACACTCGCAAGCTGGTAATTTTTACGCCGCTGCGTTTCTCAGTGCGTTCCTTCCCATCGCGCAAAGCATAGGCTAGCCCTTCAAGAATTGCGCGGTATAGGTGGCCACGGTGATGCACGTCGCCAAAGCCGATCACCGCGCCCTTGGCCTCCGGCCCGGGTACCGTGATACCCGGACTCCAGTAGGGCTGCAGCATCAGGCCCATGGAACCCGGCGGCACGCTATTGACCAGATCGTCGAACAAGTCCTCGGCCACACCACCTTGAGCTACCGCCATGGATTGTTCCAGATGACCGAATTGCTCCTTGAACCAGTTCACCATCCAGTAGCCACGGAATATCTGCACTTCGGTGTTGTAGTTGGCCGGCACCGCCGCCGGGTAAGGCGGAATATTGGGTGTGACCTCCATATAGCGGTTGTTGGTGGTGTTGATGGTCGCGGTCGTCCCATAGGACAGGCAGCCGATATGCGGTTCGAGGCAGCCCGCACCCAGCACCTCGCAAGCCTTGTCTGCCGCCGCAGCAAGCAATGGCAAACCGATCGGGATGCCGGTGTCGCTGGATGCCTGTGCGCTGACCCGACCCATGATCGTCCCCGGCGGCACCAGCTTGGGCAGCATGGAACGGGAAATCGACAGCGCCTGCCATTTCCAGTCGTACTTGCCGGCCCATTGCAGACGCTTGTAGTCGAAAGGAACATATCCGACCTGCGATGCCGACGAGTCGACGAAGTCGCCACACAGCCGGTAATTCAGATATCCCGATAGCATTACGTACTTATCGGTGTGCGCCCAGATATCCTGCTGGTTGGCTTTGATCCAGTTCGACTCGGCTTCGCGGCGAAAATATTTGACGATGCTTTCCACCCGCGCCACCTTGAAAGCGGTTCGCCACATCGCACTCATGGGTTGTAGATCGTCGGTGCGCCGCTGATCGAGCCAGACAATCGCCGGGCGCAGCGGCTTGCCTTGCGCATCGAGATTGATCATGGTCGCCCGCTGGGTGGTCACAGCAACCCCCATGATCGCACTCTTAGTAGAAATATCGACTTCGGCCCACAGACGATGACAGGCTGTGCAAAGGGCCTGCCAGTAGTCCTCCGGATCATGCTCGGCCCAACCGGGATTCGTCGAATAATAAGCCTCGAGGAAAACCTGCGATTTAGCGACGATATGACCGTGCAGATCGAACAGGATAGCGCGCACGCTTTGTGTGCCGTTGTCGATGGACAATACGTAACCGTTTGCCATTGCTTAGTTTGCCAGAGTCTCGTTGCGTCCTGGCACGGCGTAGTTGCAGCGACACAGTTCAATGTAGGCCGTTTGCTCTTGCTCCCATTGCAGATCGTTCCAGGCCAGTTCCTCTTGGCAGATGGCACGGATACGCGGCATGCATTGTATTCCCCACTGGGGCAGTTGCAGGCCTAGCCTGGTTCTGCGCAGCAGCAGGTCTTCGAGGTGGACCACGGCTTCGCAGCGCGCTGCCCAGCGTAATTCAATCCAGAGGGTTTCAGTGCCCGGGATGGTGTCCAGTTCGCTATCTGCTGCGCTGGTATTGAGCGCCTGCATTAGTGCTTGGGCATAAACACCATGACGCCCCACCAGACGTATCCATTCCTGCGAGTTCAACGAGGCTGGTTTAACAGAGCGGGCGACTGCGCTGAAAATTCGCTGCGGTCGCAGGGTGTCTTTCCAATTAGGAATGGCTGGCGCGACCTTGCGCAATACATCCAGCGCGATCTCGCGGAACGTCGTCAGCTTTCCGCCGGTGACACTCAGCAGGCCCAGCTCCTGCCACACCGCATGATCGCGGCCTTCCTTGGATGGATCGCTCTTGCCGGTATCAATGACGGGACGCACGCCAGCATAGGTCGAAATGATATCGTCGCTCTCTAGATGTAAAGCAGGAAACTGGTAGCGCACTGCGACCATGAGGTAGTCAAGCTCCGCTTGGGTAATGGCGGCTTCCTGATTGAGATCGCTGGGATGATCGACATCGGTAGTGCCGACCAGCGTGACGCCCTCCCATGGGAAAATGAATACGGGACGCCCGTCCAACGGATGCATCAGACTGACCGCCTGAGCCACCGGCAGCCGCCACGCGGGGAAGATCAGATGGCTGCCACGCAAGGGGCGTATCTTAGCCTTCTGCCCAAGCTGGCCGCGCAAGCCGTCGCCCCACGCACCAGTCGCATTGATGACGACACGGGCTTGTACCTGATGCAGGTCTCCAGTAACGGCATCCGTGACCTCTATACCATTCACATTACCGGTGCCACGCAACAAACGTGTTGCCGCCAGATAGTTGATGGCCAGTCCACCGGCGAGCGTGGCTTCCTGCAGGACGCGCATCACCAGACGCGCATCGTCGGTCTTTGCGTCGGTATAGCACAGGCCACCTTGCAGTTCATCAAGCGCGATATGTGGAGCGAGATACAGAAACTCTTCGCTGGAATAGTAGTGGCGCGCGCGTTGCCCCGCCATGAAATCATAAACCGCTAGGCCCAGCGCAAACATCCAGCGCCCGGGCTTTTTCCCTTTGTAGTCGGCAAACGCAAAACCTTGCGGCTCGACCAGGCCCGGCGCCTGTTCCAGCAAGGCCTGCCTTTCCCTGACCGATGCGTGAGTCAGCAGAAACTTGCCTTCCTTCAGATAGCGCAGCCCGCCATGCACCAGCTTCGACGAACGACTCGACGTTCCCCAGGCGAAGTCGCGCTGTTCCACCAGCAGTGCGCGCAGACCGCGCCGGGATGCTTCGAGCAGGATGCCGGCCCCCGTGATGCCGCCGCCGACGATGACGATATCCCATTCCTGTTTGACTTGTTCCCCAATACTCGCGCGCCAGTTGCCATGCCACATGGATTATTCCTCTATACCAGCAGTTTGCCGGGATTCATGATGCCATCGGGATCGAATGGCCGGAACAGCGAGCGCATCGCCTGCATGCCAAGTTCGCCCTTCTCGCAGGCCAAATACGGCGCATGGTCGGTACCGACGCCATGCTGATGGCTGATGGTGCCGCCCTGCGCCACTATGGCCTGTGACACCGCCTGCTTCAGTCCTTGCCAGCGCAGCATGTCGCGCTCGAAGTCGCCGGCAAGGCGATAGAAGAAGGTCGTATAGACACTGGCCCCCTGCGCATAGAAATGCGACAGATGCGCATGGCAATGAATGCGCTCGCTCTCTTTCCCCAGGGCGGTGTGGGCTGCTTCTTCGACAGCGCGCATCATGTCGCCGACCCTGTTCCAGTTCACCGCAGTTTCCACGGTATCGACCGCATAGCCCTTCTGCCAGAGCTTGTTGCGGATATAGACGTTGCGGAAGCGGTTCTCCTTCCATTTCCTGCCGATGGACTGGCCGATATAAATGGCCTGATGCTGACGGGTAAATTGACGGACACCGCGCAGGGCATGTGATACGGTTTCCTTGCTGCCCGTCGCACCGACCAGCAACAGGCAGGCGTTATCTCGACATCCGCGCCAGCCGAGATAGCGCCGCAGCCAGTTGACCGAAGTCTGATGTCCGGGGATGGATGCGGCGAAGGTCAGGGTCGTTAATGTTTCGACTGGATTAGATAGGCGCAGCATCGACAACGGCAACTTGGCCTGAGAAATTTCTCGCACGGCGATTTCTGCCTGCGCCCAGTTGGGGAAAAATACGGCATGGAATTCTTCCGCCTCGGCCAGTGGGGTCACGCGCACCGTGGCTTCCGTCAGAATGCCCATGCGCCCTTCAGAGCCCAAAAGCATCTCGCGCAAATCGGGCCCGGCAGAAGATGCGGGGAAACATGGCACCTTCAAGGTGCCGGCAGGCGCTTCAAGGCGACCGCCGGCAAACATCTGCTCAATGCGGCCATAGCGCAGCGACTGCTGCCCGGACGAGCGCGTCACCACCCAGCCACCCAGCGTGGAGTATTCGAACGACTGCGGAAAATGTCCCAGCGTATAGCCTTTGGCGCGCAACTGCGCTTCCAGATCGGGGCCTGCCACGCCGGCACCAAAGGTGGCCAGTTGTGTCTCATTATCCAGATTGATCAGGCGGGAAAGTCGCGACATATCAATGCACAGCACCGGCCGGTCGCCGGCCAACGCAGTCAAGTGGCCCACCACGCTGGTACCACCACCGTAGGGAATTACCGAGGTGCCATGGGCACCGGCATAGTTGAGCAATTCACGCACCTGGGCACTCGACTCCGGAAATGCCACAGCATCGGGAACGAGTCCGATCTGACCATAACGCAAACGCAGCCAGTCGCCCATGCTCTGACCGAAACCATGCAGCAGGCGGGTGCGTGGGCTGATGTCCAGCAGGTGATGTGCGGCGAGACGCGAAACTGGCACCGCCTGGCAGGCCTGCTCGAATGTGGCATCGACGGGATCGATGCCCTTGCCGATGCGCCCCGCCACAAACTCCAGGGCAGCATCGGTCATTTTGAATTCAACGGTGTCATCACCCCAGCCATTCCAGCGTCTCATCAGTTTCGTCCTTTCGTGCGATGCTCGTACAGTGGCTAATTCGCCAATTTACTTAATATGGCCTGATTAGCAAAGCGCGTCAGCCGGTATTTTGCAGCTCGCGCAATCCGTTCCCGTCATTCCCGCGAAGGCGGGAATCCAGGGCTAGCGGGCGGCGCGGGTGTGGGCTGGATTCCCGCTTTCGCGGGAATGACAAGCGTCGGCTGACGATTCTTTCTAATCAAGGAATAAGGTTAGATTCAAAAACACTCCTGTCCGGTCAAACTGAGAATAGATTGGCGGATTCAATTGGTTGTTGATGGTAATACTCTCAGCACTGGAGTTGATACTCGGAAAGGCTTGCTGCAAGTGCATCTTCTCAAAAAATGTCATTTGATTGGTAAGGAAGACGAGCGTCTTGCCGGACTCGGGATCCTTGAATCGGACTCGGCGCAGATGCGCAGGGTAATCCTGCTTGGTGTAGAACCCATCCAGCGCGATCGTCTAATCGCAAGCCTGTGTTCGTAAAGTATGTTGCTTAGCGACGCTACCGAGCGTCATTGCACTTCAGACTTGAATCCGCCAACCGCCACCACCCGCTGGTTTGAATCGGCTGTCAGTTAAGCAAGGCTATCACACACATCGACCTATGGAGAACCGCAGAGAACCGCATGGATACTTGTTCTCCGCGAAGCGCATCATCCCGACTCTACGGCAGTTTCAGCGTCCCGCCACGCACCACGCAGATGCGTTGGATCACTGCGGGGTGCGGCGTATCCACCTCGCCTTGCTCGAAGGCAACGATGTCGAGGTGGCCGCGCACGATAAAGCGCAGTTCATCCTTGCGTAACAGGAACGCCGGATTCGAAGGCTTGCCGAAACGTTCATTACCCAGCATGTAAGTTTCATAGATCAGAACGCCGCCCTTAGCGAGCGTCGCCATCAGGCTGGGCATCAGCGGTCGCCACAAATACCGAGTGACGACGATGCCGGCGAAGACCGCCCCGTTGTAAGGCCACGGCCCGCCTTCCAGATCGGCACAGCGCGTCTCGATGCCTGGAATATTGGCGTCTGCCAGCGCAGCGAGTGCCGCCGGGTTGCGGTCAACCGCCTCGACAGGATGGCCGAGCGACGCGAGATAACGTGCATGCCGCCCGCCGCCGCAGGCGAGATCAAGCACTCTGCCGCCTGCCGGAATCAGCGGCGCAAAGCGGCGTACCCAGGACGATGGATTTTCGGGAGTCAGAAGTGTCGGTTCCATGGGCGGCAAGAATAACGCGAATTTCAAGCAACGTCCCTCTCCAATGCCTCCACCGCGTTCTTTACACCACGCGCAGTACAATCAACCTTTTGTCGGAGGAGCCTGTCATGTCATTCGCGCCACGTTCCACGTTCATCGCACCAGGCCTGCTTGCCTTGTTGTTTCCCGTACTCGCCCATGCCCACGTCGGTGCCGGTGCCACGCACGGATTTCTGGCGGGCATCGCGCATCCAATCGGCGGCCTCGATCATGTCGGCGCCATGGTTGCCGTTGGCCTGTGGGCAGCGCAGCTCGGCGGGCGCGCGTTGTGGGCGGTACCGCTGGCGTTCGTGGCGATGATGGCGGGAGGCAGCCTGCTCGGGTTTGGCGAGTTTGGCGGGTTCGCACTGCCCTACGCCGAACAGGGCATCGCTGTCTCGGTGTTGCTGCTCGGCGTGCTGATCGCCGCTGCACTGCGTCTTCCCACTGGACTCGGTGCCGGCCTGGTCGGACTCTTTGCCCTGTTCCATGGCTATGCACATGGTGCCGAAATGCCAGCGAATGCGGCAGGCCTCACCTATGGTGCCGGCTTCATTCTTGCCACTGCGGGTTTGCATGTCGCCGGCATCGTTGGCGGACAATTCATGCAGCGTCACTCACCCGCCATCCTGATTCGCCATACCGGTCTGTTGATCGCCAGCTATGGCGGTTATCTGTGTCTGACCTGAACAACGAGTGAGCGCCATGGATTCCGAACAACATTACCTCACCCCGCTGCTGGAGCCTAAATCCATCGCCATCGTCGGCGCCTCAGAAACCGAAGGCTCGATTGGCGCGACGCTGGCGCGCAACATGCTGGAGATGGATTACAAGGGGCGTCTGTTCTTCGTCAACCCCAAGCACAAGACACTCTTCGGCCGCCCCTGTTATGCGCGCGTTGAAGACATTCCACAGCGCCTTGATCTCGCTGTAATCTGCACACCCGCCAAAACAGTGTCGGCTATCGTCGAGGCCTGCGGCAGCGCGAGTACACGCAGCGTCATGATTGTTTCGAGTGGCTTTACTGAAAGCGGGCCACGCGGCGCGGCACTCGAACGCAATATTGTGGAAAATGCGCGGCGCCATGGTATGCGTCTGCTCGGCCCGAACTGCCTGGGCATCATGCGTCCTTCGGCCGGCATCAACCTGACCTACACCCACAACAGTGCCAATGCCGGTGGCATCGGGCTGATCTCGCAATCGGGTGCGCTGTGCACGGCCGTGCTCGACTGGGCGCAGCCGAACAATGTCGGCTTTTCCAGCGTCGTCGCGCTGGGAACATCGAGTGATGTCGACTTCGGTGAAATCCTCGACTACATGGTCGCCGACCCGAAAACCAAGAGCATCTTCCTGTACATCGAGGGCATTCGCAACGCGCGCCGCTTCATGAGTGCCCTGCGTGCTGCGGCACGCTGCAAGCCCGTGATGCTGATCAAGGTCGGTCGTCATCCCGCCGGTGAACGCGCCGCGCTATCGCACAGTGGTGCTGTCGTTGGCGACGATGATGTTTTCGACGCGGCGCTGCGGCGTGCCGGCGTGGTGCGGCTATTCACTGTCAGTCAGATGTACGCCACAGCGCAGGCGCTGCTTGCGCACTTTCACCCACGCGGCAACCGGCTCGCCATCATCACCAACGGCGGTGGCCTCGGCGTGATGGCTGCCGATCATGCCGAAGACATCGGCATTCAGCTGGCCCAATTGGAACCGCGCACGCTGACAGCACTGAATGAAATCCTGCCAACCGGTTGGTCACACGCCAATCCCATTGACATCGGCGGCGAGGCCAATCCGGCACGTTACGCAGCAACGCTAAAACTTATCCAGGAGGACGCCAATGTCGACGGCGTGCTCGCCATTCTCGCCCCGCAGGCAAAGAGCGATCCGACCCAGGCGGCGCGTGCCATGATCGAACAGGCGCGCACGTCGGACAAGCCGCTGGTGAGCTGCTGGATGGGTGAGCTGCAGGTGGCCGAAGCGCGTCGCTTGTTCAAGGGTGCCGGCATTCCGAGCTTTCGCACGCCCGAACCGGCCGTCGAGCTGTTTTCGCATCTGAGTAATTATTTCCGCAACCAGAAATTGTTGCTGCAAGCGCCGCCGGCGACTGCAGCGGCCGGGGTGGCTGGCGTGGCTGGCGTGGCTTACGTCGCACCGCGTCTCGAAAGTGCGCGCATGGTGATCGAGACTGCGCTGCTCGAAGGCCACAAGGTGATGAGTGAAATGGCGTCGAAGGCGCTGCTCGCCGCCTTCCATATTCCCATCGCACCGACCATGCTGGCGCACTCGCTCTCCGAAGCGCTGGTGCTGGCTGAGGAGATTGGCCTGCCGGTGGCGATGAAAATCGATTCACCGCAGGTACTGGAAAAATCGAGCTGCGGCGGTGTGCGCCTCAACCTCACCAGCCTGGCTGCCGTGCGCGATGCCTATCAAGGCATCAATGCCGATGTGCGTCACAGCCTGCCCGACGCGGAAATCCGTGGCATCGCCATCGAGCCCATGATCGTCAAGCCCCACGGCCGAGAACTGCGCATCAGCGTGATTCAGGATGCGCTCTTCGGCCCGGCGATTACGCTCGCTCCAAGTGGCACCGACATCGCGCCCGGCATCATGATCGGCACCCACGAGCGGCAGCGCTGTGTAGCCTTGCCGCCGCTGAACTCCACCCTTATCGACGACATGCTGCAGTCATCAAACTTCGTGACCTGGCTGGGCGCACGTCACAGGCTGCCCGCCGTCAACATGGCTGCGCTGGAAGCTGTGCTGCTGCGCGTCTCGGAGATGATCTGCGAGCTACCGTGGATCCACGAGCTGGACATCAACCCGCTGATCATCGACGAGAATGGCGCCGTCGCCGTGGATGCGCGCATCGTCATCGCCAACCTGCCGTTGAATGCGGGGCCCTACGACCATGTGGCGATCCATCCCTATCCATCGAGCCTGGCGACCTCCTTCCAGGCGAGTGATGGGCGCGAAGTGACGATACGTCCGATCATGCCGAACGATGCCAAGTTGGAGCAGGACTTCGTGCAAGCCCTGTCGCCGCAATCGCGCTACTTCCGCTTCATGAACACCATCCGCGAACTCTCGCCGGCGCAGCTTGTGCGGCTGACGCAGATCGACTACGACCGCGAGATGGCCTTCATCGCCACCGTGACGGATGACGCCGGGGCCGAGGCACAAACGGTTCAGATCGGCGTGGCGCGCTATGCCATCAATCCCGATGGTGAGTCTTGCGAATTCGCCATCGTCGTCGCCGATGAGTGGCAAGGCAAAGGCCTCGCACGCAAACTGATGAGCGTGCTGATCGACACGGCGCGTACGCACGCCAGGCTGAAGACCATGAGCGGCGACTTCCTCGCCGAGAACCAGTGCATGATCAAGTTCGTCACCCGCCTGGGTTTCGTGATCTCGGCACACCCCGAGGACGCCGGGCTGCGGCGTGGCATCCTCGCACTGACATGACTAAAGCAGCGGACGCTCCGCAACGCTGCGGCTGGTGTGAAGCCCGCTCGGGCAGCGGCTCGGGCGCCAGAGGCCCCGACCCGCTCTATATCGACTATCACGACCGCGAATGGGGCGTGCCTCAGCACGATGACCGCGTCCTGTTCGAATTCCTGGTTCTCGAAGGCGCACAGGCAGGGCTGTCCTGGCTGACCATTCTGCGCAAGCGCGAGAACTACCGCGCTGCCTTTGCCGGCTTTGACGTCCAGAAGGTTGCGCGTTTTGACGAAGACGACAAGGCGCGCCTGCTCCAGGATGCCGGCATTGTCCGCAACCGTTTGAAAGTTAGCGCTGCCATCGACAACGCCAGCCGTTACCTCGCTGTACAGGAAGAATTCGGCAGCTTCGACCGCTATCTGTGGAACTTCGTCGACGGCCGGCCGATCCAGAATCACTGGCGCAGCCTCGCCGAACTACCGGCCAGTACGCCACTCGCCGAGCAGATCTCCAAAGACCTGAAGCGCCGTGGCTTCCGCTTCGTCGGCCCGACGATCTGCTATTCACTGATGCAGGCAGTCGGCCTCGTCAACGACCATCTTGTCGATTGCTTCCGCCACCGCGAGTTGCTGCACGGCTGACGGCCCCCCTATTCAGCGTCGGCGTTGGCATAAACGCGGATGCGCTGAATCTTCTTCTCGCGCATGTTGAACTCGAAGAAGATCACCCCCTGCTTCGCCGCCGGGCCGCCCTCGAGGGTGAAGCTGGCGGTGATGTAATTACCCGAGGCCAGCGTCTTGCCCAGCTTCAGTTGCCCCGGCAAGGAAGCCAGCGATTCGATACCGGCGAGTGCTGCATCAGCCGGCCAGGCAGCACCCGCAAAATCGGAACTCACCTGCCCCTTGATGCGGTCAAAGGCGCGCTGATTAAAGGCAGCCACAAAATCCGCGACCCGGTCCTTGCCGGTCTGGCCGATGTTGAAAACCGCTGACATGAATTCAAGCATGCCGCCAAAGCCGAGCTGGCCGATCATGCGCTGACCGAGACCTATACCCGCCGTCAGGCTCGCCAGGCCGAAGGACATCTGCTGCTTGAGCATCGGCCAAAGCTCCCAGTGCGCGGCAAGGTGCTGCACCTTGAGCGCGCCGTCTTCCTCGATCAGCTCGTAGTGGGCGTGCATCGGCACGCGCAGCGTGATCTTTGGCGACATGGCGATCTCGATGGTCAGGTCGCGCACCACGCTGTTGCCGCAAACGATGTCGCGGTCAACATGGAAGACGATCTGCATCGGTGCGATGAAACAATCGTAAAAACGCGACAGCGGACCAAAACCACGCACACCGGTTCTTTGATCGAACACACCACTGACATGGGGCGCCGAGCCAACCGGATCTTCAACAATGTTGTAACGGGCGAAGATCGACATCCAAGCCTGCTTGTCATGCACGGCAACGGCCTGCGGCGATTTCATGATCGTGTTGATACGATCCTCGCGGGTGAATTGATCAGACATCGTCTGGCATCCTCTTGTAGTGATTGTTGTAGTTGAACTTCGACGGTAGCCGGCGATGATATTCACAAAGCTTCACCGTGACAAAGTGCAGCCAACCCATTTAGAGGACAGTTCTTGAAATGTCATTTGTGTTCGCAGCACGTTTCGACTCATTTCGACGAGAAAGTAGCAGTGCCACCACCCTTGTACCCAACGTCCCATACGTTGCATTCAGAACACAATCCATCGTCGCACCGGAGCGATCTCGTGCCACCAGTACTGGCACTTGCTCGTGCGACAGTCCGCGGGCTACAGTCTTTCCGCCTCGCTTGTGAGCCGGACGCGCCAAGCCACTGCGCTGGCCTTTGAACGACAACAGAAAGAAGGTTTCGTCGGCTTCGGCAATGCCGGTCAAAGCTTGCGGCTGGATGGCTTGGGGTGCCGCCAAAAAACGGTGCCGCCAGCGGTGAGCCGTGCTCAAGTGAATATTCAAGTTGCGGGCCACCTTGCGCTGCGCTGGCGTCAGTTACCGCAACGCAGCAACGATTCGCTTCAATTCTGGCTTCCTCATTTCCAACTCCTTGAATGACTCGGCGAACTTGCACCGTGCCACCCAGTATCCATTTCAATAAGCTCACTAGATGAGCTACCAATATGATTTGCGAACACAGCCTTTTTGAAAACCGACTATACCTGTCGGATACCGGCTAACAACCAGCCGCTGCTACCGTCGCGCGGTTTGGTCATGTGCCAGATTTCGTCAATGCCTTCAGCGGGCTCATTGTCCTCGCGGATCTGACCGCTGAAACGCACGCTGACGATATAGCGTGATGGCTCTTCGGCAACATCAATCACGCTGACTTCAAGACTAAGTACATCCGTCACCTGCGTTATTGCGCCACGTTCAGCGATGCTCATCTGGATTTCAGCGAACACTTCTGGTGCAGTAAAGGCGCGAATATCATCGAGGTTTCCCGTGTCGTTGGCTGCCTGCAAACGAATGAAATTGACCTTAGCAGTGCGCTCGAACCCCGCGACATCGAAATCGGTTGGAATGTGAGCAGTGCTAGCGGCGGTAGAAACATAAGAAGCTGCCGAAGTTGCCTCAAGTACGCCAGCACCCGAGGCGGGTAGTGCCGTTTCATGAGCACTGCGGCTCATTGGCACTGGGGTGAGACTGGCGGTCGCGTATTGCGTGTTTCCCATGTTTGCAGTACCCACCTGCTGGGCCGCAGCACGACGGCGCATGAAGAAGCCAATGGCAGCCACAGCGACTATGACCAGCAGGCCGATCATCAGCATATTGCTAAGTGCTTCACCAAAACCGAAGTGCGAGGCCAGCGCCGCCAAGCCAAGACCGGCGGCAAGACCGGCGATCGGTCCCATCCAGGAACGCTTGGGCGGCGTTTGTGCAGCGCCAGGCTGTGCCTTGGCAGCGCTTGATGCAGTCGCCTGAGCTGGTGCAGCAGCGGGTGACTTGCTAGGAATGTTGGCCTGCCGTTGCATACCAAACGACTTACCCGAACCGAAGCGCCTGGCCGCTTCCGCGTCAGTGGTCGCTAGGGTAAGGGTAAAGCCGAGTGCCAAGACGGCGGTCAATAGCAAAAGCTTTTTCATGGTGTCTCCTTAGATTGATGAGTTAAACACTAGGCAGATTAGCCGTTTGCACACCACTATAAAATCAGAATTATTTACACGATCACTTCAGTAAATACTGACTTTAAGCTAGGCACTTCCGCGCTATTCGATGCTTTTTGTTGCCACTCGTGGCAGCTTGCGCCCTCGAGTTTGTCGTGCCGGCTTCACCGCCCGACCGTTATCCGTCTCACTAGCCTCAGTCGCACCAACCACCTGCACGACGCCGGCACCAAACACTTCATCTCGG
>CAZAOQ010000080.1:0-5751 GCA_964486795.1 uncultured Rhodocyclaceae bacterium
AAGTATTGACCCTATCGTCTAGAGGCCTAGGACAATACCCTTTCACGGTATGAACCCGGGTTCGAATCCCGGTGGGGTCGCCAAGTTTGAAGGGTTGCTGCAACGGCAACTCTTATAGTTTCAAGTGTGAAAACACGTAATTTGTAATATGGAGTGGTAGTTCAGTTGGTTAGAATACCGGCCTGTCACGCCGGGGGTCGCGGGTTCGAGTCCCGTCCACTCCGCCAACCATCAAAGTATAAACGGCTCTTTTGGGCCGTTTTTGCTTTTTCGATCGGGTTTTCTTCCTCCAATTAAATTCTGCTGATCTTCGGCAAGATTCCTGTGCGGCCAACTCATGGTTCAAGATTCAGCATGAGTGTCGATTGACGGTATATTGCCAGTGGGTCGGCCGAGGCAAGATTGGGTGAGTCTCGCCTTAGGCGAACACTCGGGCGCCGACGATTGATGGAGAGGAGGAGTTCATGACGATGCGCGAGCGTACTGTTCAATGCTTCAGCGCGGCGGGTTTGCACCGCATGGCCTACACGGAGTCGGGCGATCCAGCTAATCCGAAGGTATTGGTCTGCGTCCATGGCCTCACGCGCTGCGGACGAGATTTCGATTTTCTCGCCGCTGCGCTGGAAAGGGAATATCGGATCATCTGCCCTGATGTGGTCGGGCGTGGCCGAAGTGACTGGCTCACCGATAAATCGCTGTATGGTGTTCAGCAATACGTCACCGATATGGCGACCCTGATCGCCCGGCTTGATGTCGAGGAGGTGAGTTGGCTTGGCACCTCGATGGGTGGGCTAATCGGAATGTTCTTGGCGGCACTGGTTCATACGCCGATTCGGCGCCTGATCCTCAATGATGTTGGTCCTGTGATTACGGCGGTGTCGTTGAAGCGCATCGGCGAGTATGTCGGTAAGGATCCCCGTTTCGATACGATCGAGCAGGCCATGCAGTTTGTGCGTTTGGTCAGCGCCACGTTCGGCCCTCACGACGATGCACAATGGCGTCATCTGACCGAGCATGTGGTGCGCAAGGCGGCCGATGGCAAGATCGAGTTTTGCTACGACCCAGGCATTGCCGAGTCATACAAACAGGCGGCCGGAGATGGTCAGGATGTCGAACTTTGGCCGTTCTACGACCTCATCCAGTGTCCGACGCTGGTCTTGCGCGGGGCTGAATCGGATCTGCTGAGGCGTGAGACCGTGGAGCAGATGACTCAGCGGGGCCCGCGGGCCCGGAGCATTGAGATCCCCGGTGTCGGTCATGCACCGACGTTCATGTTTGATGCGCAGGTCGCCGTGGTGCGCGAGTATTTGCAGGGTAATTGAGTACAAGCACCGAACGTCGGAGCTGCCTCCTAGGAACCGTAGTCACCGTAGGTTGGGTTAGCCCGCAGGGCGTAACCCAACGCCCATTGTCGCGCGGCGCGTTATGACCAAAGGAAATCCCTTGAGGGGCGCTGCGCTAACCGTGACCTACGGGCTTGTTGATTGTGACAGGCATATCTCGAAGAACCGCATGAATACTCATTCTCCGGGCAACGCTGCCTGAAGAATGGCGTCCTTTCTTGATTCTGGCGGTTTTGGCTATCTGACCCGGCGGGCGCCGGGTGCAGGACGGGCGGTGGAGTCGGATATCAGGCACCTCACCATTACATCACCATTGTTGCGTGACATCCGCGACATTCAGGTTGACGACGTCCACGACGAGCGGGGCATCTAAATAATGTCGTGGATCTATGATGCACATGCCAAACGGGCAGACAAAATTGGGCTGGCTATTCAAGGCAAAGAAATGAGTACAGGACTCGGGCGTGCTGGTGTCATTCGTACCGACCGCTGCGACCGGTGGCGGTGAGCACGAGATCGTGCCACCTGAGCCACAGGACTGGTTGTAGGCAAATCCCCAATTAGGAGTATTCGGATCGCAATGAAGCGTGCCGGTGAAAGTGCCGGTTGCGCTGATGCGACCGGTACCGACGAAATATTCTGTGGGATACCCCATGATGGTGAAACGATAGCGACCAATGCCAATTGCTGCAGCCGAACCTTTCCATATGAGTAATGGTGGGCCAGGGACAGGCGGGGGCACCTGCGTGCATACCAGCAACTGACCGAGGGCATCTTTGGCGATGGAGCCAATGCCAATGCCGCTACCAACCAAGGGTAGGTCACAGTTACCCCCCTCGGCGAACGATCCGGTCGTGCCAAGGCGCAGGACGCCCGCGTCATCGACTGCCAGCGCCTGCCAGCTCCAGGTGCCAGCGATCTCGCCGCAGGTATAGGCGCGCGGTCCGATTCCCACGGTTGAAAACTTGACGATGCGAGTCTGCCAGGAGTTCTCAACGGCACTACAGGTGATGGCAGTCAGTGCGGCCCAGTTTTCGACGGGGTCTCCCCAGTACAGAGACAGTGCGCCACCCGAACGGCGCCAGTAGTGGCGGGTACCGTCGTCCTGGCAAGAAAGAATAACTCCAGTGGTATCTCGCGCCAGTGTGCCCAGCTGTACTGGAGCACCGACGCCGGTCGGTGTCGAATCGCATTCCGTTTCAGCAGTGCGGGTGATTTTCAACGACAGCGAGGCGCCCCAGGTAGTAGCCGTGTCATCTTTGAAGGCGATGTCGGTCTGCATCGTGTTGAGTTCGGGGTGTCCCGGGACCTTGTCGCGATACAGGTAGGCGGATGGGGTGTCGCTGGCGAACCAGAGGGCCATCAGCGGATGTCCACTGGTTAGGGTAATCGTCGTTGTAGTTCCGTCGCAATTAGTTGCCGACTTGGTCTGAAAGAACTTACCGACGGGATCGCTGTTTAGATCAAAATGCCATTTGCCTAGCGTGCCCTTTGCGATTGTCGGGGCGCTTGAATAGATGGCGCCACCGGCGGCTCCCATCGTGCCGGCAAGTAATGCCAGATCGACATCGTTGATCGCGTTGCCACCATCCGTCACGACGATGGCATATAGTTCATTGGTATTGGGTTGCAGTACCAGTGCGCAAAGCGTCTGGCCATAGGCGTTGACCGGGTTGAAATTCGACGGCAGATACTTGGTTAGTGACGCAGTGGGTTGTAGGGTTGAGGTGGTGATGACGGCCGGAACCGTTGCAGATGCCAGGGGCAACAGGCCAGAGTAGTTGTCCTTGATATAAGCCTGCACCGCGTTGGCGAAGATCGTCATTTGCTGCGCGGTGGCAGCGCTGCGTGTACGCTCAAGGTGGTTGTCGATGAGCGATGCTGCACCAGCAATCACCACGCCAAGGATGCTGAGGGAAATCAGAATTTCGAGCAGTGTAATACCACGCTGAAGGCGGGGTCGCCTCGTGAGACGCGGGGGTAATGTCTTTGCCATCGTAGTGTTCCTGTTCCTTTGTACTTGAAGCGCCGGGCTGATTTCAGTTACCGACGATGACCAGGGCGCCGTCGGGGATCATGCCCCCGGCCGTCGGCGACAGGGTGAAAATCGTGCCGCTGTACGGCGGTGTATTGAGGTTAAATGCGCTGATTACGGTGCTTACAGTGGTCGCGCTATCCGTCTGTTTGATACCCATCATCAAGCTGCGGCCATTGCGGTTGAAGATTGCATCGATCACACCCGCCGGCAGATCACTCGCTGGGATGCTGGAAAAAGTGTAGAGCGTGCCACCCTCGAAATAGTTGCTCCATAAATTGAAGGCTGGGCTGCCGGTCTGCATGGATTGGTAGCCGATCGGAAAATAACCCGTAGGATGCGGTGCCGTCGAGGCCGCCAGTGTGGTGTCAGGCACAAAGCCTGCGGCGGTCTGGAAGTTGTCGTTCTGATACGCCACCAGCACACCGCGATAAACCCACAGATTTGCCGCATAAGTATCCGCATGGACGCGATTGAGTGCCGCCATGTCGTTCGGTATCGTGACTGCGAACCAGGCCGCGAGGAGCGCGACGCCCAGTGTGGTGAACACCAGCGGATACATCAGGCACCTCCGGACTTCATCATGATCATCTGGTTCAACTGCAGCATGACATCATTTTCGATCTGGTCGAAACGGCGCTGGCGGATGGTGTTGCGCACCCCCTTGGAACCGTATTCTCGGCCGTCATTCTCGCCCACCCAGAGAAACTGCAGCTTGGGGCGTTTGACGCCGGCTATATCACACTCGAGACGTTGATGGAGCACGGCCGTCATGCCATTAGCGAGCAGATTGGCGACATCTTCGGAATTACCCGCAGCGGCGTTTGCCAGAGAGTAGAGGCGCTCGATCGCCATGGTCACGCTGCCGGAATGGGTCGTGCAGATCACCAGTTGGCCATTGATTGAAGCGCGCAGCGCCTCGGCGGCTGATTCGCCGTCGCGGACTTCGCCAAGGAAAATGATGGAGGGCGACCAGCGTGCTGCCTTGCGAATCTCATTACCAAAACCGCCTTGCTCGACCCAGGTTTGATAGCAAATGCCATGGCCGTGGTGACCTTCGAGCGGCATTTCGGGCGGATCTTCGACGGTGATACCGACCCCACCGTATTTGGCAAGACGTGCCGTCATGAGGCTGGAGGCGGTGGTCGTCTTGCCCTGGCCGAAGGCGCCGGCGATGACGATCAGGCCGGTCAACCCCGGCGTCATCAGCTTCTCAATGTGGCGCGGATGGATACCGAGGGTGTGCAGGTCAGGAACACGCGGCGGGAAACGACGCAGCACATAAATGGTTTCAATGATGCTGACCAGCATCGAGACGCGATAAGAGATGCCATCGTCACGCACCGTGAACTCATTACGTTGGGTCGTGGCGAAGATTTCTTCACACTTGTCACGCAGCCGCGAAAGTGCATCGGCATATTCAGGTGGTGCGGAATGGGGGTCAATGGTATGCGGGATACCGGCAAAAAAATTCCCTGTCTCACCGAGATAAATGGCAAAGAATTCGAGTTCGCTCAGCTGTGCCATTGCATTGCTTGATGGGTTATCCGATAACTTAAAAATTTGGTCTGTAAGAGACGGCTGTTTGAAAATGGCGGCCGTTGCCGGTCGCCATTTTCAAACAACCCCGGCTGATAAATTATGACAACCGGGGTTGCTAATACATTACGAGATAGAGTTCCAGCTAATAAGCTTGTTACCAGCTGGAGTAGTAACACATGCCGCTTGTGCTTGTGCTACCGTGACTGGGAAAGTCTTTGCAGCAGCACCAAAAACACTGACGGTGGCGGCAGTGGGGTTATTACCCGTGGCAGTGGCAGCCACGAATACGTCGCTCCAACCACTCGATGCATTAGTCAACAGTTGCATACAGATCTCGGGTGATACATTTGAGATTGTTACCACTAAGTTAGTACCAGCAGCATTGGAGTTGACGGCCAATACGCCACCGAGTGATGTGTTGATTTGGGTCGTGGCTGCAGTTCCAGTGACTGACATGTCAGTGGGAACCTTATTGGCAGCGACCAGAACCGGATTTAGGAAGGTGCTAGCGCCGTAGCCACCTTGCCCAACATATAGCCCTTGGGCGGCGGCTTTAACGGCAACGATGTCTTTCAACATTGTCACAGACTGATTGCTCGACTGGGCGCTGTTAAATAGGGCCAATGCACCCACGACAACGGCGGCGATAATGGCCAGCGCCGCGATGATTTCCATCAGGGTCATGCCGGCCTGCTTCCTCATAGCCCGAATGGCCATCTGCATCTGCTTTTGCGACTTCATTGAATGCTCCCCTGTATAAAAGTTGAAGAACTACGGAACTACGGAACTACGGAACTACGGAACTACGGAACTACGGAACTACGGAACTAC
>CAZAOQ010000080.1:5851-13104 GCA_964486795.1 uncultured Rhodocyclaceae bacterium
TACGGAACTACGGAACTACGGAACTACGGAACTACGGAACTACGGAACTACGGAAAAAGTGAGTTAGCGTGTGGTCATTTGCTGCATGGCTTGTGACATCTGCAACTCCATGGCCATCATTCCGCTGACAAGAAATGCGATGAGGCCACCTACTATCAGGATAGATATACCGAAGACCACTTTCATTCGCGATTCGATCTGTTCGACTGATTCTTCAAGCCATTCCCGGCCGAGCATGGACAAGGCTTCTTCAAAGCCCGATAGCGAAGAGTACACACTCAGATCTTCGATAATTTCACGATCTGGAAAATCATAGCCGGCGCGTGCGAGTGCATCGCCCATATTGCGTCCCGAGCGCATACCGGCCAGACAGGTCGAGATGCGTCGCTTCAACCAAGGCCCAGCACTCGCGGAAAGCTGTTCGAGTGCTATCTCAATACGCATCCCGGCCTCAACCATGGCGGCAAGTGCAATCAACCAGGTGCTACCTTGCATGATGCGATAAATGCTGTACGGGGCATAACGATCGAGACGGGTTCTGATGGGGCCATCGAAACGTGACAGCGTCATGAAGAATACCACGATCATGCCGGCGATGATGGGAACCACCAGCCATAGCCAATCGCGGGCAAAGTTACTGAGAAAGATCATGCCCTTGGCGATGCCGTGCCATTCGGTACCTTTCAACACGGCAGTAAAGGCCGGAACGATCTTGAAACCGAAGAGAGAAAGCACGCTGATAGCCATCAGAATCAGGACGAACGGATAGGCCAGTCCCGCATAAACCGCACCGGCGATGCGCTTGCGCGCCTCCATGACGCGGGCGGCCGATTTCAAAGAGGCTTCCAGTGTTCCGGATTGCTCACCAGCGGAGATCAACATGATCTCTTCGACGGAAACCCAGCCCTGCATGGCGCGTGACAGGCGCGCCCCATTGCGAAGGGCGGCTGACCAGGCCATCAGTGCCATCGTTTCAGGTTGCCCCTGTCCACCCGAGGCAATGCGCCGATCCTTGATGGAATCGATAGCTTGCAGAATCTGTACGCCGTTGCCGATCAGTTTTGCGAGTTTCAACCAGAGTCGACGGCGCGCGGCATGGTCGATGTTCTTGAACCAGAATTGTGCAAATCTGGCTTCAAAATTCTTCACAAAATTGGCGCTCATCGATGTTCCTTGGCTCAGCCGAAGTGATGCATGGCGTCGTCGCTTTTGACGAGCCGGCCGACAACAGCCTCGGATTGGAAGGGATCAACGGTGCCTTGAATCACCTTGAGCAGGGCATGATCTTTCATGGTCAAGCCACGAAGTTCATTGCGCCAGTAGGCTAAGGCGCCAAGCTTGTCGTGCTGGCGTATGAAGGTCAGCAACTTGTCGTCAGTCACCACGGTTTCAGCCACTACTGTGCGGCCAATGATGCCAGTCTGGCGGCAATTGTCGCAGCCATGGCCGATGACATAGACTTTGTCGAGCTCGGCCACACTCATGATGCGTTGCAGGTCGGCGGGGGAGTAACGATCCAGAACACTGTTGATGGGGATCTTGCAGTCCGGGCAGAGTACCTTGAGCAGGCGTTGGCAGATGAGGCCGGTGATGATGGAGGCGTCGGCCAAAAGCTCGACGGGTACGCCGAGGTCGATCATGCGGTCGAGGATGGCGAGGGCGTTGTTGGCGTGTACGGTGGTCCACACCTGGTGGCCGGTCATCGCGGCCTGCACCGCAAGGCGTGCCGAGGGCGTGTCGCGAACCTCGCCGATCATGATAACGTCCGGGTCGAGGCGCATCGCGGATTTGATGGCCGCTTGAAATGCCCGGGAGCGTTCTTCCTCGGTCTGGACGTTGGTCACCGGGGTTTGCACGGCGCCCAGGATGGGATATTCCGGCGGGTCTTCAACGGTGATGACGTGCTTCTTGCCGGCTTCCTCGCGGATGATGGAGGCGAGCACGCGCTGCAGTGTCGTCGATTTTCCACTGCCCGTGGGGCCACCGATGACGATGATGCCAGTGGGGCACTGTTTCATCAGTTCAAGATTGTCGGACTGTTCACCGCTAAAGCCGAGCGAGCGCAGGTCAAGATCTTCCGTTGCGTCGTTATAGAGCAGTCGCATCACGAAAATGAAGCCGCCGGTCTTTGGACTCGTCGCGATTCGGATGCCGTCGATACCTTCTGGTAATTTATTGCGATCTGAAATACGCGCATCCTGGCGTGAAAGCGGCTCGAAAGTCGAGTCACCGATGTCTGCCATGGATTGGTAGATGGCGGTACATAGCTTGTCGCCGGTTTCGTAGGAATGCTCCTCGATAAACTCGAGGTCGTTCTGGATGCGGTAATAAATCTGCGTGTTGTGGCGAATATCGACGCGTATGTGGATGTCTGATGCTCTCAGCCGGGTCGCCTTGCGGAACAGGCCTTTGGCCATATCCTGCATCTCCGAAAAAGAAGCATTGCGCCGGAAAGGCTGCGCTTCCTCGTACATGTCGGAGATCACCCGCATATCCACTTGCAGGATACGGTGAGCTACCTTGAGGCGCTTCAGTCGGCCGATAAAGGCGTTGACCGAGGGGTCGAAGATGTGCGACTTCGAAATAAGCAAGCGACCGTCGTCGAGCAGGCAGAGTTTCTCGCGCAGAGCGGCGTCGACTGCAAACTTACCCGTCGCGCCGGTTAATGGAACGCCCTGTTTTGCATTGTTGCTGGGCGACGTTTCCATGAGCTTATCTTCCGATTGGGTTGAGTGGCGGAACGCTCGTCTGGCTTGGCATGGGTGGCGGCGGTTCGTGGCCGTAGGCCAGGCGCACTTTGTCGTTGCCCCGCGTGATGTAGACAGACTCGACGGCGATCTTGTTCACTTGCCAACCGCCGGGGATCTTGTCTCCCTGGCGAACATTTTGCTGTGTGCCGCTGCCAAAAGCCAGCGTCGCTACCATCTTGCCGTCGGCTCCCTCGATCGCCTGCACGACGGGGTGGCGTGTGCGGTCGATGTTGCCGGTGTCCACGTTGGTAATGCGGTCGATTTCCACCTGTTTGGAAGCTACCTGCGCCCGCAGTTCGAGTTCCTGTTTCTTGGCATTCAGGAGAGCGATATTTTCATTGATATGCTGCAATTGCTCCTGGATGCTCGGTTCTGCGATCGCAGGCGACGTTGTGCCGACATAGCAGGTTGCGAGCAGTGCCAGTGAGACAAGCTTATTTTTGTACATATTGCGTTCCCTCCATATTCCATTTCATGATTCCTCCGCCGAAGGATAGCCTGATCAGATGGAGCCGGAAGCCGCCACTATCGAGGAGTGGAATGATCGTGCTGGGGGCGAGGTTCATGTCGGTGACGGTCCAGTCGAGTGTCTTCCAGTCCCCCGCAGCTGCAGATGGCTGACCAAGAATTGGTGTGGCATTTGACGAGTTTTTGAGCGTGAAGCTGAGTCCGTAGCTTTGTGCGGCGCCGTAGAGGGCGACCATGCGATCCCGTTCCGTTGGCAAAGCGTCGTTCTCACCACCGGGAAGTTCAAACGGGATGTTCAGCGTCGCCATGTTTCCGTTAATCGAGATTTCGACATTCGGCTGCACGGCCAGGAGATGCTCCAGTCGACCGGTCTCTTTTCGTGTCCAACTAACGGTAAGTGTGTGATCCTTGCACACGGCATCGTTCACTGTCCAGCCACCAGGCCAGAATGTATTGACCTGACCAATCGCCTGGTTGCATGCGGCGACGAACTTTTCGGCGCGTGGCTGCTTTTTCCATGGCTGTTCAGCCGCTGCCGTTTGACGCGCGGCCTGCTCGGCGGCTTCTAATTGGGCAAGTTCTTTGAGGTTCTCGCTGATGCGATATTGGTTCCATGCATAGTAGCCGAGCAAACAAACAGCCACCACAATGAATACACCTAACAGCGCAATCTTTTCCTGGACGTAGTCGAACCAGGTGTTTCGGATGGGGCGGACTTCCCACCATTTCTTGAAGCTGTATTTTTCTCCGGATTTTGGTAGCAACTCCTCGAAGGGCCGCTGCATGGCATCGGGGATGCCCCAATTAGCCGGAGCGAAGATCGTTTGCCATTCGGTCAGCGACAGATCCGTCATCATGCGGGCACGGACGAGATCTTCGCTACCGAGTAAGTCCCCGTCGTGTAACAGCACACCTTCCCGTTGGGCGACATACAACCATTGGCCGCCGGGAACCGGCATGGCGCAGAGAAAGCTGCGCTCGCGGTTGGCGACCTCGAGTGATTTCGAGACCATGGCCGCGACCGACAACATGCCAGGGCGGGCACCGTCTGAGAGCGAGGCGAAGCCGACTTGCGGTATGCCCGATGTACGAAGCACGGCAAGGTCGAAACCCTGCTCCTCTGACATCTTCTGGATTTCGGCTTTGCGCAGCCGGGCCGTCGAGCCTGGTAAAGGTTGCCAAAACAGGCCCGAGATGAAAACCCGCTTGCCAAACTCGAAAGTCTGGGCGCTCAGTCCCGGCAGTTCAGCAGGGATTAGCTCTTTAACCATCGATCAGTCCGCCACGACCGGTTGAACCAGGATGACCAGCACACTGCGATTACGTTTGCCATTGATGCCGCCGCCGAGCATGGTGTTATTGGCGTTACCCATGCCTTCCGTGGTCGCATTCAGGGAGTTTTGCTCGAAACCCGTCATAACGAGCGTTTCACCGGAGTTGAGCATCACGCGCTGCAGGAAGTTGCGGGTGTCGACATCCGGTGCCTGAATACTCGAACTGTTGGAATTGACTGTATACATGCGCAGCAACGAGGAGATGTCGATCGCATACTGCAGCATCAACCGGCTTTTTTCCAGGATATGCGGAACGATGGTCATCGAGAACCCTGTGGTGAGCATGCCGGGTTGCAGCGTGGTGGTCGAACCGGCCCCTTGCGTGACGGTAGTCGTCGAGGAGGCGAGGTAGGTGGTTTGACGGCCCACCTGCAAGGGCGCCGACTGGTTGTTGAGTGTGGTGAGTGAGGCCGAGGTGACTTGCGACACATGACCCTGGCTGGAAAGTGCATTGATCAGTGCCTGGGAACCGGCCCAAGAGCGCACGTCGGCATTAGTGGATTGTCCTGCCGTAGACAGGACATTCAGTGCCAGGCTGGAGCCGCCAGCTGAGCCGGGATCGGTGAAGGCATTCGAGAACTTGAAGCCGAGGTTGCCCGACATAGCCTGATAGGCGAGTCCCCAGTTGATGCCGTATTGCTCGGCATTATTGAGCTCAACCGAGAGGACGCGGACATTGACGACGACCTGTTTGGTTAACGAGGCGTTTTGTTGTTCGATGAACTTCTCGATGCGGGCGAGGACTTCGGGGGTGTCAGTGACAGTGACAGTGCCCGTCGCAGGTGTGACGGCCAAGCGCGATCCAGCGCCCTTAGTTGACAGCATGCCCTTGATCGACTCGGAAATCCCTTCCCAGACCGATAGCTTTGAGTCCACCTGGGTCCTTTGCTTGGCTTCGGCTGAAGTACTGCTGCCGCCCGAAGCTCCGCCGGTGCTGTTGGAGACCATGTTCTGTACCGAAGTCTCACCGGGCAGCGCGGCAATTCGGAAGGTGCGGGTCGCATAGCGGTAGAAGCGGATACCGTTACCGTCCCATTCCCAACTCACGCCATAACGGGCGGCTGCTACGTCAAGGAAACCGGAGAGTGGGCCGTCGTAGCTCAAGGGGATGTTGTTGCCTTGTCCCTGGAGCTGCAAGGCAAACGCAGACGCTATGCCCGGCATGCCTTGTGGGACATTGGTTGGGGTGTTCGCGTTTTGCGTCGCCTTGGCGCCGTCGTCAGGAAGCGCTTCTGGAGATACTGTGACGGGAATGCCCATCAGCAGCGTCACCCGCTCGGCAACCTCCTGAATGGTACGGAACTGACGGTTGACCGAGAAGCGTCGACTGGTCGCCTTGTGACCGGCGAGCTGCAGTTCGTTGTCGCGCAGTTTTCGTACGGGTAGCCAGATACCCTCCGCATTATCAACGGCAGGTTTCACCTGTTTGGCTTCGGCACTGTGGTCGATTTGACGCAGGCGCTTGGCAATTTCCTCGTTGGTTGCGTTGACGTCCTTTTGTACCGGCGCCACGCGTTTTGTCGCGCAACCCGCCGTAATCAGCAGGGAAGTCAGCAGCAGAGGGAGGATTGCAGTCTTCACAGTCGTTCGCATCTTTTACTTCCTCGCCATGATACGTAGCATGTGGTTCGAGACATAAAACTTCGCCTGAATGTCGGCACCACCGCGGTTGACGGCGTCGATTACCTTGGTAATGGCGCCGCTGAATGTGTCGTCGAGCTCCAGATCCGCAAGTGCGACCAGATCGGAGGGCTCCCATGTGAGCTGCCAGCCAACAACTCGCGCCCAGCGCACGAAAACATCGGAAATCCGTTCACCATTCTGGATGTGCCATTGGGCCCGGCTATCGAACGTCGGGCGCGCTGCCTCTGCGACACGGGATTCCGACGGTGGCGTCGTCGAGACAGTGGCTGGCGCAGGTAGTCCAGCTGGAGGGGCTGAATTTACCGGAGCCTGGGGCGTCTCGGGTGCAGCCGAATCGGTGGTTGACGCCGAACTACGTGCCGAACCGGGAATGGCGACATCGTCCTTCAACATATTTGAGGTCTGAAGTTGGGTACCGACTCCGGCGGGCTCAGTTTCGCCAGAGTCAAAGGTTGCGGCAACGGATTTTGTTTGCGCGCTGGCCATCAGAGAAACTGTGGATAGCATCGCCGCTATCAGCAATTTCAGGAATCCTGTCTTCAATTTACCTTCTCCTATTTTCAGCTGTCTTTCCGGTGTTTCTGATCGTCGAACGAACGTAACGAGGCGCCCGATATATTCCGGGTGGGGTGTTGAGGTTAGAACTGTATGCTGTGTGGGGTGGCCAGGAAAGAGAAAGGCAGAAATTGCTGCGGAAATGCAGTGTACGGAATAGACATCCGGTTGCTGCTTGCATTAGCTCGTGGTGCCCAAGAGATATTTATATCTTCCACGTGCACACGCCAGCGCTTCCCATTTTCCTTTTGTGACCATCTCCCCCTCCTGTGGCCCGGATCTGATCACTTTGCGGATCCGAACTGACTGTCCCTGCGTATCGCTATATTGTTATTTTGTACGCTGTCCCGATTTTGCTACAAGGTTGATTTCAGGACGGTCAATTATTTTAATTTTTAATTATGCCGGCGAGTATAAACAAAAAAAATCACGAAAATGCTGGCTTCGGGGAATTTTCCTGCCGTCCCTCTGTTGATTACTGTGACGGCATTTGATTCATGCC
>CAZAOQ010000081.1:0-4879 GCA_964486795.1 uncultured Rhodocyclaceae bacterium
TTGTGACAGGCATCGATCAGAAAGCGAAAGTCATCCGGCGAGCCGAAGCGCGAGGTCGGCGCGAAATGCCCGGTGCTCTGGTAGCCCCACGACTCGTCGAGCGGATGCTCCATCAGCGGCATGAATTCGATGTGGGTGAAGCCGAGATCGAGCACATAGGGAATCAGCCGCGCGGCGAGTTCACGGTAGTTGCAGAAGCGACCATCGGCGTGACGCGCCCACGAACCGGCATGAATTTCGTAGATCGACATCGGCGCGTGCAACCAGTCGCGCATGGCGCGGCGGCCGAGCCAGGCGCCGTCTTTCCAGACATGCGTCGATGCCTCCGTCACGCGGGAGGAGGTCGCCGGACGACGCTCAAATTCCCGCCCATACGGGTCAGCCTTGAGGGCGACTTCACCGCTATGCCGGTTGCGAATCTCGAACTTGTACAGCGTGCCGGCCGCGAGTCCCGGAACGAACAGTTCCCAGACACCACTGCCGCCCAGCGACTCCATCTGATGTACGCGCCCGTCCCAGCGATTGAAGGGGCCGACCACCGAGACGCGTTCGGCATTCGGCGCCCAGACGCGGAAACGCACGCCATGCGCCCATTCGCTGGTCTGCTCGCCTTTGTCATCCACATCGCCCTGGCGGATCTCCAGTGCTGCGCCGAGCAGGCGATAGCTCTGGCAATTACGTCCCTCGTTAAACAGGTAGAGATCGTCGGCCGGCGGACGCGGCGGAAATGCATAGGGGTCGCGGATACGCTGACGCTGACCGTCGCTCTCGTCGTCGATTAACAAGGCATATTTCGGTTCTGTACCACTCGTCTCACCAGGAAGCGTGCCACGCCACTCGAAGATGCCTGCTGCATCGGTACGACGAAGTAACTCGGGCGCTGCTTCGGTACGAGCCATCAGCTCGCTGCCCGGCTTTGCCTCCAGCCATTCGACAGCCACCGCGCTCGCGTGGGGCAGAAAAACACGCAGCAACCAGCCATCACCATCGCGGTGCAGCCCCAGATCATGAAAGGGGTCGTGGGTCCTTGCCTTGAGCAAAGGATCGAGAAACGGTCTGGTCATAATGGCAACAGAGACTTACACTTGAAGATTGAAACATTGTAGCCGCACGGAGGGAAGACCATGCAGGGCAAGCCCAATATCCACGCGCAAGATGCACGTTTCGTCAGCCATCTGACCCGCTCGACTTACGCCATGGTGCTCGCCGGCGGCCGTGGCAGCCGCCTGATGCAACTCACTGATTGGCGCGCCAAGCCGGCCGTACCTTTCGGCGGCAAGTTCCGCATCATCGACTTCACGCTCTCGAACTGTGTCAACGCGGGCATCCGGCGCATCGGCGTCGCCACGCAGTACAAGGCGCAGAGCCTGATTCATCACCTGCAACGCGGCTGGAGCTTCCTCGACGGACGCTTCGACGAGTTCATCGACCTGCTGCCCGCGCAGCAGCAGATTACCGAGAACTGGTATCAGGGCACGGCCGACGCCGTCTATCAGAACCTCGATCTGCTGCATCGCAATCAGCCGAAGTACATGCTGATTCTTTCCGGCGACCATATCTACAAAATGGATTACGGTCGCATGCTCGCCGAACACGCCCAGCATCAGGCCGACCTCACCGTCGCCTGCATCGACGTGCCGATCGCCGAGGCCCATGCCTTCGGTGTGATGCAGATTGATGCGGACAAGCGCATCGTCGGCTTCGCCGAAAAACCGCAGAACCCGCAGTCACTGCCGGGCCACCCCGACCGCGCGCTGGCGAGCATGGGCGTGTATGTCTTCAACACCGAGTTCCTTATCGAGGCACTGCGTCGCGATGCCGCCGATGCAAATTCATCACACGACTTCGGCAAGGACATCATTCCCGCCGTGCTCGCCACGCATCGCGTCTTCGCCCACAACTTCGCCGACAGTTGCGTCGGCATGAAGGACAACGACGCCAACAACGAAACGCCTTACTGGCGCGACGTCGGCACCATTGATGCCTTCTGGGAGGCAAATATGGAGCTGACCAAGATCACGCCGGAACTCAATATGTACGACGAGGACTGGCCGATCTGGACGTACCAGGAACAACTGCCACCGGCGAAGTTCGTCTTCGACGACGACGACCGGCGCGGCACGGCAATCGACTCGCTGATCTCGGGCGGCAACATCATCAGCGGCGCGACAGTACGACGCTCCCTGCTGTTCTCACGCGTGCGCGTGCACAGCTATGCGCAGGTCGAGGACTCGGTGGTGCTGCCCAGTGTCGACATCGGCCGTGGCGCCCGTCTGCGCCGCGTGGTCATCGACAAGCATTGCCGGATTCCCGCCGGGATGACCATCGGCTACGACGCAAAGGAGGATCGCAAGCGCTTCCACGTCAGCGAAAAAGGCATCATCCTCGTCACGCCGGAAATGCTCGGCCAGAATATTCACCACCAGCGCTGATCTCCTTAGTAGGCGCTTCAGACCTCAGACCTCACACCTCACACGCCCAATGCTCGATCTCATCTTCCTCTGGCACATGCACCAACCGGACTACCGCGAACATCCTGGTGGAACGCTTGAGAGCAGCTTCGCGCTGCCCTGGGTATACCTGCATGCCATCAAGGATTACACCGACATGGCGGCGCACCTCGAACGTCATCCGCAAATCCGCGCCGTGGTGAACTTCGTCCCGGTGCTGCTCGAGCAGATCGAGGATTACGTCGCCCAGTTCGACACGGGCGACTTCCGCGACCCGCTGCTGCGCATCCTCGCCACACCCAGCCTCGACCATCTGGACCACCTCGACCACGAAGCGCGCAGCGACCTGTTGAAGGCCTGTTTCCGCAGCAACCACACCACCATGCTGGCACCCTTCCCTGGCTACCAGCGACTGCTCGACCTCTATCGAGAGATCACACGGCACGGCGACGCGGCACTGGCTTATTTATCTGGTGCTTATTTTTCCGACCTCATCACCTGGTATCACCTGGCATGGACTGGTGAAAGCGTGCGGCGCAGCCAGCCACTGATCGCCGCCCTGATGAGCAAAGGCGAGGGCTACACGCTCGCCGACCGTCAGGCGCTGCTGGCGTTGATTGGAGAAACGCTGCGCCAGATCATCCCGCGCTACCGGGCGCTCGCCGAGCGTGGCCAGATCGAGCTCTCATGCACGCCGCAGACTCACCCACTGGCACCGCTGCTGCTCGACTTCGGCGTCGCCCACGAAACCCTTCCCGATGCCCCGCTGCCACGAACACCCGTCTATCCTGGCGGACGCAGCCGCGTCGATGTGCAAATCGAGGCAGCCCGTGCCAGCCACACCCAACGCTTCGGTGTGCCGCCCATGGGCATGTGGCCGGCAGAAGGCGCCGTCTCACACGCCTTCGTCGAACAGCTCGCCACCCACGGCTGCCGCTGGATCGCCAGCGGCGAGGGCGTGCTGCGCGCCACACTGCACAAGACCGGACAGGACGGCTCGCGTGCGGCCTACCGGCCCTGGCAGCTCGACGGCGCGAATGGGCTGACCCTGTTCTTCCGCGACGAGCGCCTTTCCGACATGATCGGCTTCGAATATGCGAAATGGTATGGCCAGGATGCCGCCCGGCATTTCGTTGGCGAGCTGGAAGCCATTCTCGCCACGACGCCAGCCGATGAGCGCGCAGTGGTCAGCATCATCATGGACGGTGAGAACGCCTGGGAGCACTATCCCTACAACGCCTACTACTTCTTCGAAGAGCTGTATTCCCAGCTCGAAAAACATCCGCAGATCCGTACCACGACCTACAGCACCCTGCTCGACCAGCCGCTTGCGCCAGCTTCACTGCCCGGGCTCGTTGCCGGAAGCTGGGTGTTCGGCACGCTGTCAACGTGGATCGGCGACGCAGACAAGAACCGCGCCTGGGATCTGCTCTGCGCGGCCAAGCAGAGTTACGATCTGGTGATGGCGAGTGGCCGGCTCGATGCGCAAGCGCAGGCCGCCGCCAGCGCACAACTGGCGATCTGCGAGAGCTCGGACTGGTTTTGGTGGTTCGGCGACTACAACCCGGCGCCGGCCGTTGCCAGCTTCGATCAGCTTTTCCGGCGCAACCTAGCCAGCCTGTATCGGTGTCTGCAACTGACTCCGCCGCAACAGCTCGACGTAGCAATTTCCACGGGCGTGCCGGAAGGTGCCAGCACCCGTAGCGACACCAGCAATACCAACACCACCAGCAACGCCGGCGGCACCATGCGCCGCGCCCAGGAAACGCCGCCGTCCTGACGGCACCCCGCCACCGGAATCACGAAAGGCTGCGATGATCCATCTGCTCTTCGGCGTCCATGCCCACCAGCCCGTCGGCAATTTTCCGGCGGTGATCGACGATGCCCACGTGCGCTGCTACGGCATGTTTCTGCGCGTACTCGAAGGCCACCCAGAGTTCCGCTTCAGCGTACATTTTTCCGGCTGGCTGCTTGATGTGCTGCGCGAGCGCTTTCCAGACGACATGGCGCGACTCGCGCGCATGACGGCGCGTGGCCAGGTCGAGTGGTTCGGCTCCGGCGACTGCGAACCGGTGCTGGCAGCGATTCCGCAACGCGATCGCCTGAGTCAGCTGAACACCCTGTCCGACAAGATCGAACGCCATTTCGGCCAGCGTCCACGCGGTGCCTGGCTGACCGAGCGGGTCTGGGAATCCTCGGTGGTCACGGCACTCGCCGACACCGGCATCCGCTACGTCGCCGTCGACGACTATCACTTCCTTTGCGCCGGCGCGCCGGCCGAAGCGCTCGACAGCTACTACAGCACCGAGGAGGACGACCGCACGCTCGATCTGTTTCCGATTTCCGAGCAGCTCCGTTACCGCCTGCCGTTTTCGCCGGCCAGTGAGGCCGTTGCCTATCTCGAAGACCTGGCGCGCCAGGGGCAGCAG
>CAZAOQ010000081.1:4889-12939 GCA_964486795.1 uncultured Rhodocyclaceae bacterium
ACGACATCGAGAAGTTCGGCATCTGGCCGGAAACCTATGCATGGGTTTATGAGCAAGGCTGGCTGGAGCAATTCATCGAAGGAGTGCTGGCCTCGCCACTAATCCGCACCTCGACATTCGCCGACTATCATGCGCGCCCTGACGGCGCGACGCGCGGCGTGGTCTATCTGCCAACCACCTCCTACATCGAGATGAATGAATGGACGCTGCCGCCCGCTGCTGCCAGCACCTATGCGGCGCTGGTACTCGCTGAGAAGGAGGCTGGCTGCTTCGAGCAACACAAGGCATTTTTGCGCGGTGGTATCTGGCGCAACTTCTTCAGCCGCTATCCCGAATCGAACTGGATGCACAAGCGCATGCTCGAAGTCTCGGCACGATACGCGGCACTCCCCCCCGAGACGCCGCAACGCACGGAACTCCAGGAGCAGCTGCACCGCGCCCAGGCCAACGATGCCTATTGGCACGGCTTATTTGGCGGTCTATACCTGCCGCACCTGCGCCGCGCCATCTGGAACAACCTGCTGTCACTGGAAGCCGCGCTCGACCAGCTCGCCCCGCGACCGCCCTTCGCGCGCCGTGATATCGACCTCGACGGCCGCGAGGAAATCTCATTCAGCACGGCGGCGATACAGGCCATCGTGCGTGCCGACGGTGATGCCTGCGTCATCGAGCTTGACAGCTATCCGCTATGCCACAATTTTGTCGATACGCTACGCCGCCATGCTGAGAGCTATCACGCCAAAATCGTGCAGCATTCAAGCCAGACAGCGCAATCCGGATCGACCTCTGCCGGCAACAGCCCCGTCTCCGCCCATGAGCGCATCGCCTTCAAGCAGGTGATCACCCCGGCCGATGCCGCACCCGATACCCGCCCGCGCGGCCTTTGCGTCGATACGCTAATCGATGCCTTCGGTGTGCGCCATGTGCTGAATGACTACCGACTCGTCGAAGCCTCAGTGGCCGGCGTCCGCTTTATCACCGAATGCGCTGGCAGCCGCTTCGAGAAGATCTACACGCTCTCCGCCCGGGGTACAGCGCTGCAGGTCGAATATCGTATCGAGGCTGGCCCGCAGTTTGGTGACAGCCGGCTGGAAATCCAGCTCAATTTCGCCATGCCCAGTTGCGACGGCTATTCGGGCCGCTATCGACTCGCGGACGGCCACATCCCCTGCGGCTTCGGGCAGGTGCTGCTGGTCGACGATCTGCTGCGGATCAGGCTTGAGGATAGCGAACTCGGCAATCCCGATGATCCGGTTAATCTCGGCGGCGCACTGGAAATCGCCTCTGACCGCCCGCTGCATCTCAATGCCGCACCGCATTTCACGGTCTCGCAATCCGAGGCTGGCTTCGAGAAGATCATGCAGGCGGCCTGCCTGACGCTGAGCTGGCGACCGGCGCGTGACGCCGGAAGCAGCCAGGTCACCACGCACACGCTGAACCTCGACCTGACTGCCATTCCCGATACCCCCGCTCCCTAGGAGACCACGATGACCATGACCACGACGATGACCGATACCGCAACCAATATCCAAGCCCTGCTCGGTTCCGAAGCTGAGGCGCTGCTGTCCCACGTCTGCCAGGGCATTTCGAAGGACACGCTGCACCTGCCCGGCCCCGACTTTATCGACCGCGTGCTGCTCGACAGCGATCGCTCGCCGGCCGTGCTGCGCAACCTCTCAGCACTCTTCAACCACGGCCGTCTCGGCGGAACCGGTTATTTGTCGATCCTGCCGGTTGATCAGGGTGTCGAACATTCGGGCGGCGCCTCCTTCGCGCCGAACCCGGCCTATTTCGACCCCGCGAACATTGTCAAACTGGCGATCGAAGGGGGCTGCAATGGCGTCGCTTCGACACTGGGCGTACTCGGCAGCGTGGCACGCCGCTATGCGCATCGCATCCCTTTCATTGTCAAACTGAACCACAACGAGTTCCTTTCCTATCCGAACACTTACGACCAAACCATGTTCGCCGATGTCGAGCAGGCCTTCACAATGGGCGCCGCTGCTGTCGGTGCGACGATCTATTTCGGCTCGGCGGAATCCCGCCGGCAGATATGGGAAGTCTCGCAAGCCTTCAAGCGCGCGCACGAACTCGGTATGGCGACGGTGCTCTGGTGTTACCTGCGCAACAACGCCTTCAAAGTCGACGGTGTCGATTACCACACCGCCGCCGACCTGACCGGTCAGGCCAACCACCTGGGTGTGACCATCGAGGCCGACATCATCAAGCAGAAGATGGCTGAGGGAAACGGCGGCTTCAATGCCATCAAGTTCAGCAAAACCCATCCCAAGGTGTATTCGGAACTGACCAGTACGCATCCGATCGATCTGGTGCGCTACCAGGTCGCCAACTGCTATATGGGCCGCGCTGGCATGATCAACTCTGGCGGCGAGTCCAAGGGGGCTGGGGATCTCGCCCAGGCCGTGCGCACCGCCGTGATCAACAAGCGTGCCGGTGGCATGGGGCTGATCTCCGGGCGCAAGGCCTTCCAGAAACCGATGGCGGAAGGTGTCGCCTTGCTTAATGCCATTCAGGACGTCTACCTTTCCACGTCCGTCGGCATCGCCTAAACTCCTCTCCCCTTCTTCTCGCCGAGGCCACCATGTCAGGCACGCCCTTCCAGCTCGAAGTCAATCCGCAGATTCCACCAGAACTGGCACGTCTCGAAGAGCTTGCGGATGATCTCTGGTACAGCTGGGACATCGCCACACGGGCACTGTTTGCGCGTCTGCATCCAGGCTTGTGGCATGCCGTCAGCCATAGCCCGAAGACGTTTCTGAAGCGCGTCGCACAGCACCGCTTGAACGATGCCGCAGCCGATCCGATCTTCATCGGCACCATGAATCAGGTGCTGGCGGCATACGACAATTACCACCGCGCGCCGGCAATATTCGATTTAAACGGCAAGCATCCCTTGAAGCAGGACGACCTGATCGCCTATTTCTGCGCCGAATTCGGCTTTCACGAAAGCCTGCCGATCTATTCAGGGGGCCTCGGCATCCTCGCCGGCGACCACTGCAAGGGGGCCTCTGACCTGCGCCTGCCCTTCGTCGCGGTCGGGCTGCTCTACCGGCAAGGCTACTTCCAGCAGACGATCGACCGCAACGGCCACCAACACCCGCGCTACAACGAAACCGACTTTGATGATCTGCCAATCAAACCGGTGCTGCGCGATGACGGCAGCGAACTGCGCGTCTCGGTAGACATGGGGGGGCGCACCGTATGGGCCAAGGTGTGGGTCGTCCAGACCGGCAACACGCGGCTGTATCTGCTCGACACTGTATTGCCGGAAAACAGCGCGGTGGATCGCGACATCACCCACCGCCTCTATGGCGGCGACCGGACGACACGCATCGAGCAGGAAATCCTCCTCGGCGTCGGCGGTGTGCGCGCTCTGCGTGAGCTGCAGATCAGCCCAACGGTCTGGCATATCAACGAGGGCCATGCCGCCTTCCTTATCCTCGAACGCATCCGCAACCTGATCGGCGCAGAGCTCGATTTCAGCAGTGCGCTGGAAGCAGTTGCCGCCAACACCGTATTTACTACCCATACGCCCGTACCGGCCGGGCACGATCATTTCTCTGAGGATATGGTGCTGCATTACTTCAGGCACTTCTGCGAGGAAACCGGGATCGACAGCGAGAAACTGCTGGCCATGGGACGCACTGCCGACAGCCACGAGTTCAACATGACGGCACTGGCTGTGCGCGGTTCGCGCTACCACAATGGCGTCTCGCGCATTCACGGCCACGTCTCGTCGAGCATCCTGGCCAGCATGTGGCCGCAGATCGAACCATCGGAAAACCCGGTCGACTACATCACCAACGGTGTGCATGCACCTTCCTTTCTGGCGGCTGACTGGTATGGCACTTTCGACCGCTACCTGGGCCAGGGCTGGATGCAACGCCTCACCGACCACAACTGCTGGCAGGGGGTGCAGCGGATTCCCGACCAGATTTTCTGGAGCATTCGCCAGTCGCTCAAGACACGGCTGCTGCATCTGGTAAACCACCGCGTACGCGAGCAGCATCGACGCAATCAGGGCTCCGAAGCGCACCTCGACCGGATGCTGAAATTCGCGGATCCGAATAACCCGACCGTTCTGACCATCGGCTTCGCGCGTCGCTTCGCGACCTACAAACGGGCGACGCTGCTATTCAACAATCCCAAGCTGCTGCGCGAGATCATCAGCAACAGCGAGCGGCCGGTGCTCTTCATCTTCGCCGGCAAGGCACATCCGGCCGACGAGCCTGGCCAGGAATTAATCCGCCAGATCACCGAGTTCTCGCAGCGCCCCGAGTTCGAGGGTCATATCCTCCTGCTCGAAGGCTATGACCTGCATCTATCGAGGCGGCTGGTCGCCGGTGTCGATGTCTGGCTCAACAATCCGGTCTATCCGCTCGAGGCATCGGGGACTTCGGGCATGAAAGCGGCGATGAATGGCGCCGTGAACCTCTCGGTGCTCGATGGCTGGTGGGGCGAGGGCTACGACGGCCGGAACGGTTGGGAAATCAAGCCGACTGCGGAGAACCTCGACCCGGTGCAACGCGATGCCGAGGAGGCGCACACACTCTACGAGCTGCTGCAGGACAAAATCATTCCCATGTACTACCGCAACAGCTCGCTCGGTTATTCACCAGAGTGGGTAGCGATGGCCAAGCAATCCATCGCCAGCATCATGCCGCGGTTCACCGTGCATCGCATGCTCGGCGAATATGTTAACAAGTTTTACGCACCAGCGGCAGGCCAGTGGCGCAAATATGCCAGTGATCATTTCGCCGGTGCCCGCGACGTTGCCGCATGGAAAGCGCGCGTGCGTGCGACCTGGCCGGGTGTGGCCCTGCGTCGTGTTGATACACCGCAACTACGAATCGGCTTCGGTGACACGCTACGTTTCGAGGTGGCTGTACAACTCAATGACCTCGCACCGGACGATGTCACCGTCGAACTCGTCTTCGCACGACCCGGCGAACGCGACTCGACCAAGAGTACGCACTACACACTCCGTCACGAGAGCCCGCTCGAGAGTGGCGAGCACCTGTTCACACGCGAACTGACGCCCGATCAGTGCGGCAAGATCGAATATCGCATCCGCGTTTTCCCTCACCACGAACTGCTCACCCATCCCTTTGAGATGGGCATGATGGTCTGGCTATGAAGAAGCCATTTCACAAACACCCACAAGTGCAAGGATTCATCGCATGAGCTCCAGTATCGCCACTACCGCTGCCTGGCTGCGCCTGGCCGACCTGGCGCGCGGCGAACACAACGGCAACCCGGCGCTGCGCGAGCGCTTCGCCAGCGAACCCAACCGCTTCACAGATTTCTCGCTGCAATCCAGCGGCATGCTGCTCGACTACTCGAAGCAGCGCGTCAGCCGCGAAGTCATGGCCGCCCTGTACAACCTCTGGCACAGCGTCGACATGCCCGACTGGATTGCGCGGATGCGCGCCGGTGAGGCGATCAACAATAGCGAAGGGCGAGCAGTCCTGCACATCGCGCTGCGCGAACCGCAGCCGCGTCCCGAAGTACGCGCCGTGCTCGACCGGATGCGGCGCTTCTGCGACGACGTACACGGCAGCCACTGGCGTGGCGCGACCGGTGAGCCGATTAGCGACGTGGTCAATATCGGCATCGGCGGCTCCGACCTCGGCCCGAAGATGGCGGTGCATGCCCTGGCAGCCCATCGCCATCCGCACATCAATGTGCACTTCGTCTCCAACCTGGATGCGGCCCATCTCGCCACGACGCTGTCACGCCTTAGTCCGCGCACCACGCTGTTCGTCGTCGCCAGCAAGACTTTCACCACCCACGAGACGATGACCAACGCCCGCTCGGCACGCGAGTGGCTGGTTTCGGCACTCGGCGAGGCCGCCGTGGCGCGCCACTTCGTCGCGGTCTCGACGAACCTTGAGGCCGTTGCCGAATTTGGCATCGATCCGGCCAATGCCTTCGAGTTTTGGGACTGGGTCGGCGGACGCTTCTCGATCTGGTCGGCGATCGGGCTGTCACTGGCGCTGGCTATTGGCTATGAGCGCTTCATGGAAGTGCTGGCAGGCGCCCATGCGATGGACGGGCATTTCTTCGATACGCCGATCGAGCACAATCTGCCGGGAATCATGGCGCTGCTCGGCATCTGGAACACCAATTTCCTCGGTGCCGAAAGTCTCGCGGTACTGCCCTACAGTCAGTCGCTCGAGTTCCTGCCGCGTTATCTGCAACAGCTCGAAATGGAAAGCAACGGCAAGCAGGTGCGTCGCGACGGTACTGCGGTCGGCTGCGACACCGCGCCCATTATCTGGGGCGAGCCGGGCACCAACGGCCAGCATGCCTTCTACCAGCTGATCCATCAGGGGGGCCGCCTGATCCCCTGCGACTTCATCGCACTGAAACAGGCCGATTTCGACCTGCCCGGGCATCACACGGCCCTGCTCGCCAACTGCTTCGCTCAGAGTGAAGCGCTGATGCGCGGCAAGACGCTCGATGAGGCACGCGCCGAAATGGTGGCTGCCGGATTCACCACCGAAAAAATCGCCCGACTCGCTCCATTCAAGGTCTTTCCGGGGAATCAGCCCTCGACGACGCTGCTGCTGCCGCGCCTCGATCCGTACACCCTGGGCCAGCTGATCGCCCTTTACGAACACAAGGTCTTCGTGCAGGGCGCGGTCTGGGGACTCAACTCTTTTGATCAGTGGGGCGTCGAGTACGGCAAGCAGCTCGCCGCGCACCTGCTGCCCATGCTCGAAGGCCGCCAGACGCTCGCTGACAAACTCGAAGGCGTCGACAATTCGACCACCGGCCTGATCCGCTGGACACTCGCACGCTGATGGTCCGTCGCACCGACGCCCTGCGCATCCTCTTTGCAAGCGCCGAAATCGCGCCCTGGGTGAAGACGGGCGGCCTTGGTGATGTCACCGCCGCCCTGCCGCCTGCGGTACGCAACCTGGGGCTGGATCTGCGCGTCCTAGTGCCGGCCTATCCTGCCTTGCTGAAGGCATTCGCCAATGCACCGGTCGTCGCCGAACTCACAGGTCTGGGCGGCGAATTGCCGGCGGCTGCACTGCGCGAGGCGACGACCGCCGAAGGCGTGCCGCTACTCTTGCTCGACTGCCCGGCGCTGTTTGATCGCCCCGGCAATCCCTATCTCGACGTGGACGGCCGGGACTGGCCGGACAATGCCCTGCGTTTTGCCTTGCTTTCGCGCGTCGCCGCCCTGCTCGGCAGTGCCGCCACACCACTGGCCTGGCGCGCCCAGCTGATCCATTGCAACGACTGGCAAACAGCACTCGCGCCCTGCTACCTGCACTACGGCACAGAGAATGCAGAGAATGCAGAAAACGGACAGCGTCAGGCTGCCAGCCTGCTGACGGTGCACAATCTCGCCTTCCAGGGGCTTTTTGGCGGCCATCTGCTCGGCGCACTCGGCCTGCCCTCACACGCCTGGGCCATCGACGGCGTTGAATACCACGGACATCTGTCGTTCCTGAAGGGTGGCCTGCAGTTCGCCGACTGGATCACCACCGTCAGCCCGAGCTATGCGCGTGAGATCCAGACGACTGAGGAGGGCATGGGACTCGACGGCTTGCTGCGCTGGCGCAGTGAACGGCTGACCGGCATCCTCAATGGTATCGACACCACGGCCTGGAATCCGCAAACCGACGAGCATCTCGCAACGCACTATGACATCGACCACCTGAGCGGCAAGGCAGCCAACAAGGCGGCCCTGCAAAAGCAATGCGGCTTGCCAGTGCGTGCAGATGTGCCGCTACTCGGCGTCGTCAGCCGCATGACCGAACAGAAGGGGCTCGATCTTTTGCCGCCACTCGCCGCAGAAATCGCAGCACTGCCGGCACAGCTGGTAGTTCTCGGCAGCGGCAGCCGCGCGCTAGAACAGGCATTCCTGGCCATGGCCAAAGCGCATCCGGAACAGATAGCCGTCACCATCGGCTTCGACGAGGCCTTGTCACATCAGATCGAGGCCGGAGTCGATCTGTTCCTGATGCCCTCGCGTTTCGAGCCCTGCGGCCTCAACCAGATGTACAGCCTGCGC
>CAZAOQ010000082.1:0-9400 GCA_964486795.1 uncultured Rhodocyclaceae bacterium
CTGATGCACGGCAAGACCTCGCCCGTGCAACACGAGGGCAAGGGCGTCTTCGCCAGCCTGCCCAATCCACTGACGGTGGTGCGTTACCACTCGCTGGCGATCCGCCGCGAGACCCTGCCGGCCTGCCTCGAAGTCACGGCCTGGACTGACGATGGCGAGATCATGGGGGTACGCCACAAAACACTGGCCATCGAGGGTGTGCAGTTCCATCCTGAATCCATCCTCACCGACTGCGGCCACGACATGCTGAAAAATTTCCTCGACAGCACTGCTGCAACAAGCGCAGGAGCACACGCATGATTACGCCACAGCAGGCGCTCCAGCGCACCATCGAGCATCGCGAAATCTTCCACGACGAGATGCTGCATCTGATGCGACAGATCATGCAGGGCGATGTTTCGCCGTTGATGGTGGCCGCGATCCTCACCGGCCTGCGTGTCAAGAAGGAGACCATCGGTGAAATCTCCGCCGCCGCGCAGGTGATGCGCGAGCTGTCGACCAAGGTCGAAGTCGCCGACAACAGCCACTTCGTCGACATCGTCGGCACCGGCGGCGACAACGCGCACACCTTCAATATCTCGACGGCATCGATGTTCGTCGCCGCCGCAGCCGGTGCCAAGGTCGCCAAGCATGGCAACCGCAGCGTGTCGTCAAGCTCGGGCAGTGCCGATGTGCTCGAAGCGCTGGGCGCCGATATCCAGCTGACACCGGCGCGTGTCGGCGAGTGTATTGCCGCAACCGGCATCGGCTTCATGTTTGCACCGGCGCACCACACGGCGATGAAGAATGTCGCGCCGGTGCGCCGCGAAATGGGTGTGCGTACGATCTTCAACATTCTGGGCCCGCTGACCAACCCGGCCGGTGCGCCGAACACGCTGATGGGCGTCTTTCATGCCGATCTGGTCGGCATTCAGGTGCGCGTGATGCAGCGCCTCGGCGCGAATCACGTCCTCGTCGTACATGGGCGTGACGGCATGGATGAAATTTCACTCGGCGCATCCACACTGGTCGGCGAGTTGAAGGACGGTGAAATCCGCGAATACGAAATTCATCCCGAGGACTTCGGTCTGGCGATGTCGTCGAACCGCCGCATGCGCGTGGCAAATGCCGAAGAATCGAAGGATGTCGTGCTGCGCGTACTCGCCAACAAGCCCGGCCCGGCGCAGGACATCGTGCTGCTCAATACCGGTGCTGCGCTGTATGCCGCCAACATCGCCGAATCGATCAAGACCGGCATTGAAATGGCGCGCGAAGCACTCTCCAGCGGCGCTGCACGCAGCAAACTCGATGCCTTCGTCGCCTTCACGCGCAACCAGGTCTGAAGGGGAATCGACCATGACCGACAAGCCCGACATCCTGAAGAAAATCCTCGCCGTCAAAGCGGAGGAAGTCGCCGCCGCCAAGGCCGCCAAGCCGTTCACGGCCATGCGTGCCGAAGCGGAAGCGCAGCCAGAGACACGTGACTTCATCGACGCGCTGTGCGCCAAGATCGTCACGCACCAACCGGCCATCATCGCTGAAATCAAGAAAGCCAGCCCGTCGAAGGGCGTCATCCGCGCTGACTTCGACCCGGCTGCAATCGCCGCCGACTACCAGGCCCACGGCGCGGCCTGCCTGTCGGTGCTCACTGATCGCCCGTTCTTCCAGGGTGCGCCGGAATTCCTGCAACAGGCGCGTGCTGCCTGCAGCCTGCCGGTGCTGCGCAAAGACTTTCTCATTGACCCCTACCAGGTCTATGAAGCGCGTGCGATGGGGGCTGATGCGATTCTGCTGATCGTTGCCGCGCTGGAGCTCGAATTGATGCAGGAAATGGAAGACATTGCCAACGGCCTCGGCATGGCTGTCCTCGTCGAAGCGCACGATGAGGCGGAAACCGCGCTGGCGCTGAAGCTGCATACACCGCTGATCGGCATCAACAACCGCGACCTGCGCAGCTTCGAGGTCAGTCTCGACACCACCCTGCGTCAGCTTGATCGCATCCCGAACGAGCGCATCGTCGTGACCGAATCCGGCATCCTTGCACCCGCCGATGTGGCGCAGATGCGCAGCCGTAAGGTGAACGCCTTTCTCGTCGGCGAAGCCTTCATGCGCGCGCCGAGTCCCGGCGCAGAGCTGGCACGACTGTTTGGGGGATGAACCAAGATGCTGTGAGAGCAGCAAAAGAAGTCCGACTATGGGGCATGTACCCGCCAGCATTGACCCTAAAATATTTCGGCGGCATAACATGAATCGGCTAAAGTTCAGTTCATCAAAACCGTAAAGTTTTATTGACCGATGCTCCACCGACACCTTAACCATCGACGCTTCACTCTCGCCGCCATCGACGATGTGATTTCCCGTGGCCGTTGGAATGACTGGGCTGAGCTACGATCGGCCGCATTATCTGATCGCTCACTGCTCGAGAAAGTGGAGCGGGTCTGCCGCGCCCATATTTCCGACCCCTACGCGCAACGCCATCACTTTTGGATGCACTATGTCGAAGCGCACCGCACCACAGCCTGACTGGGAACTTGTGCTGTCATCCGCAGCACGCCTTCAACGCATTCTGCCGGATGCGGTGTTGGTTGGCGGCACAGCATCCGCAATTCATGCGAAACATCGTTTCTCGCGGGACGCAGATCATGTGCTGACTGACTTGCGTAACCACTTTGATGATGTTCTCAAGGAACTCGAATCGGTAGCCGGCTGGAAAACTGCCCGGGTACAACGACCGGTTCAGATTCTCGGTAGCCTTGATGGCATCGAAACTGGCGTAAGACAGTTGATCCGTGATGAGCCACTTGAAACTGCTGTCGTGGAATATCGCGGGGAGCAAATCACGATTCCAACCGAAGGCGAAATTTTGCGCATCAAAGGTGTGTTGATTCTCAAGCGCAACGCCACGCGGGATTATCTCGATTTCGTGGCTTTAGCCAACCACATGGGTGACGATAAAACTGCGCTGGCATTGAAATCGTTTGACCGCCTTTATCATCAGGGCAATGGCGAGTCGCCACTTCAACAACTTCAGATTCAGCTTGCCAATGCGTTACCTTATGACTTGGAAGAAACCGAACTTTCCGAGTACAAAAACCTTGATTCAAAGTGGCACGACTGGAGCGTCGTAAATGCAGCTTGCTCGAATATTGCCACCGCCATTTTTGATCGTGTATGTGATTTTGAATCGGGTCGCTCGGATGATGACGGAATGTGATCATGCGCGAATATCGTACCGGCTGGTGTGGCGTGGAGCTGGCACAGTGAGATGTCGGGTTACGCCCCGAAGGAAGTCCTCTTGGGGGACGCTGCGCTAGCCCGACCTACGACTACAGCGTTGCGATGTTGAGTGTCTGGCTTTTTTCAGCGTATCGCGACCGGCTTCGTTCCTGGCAGTGCGCAATCGAGCAACGCCTGACGCATGAGGTCGATGGCCTTGTGGCGTGGGAAGCTGGTGCGCCAGACGAGGCCGACGCAGCGCGTTGGGGTTGGTTCGACGAAGGGGCGCACACGCAGCAGCGCGTCGTTCTCCGGAATGCAGTCGGCACAAGACGCTGGCATGACGGTCACACCGATACCAGATGCAACCATGTAGCGGATGGTTTCCAGCGAACTGCCTTCAAGGATCTGCGGCGCGCCCAAGGCGGGCTTGGCGTGGGCGCAGAGATCGAGCACCTGGTCACGGAAGCAGTTGCCGGCACCGAGCAACAGCAGGGGCTCGTCGAGCAGGGCCACCGGCTCGACGGCTTTCTGTTTTACCCACGGATGATTGACAGGGACCAGCGCACGGAAGGCTTCGTCATACACCGGCTGTGCTACCAGCCCCGGCTCGACGAGCGGCAGGGCGATGATAATGACATCAAGATCACCGGCTTTGACGGCTGCGACAAGTTTCTCGGTGTAACCCTCCTGGATCACCAGCGGCATCTGCGGCGCGCGCTCGCGCAGCAGTGGCACCAGCGTCGGCAGCAGATAAGGCGCGATGGTGTAGATGACACCGATGCGCAGCGGCCCGGCCAGCGCGTCACGGCCCTGCGCGGCGAGCTCGGGAATCCGCCCGGATTCAGCCAGCACGCGGGCTGCCTGGGCAACGATTTGCTCGCCGATCGGCGTGACGCTGACTTCGGCACCACGCTCGAAAAGCACCACACCGAGTTCTTCTTCGAGCTTTTTGACCGCGACCGATAAGGTGGGCTGGGCAACGCAGCATTTCTCTGCCGCCCGGCCGAAATGACGCTCGCGGGCGAGTGCAACGATGTAGCGCAGGTCGGTGAGCGTCATCGTCCTGGTTCAGCTTTCTTTTCTTTGCATCAGGTCGGTTCCAGCGGCTGAAACAGCACGTCGAGATCCTCGGCGGTAATCAAATGCTGATTGGGTGCCGCGCCAGCGAGCAAGTTGTCGGCGAGGTTGCGCTTGCGATCTTGCAAGGCGAGGATTTTCTCTTCCACTGTGCCCTTGGTCAGCAGCTTGTAGGCGAACACCGGCTTGTCCTGGCCAATGCGATAGGCACGCGCCGAGGCCTGCTCTTCGACCGCCGGATTCCACCACGGATCGAAGTGAATCACGCTGTCGGCCGCCGTTAGATTGAGGCCCGTGCCACCGGCCTTGAGGCTGATGAGGAAGAGCGGTACTTCACCGTTCTGGAAGCGGCTGATCGGTGTCTCGCGGTCCTTGGTCTGGCCGGTGAGCTTGACGTACTCGATGCCCAGCTTCACCACTGCTTCCTCGATCAGGCTCAACATGCTGGTGAATTGAGAGAACAGCAGCACCCGGCGACCTTCGTCGATCAATTCCGGCAGCATGCCCATGAGCAGGCCGAGCTTGGCCGACTCCGGCGATTCATTGCCCGATTCGTCAGTGCGCTTCGTCTGTACCGCACCGGGCAGCTTGACGAGACGCGGATCGCAGCAGACCTGACGCAGCTTGAGCAGCGCATCGAGAATCATGATCTGGCTCTGCGCCACGCCCTTGGTGGCGAGCACCTGGCGCAGCTTCTTGTCGAAGGCCAGGCGCAGCGATTCGTACATATCGCGCTGCGCGCCGGTCAGTTCAACCCAGCGGATCACCTCGGTCTTCGGCGGCAGCTCGGTGAGCACCTGCTCCTTGGTCCGTCGCAGCAGGAAGGGACGCACGCGATCCGCAAGCTGCTGACGGCGTTCGACATCGTTCAGCTTCTCGATCGGCGTGCGGAAAATGCTGGCGAAGCGGCGCACATCACCGAGCAGGCCGGGCATCAGGAAGTTGTACTGCGCCCAGAGTTCGCCGAGGTGGTTTTCCAGCGGTGTGCCGGTCAGCGAGAGCCGGTGACGTGCCTTCAACTGACGTGCCACACGGTGCGAATGCGCCTTGGGATTCTTGATGAATTGCGCCTCGTCGAGCACCAGCAGGTGAAACTCGTGCTGCAGCAACACTTCCTGATCGCGCACCAGCAGCGGGTAAGTAGTGAAGATCACATCCACCTTGGCGATGTCCGCGAAGCGCGCCGCGCGGTTCGGGCCGTGCAGCGCCAGTACTTTGAGATCGGGCGCGAACTGCTCGGCTTCGTTGCACCAGTTGGTAATCAAACTGGTTGGCATGACGATCATGCTCGGCCGGTCAGCGCGACCGCTGGCTTTTTCGAGATGCAGGTGAGCGAGCGTCTGGATCGTCTTGCCGAGGCCCATGTCATCGGCAAGGATGCCAGCAATACCATAGCTACGCAGGAACTGCAGCCAGTTGAGGCCGGCCTGCTGATATTGGCGCAGCGTAGCCTTGAAACCCGGTGCCGGCAGCGACTCTTCGATGCCCGTGAAATCCCGCAGCTTGTGTCCCAGCTCGCGCAGGCGCTCGCCACCGAACCACTGCCCTGGCAGCGACTCGAGTTCGACCAGGGTGCCCGCATTGAGTCGTGCCAGACGCGGCCGCTCGCTGTCGCTGGCGAATTCGAGCAGCGGCCCAAGCCAGGCGCGCATGCGCTGCACCGGCACCGGCAAGACATGACGCTCATCAAGCGGCAAGGGTACCCGCTCGTCATCGGCAAGCTGACGCAGCTCTTCCATGATCTGCGGCCGGTTGGCGATCAGCCGCGCCAGCGGCTCGACCAGACTGACGCGTTTGCCGGCAACGACCACACCGAGATCGAGATCGAACCAGTCGTTGTTGGAATTGAACTCATCCTCGAAAACTTCAACGAACCAGTCTTCGGCTTCCCTGAGCTGGAAGGGAAAGTCGTCATCGACCTCGACCGCGACACCGAGCTGCTCCAGCGCGGAACGCGTGAGTTCGAGGAAGATCATCCAGCTGCCGGGATCTTGCAAGGCCGGCAGCAGGCAATCGCTGACACCATTGACCGGGATACCCATGCGCTCGATCTTGGGCAGGCGCTTGCGATAGTGTTCAAGGCCGTGCGCCTGGAGCAGCGTCCACGTCGCCGCCTCGGCATCAAGATCACGCATCACCGTCAGCGCGACACCATCGCGCTCGCTGCGCTGCAGTGCGGGTGGCGATTCGATGCCCGGGGTGCGTGCAAGGCCGGGATATTCGAACCAAAGCGTCGCCACCGCCATAACCTCTTCGGCGCGCAGTGGCGGTGCCATATTGAAGCGTGCCGCCTGCAGACGCAGGATTGCACGCGGCTTGCCGGTCGGCTGTTCGGGCGGCGCGGCTTCGGGCAACGGCAGCTTGAGGTCGCGCTGCGCGCCGATCTCGCCAAGGCGCAAGCGTGCCAGCAGCGCATCGATTTCATCGAGCGGCGGCGCGGCGAGCAACTGGCGCGCAAGCTCCTCGGGAAGATCGACCTGTACCGGGCCAATCTCGTTGCGCGCCGGATTCACATACCACGCTGGCCAGGTCGGCAACAGCGTCAGCGCGGCGGCGTCCAGACTCGCGCCCGCAACCGTGCCCAACGTGTGCTGCTCGATCTGCAACTGCTGGCGGCCTTCATGCGTGCGCCGCCAGGCGAGACCCGCCTTCAGCACCTCGCCGGAGCGCAACACGGGCTGTTCAGTCGCGTCGAGATGCAGGCGCCCGGTACGCAAAGCCATGCGCAGCAACTGGGCACCTTCCTCACCGCGCAAGGGCTGCGAAGATTCATACACGAACATGACATTATCCTGAAGCGCGAGAAACAGCCGCAGGATCGGCATGTCGCCCGGCTGGAACCAGGCCGGCACATTGCCCCAGGTGAGCTGATGCAGATCAGGACGCAGCGCTTCGGGCTTGCCGTGGCTGCCGTCCTTGAGGACGCGTGTCTTGTAGAGCGTCAGGTGGCCGTCAGCCGGCGTCAGCACATAGTGGATCTGTGTGCCAGCAGTCGACCGGGCCGGCTCGGCCGCCGCAATCGGCTGCTCGAGTGATTGCAACCAGGCCAGTGTTTCAACAGAAGCCGCCTGCGCTTCGCCGACCGTCGCAGTAGCCGCTTCACTGCGCATCCCTTGCCCCTGCCAATACACGAGCACGGCGACGACGTGGGCGCAATTGAAGCCCTCGGCGCAAGAACAAATACCGGCCACATGAGTGATGCGCTTGCCGTCGTTGGACAGCTGGATATCCTGCTTGTATTGCTTGCCGCGACTGCCGAGACAACTACCCGTGATGCGCACTTTGCCGGGAGCGATTTTCAGGCCCTCGATGCTGGCATGGCCGTCCACCGCGAGCGACTGGCCTCGCGTGACCGGCGGGGTTTCGAAATAATCGTCGAACTGCAGGTTCAGGAGTCGTGCGTCTTCGGGCATCTCGGCGGTTCAGGTCGTGAAAAATCGTGGCGAAGCAAACCGTGTAGGTTACCAGACTCCAGCGTCTTACGCCGCGTTTTTAGCCGTTTTTGGCCGCTGCGTGGGCGGTTTTTGGGTCATATGCAGTACTTATCGATTGCCGTGGTGAGACGGTTGAGAGCCGACCTGATCGCCGCCAACCGCCCTCCCCGACAAAAGTCGACTTGATTACTCGGGTATCTGAACTACACTGAAAATCGATCCCTTCATCGTGTCCGTTCAAGGAGAGCACCATGTCTGCCCAGAAGCAAATCGCCGTCATGATTGATGTGGAAATACACGACCGCCTGCAGCAGCTCATGGTGCCGCCAGTCAGTGACATCAGCAGCGTTATCGAATCGCTACTGTACCAACGGGGACGCCGCAACAGTCCGGCGGCGATCGCAGTAGCGGCATCTGAGCACCACTTCAGTTACGAGGAAGAACTGGAGCGTGCCCGCATGGGCGTTTATGACGGCTGCGGAGCAACCTGAGCATCCCTGAGCAACATGCATTGCAGCGGGTTGCGGCGCTGTCTGTGCTTGCCAGCGTTGCCGGGATTGCCGCCGGCACCTTGGCAACGGTTGCCCAGTTAATCCTGTGGTGGCTGGCGGACATGGCACCCGTCGACACCTTGCTGCGTGATGCGCGCTTAACGGCCGCGCTGCTAATGGGCCGTGCGGTGCTGTCACCCGGTGTGGCGGCAACGTGGCTGATCCTGCTTGTCGCCACGCTGATTCACTTCACCTTATCCGTGCTCTACGCCATCGTTCCGGCGTACGGGTGCGAGTGCCTCGGCCTACGAGGGGTACGAGGGCCGCGCTGGGACTTGCTGGCTGGCGCAGCCTACGGCCTGCTGATCTACGCGGTCAATCTATATGGTTTCACGCTGCTGTTTCCCTGGTTCGCACAGGTACGCGATGGGGTGACGCTGGCAGCCCACGTGGTATTCGGGCTGATCTTGGTGGCCACGTGTCGCTTGTGGCGGCGCGCCGGCCCGCGTGATGTCAATCTCAGTCATTGAAGCGGCTGGCTTCAATCATGCCGAGCTCAATCAGCTTGTGGATGATCATGTCGGCCGCCTGATCCGGATCACATTGCGTCGTGTCGATGAGCAACTCCGGCGCCTCGGGTGCCTCGTAGGGTGAGTCGATGCCAGTGAAGTTCTTCAGCTCGCCACGGCGCGCCTTTTTGTAAAGCCCCTTCGGATCGCGCTCTTCAGCAACGCTCAGCGGCGTGTCAATATGCACTTCGAGGAACTCGCCGTCCTGCAACAGACTGCGCGCCATGCGCCGCTCGGCGGCAAACGGCGAAATGAAGGCGGTAATGACGATGAGACCCGCATCAACCATCAGTTTGGCGACTTCGCCGATGCGACGGATGTTTTCGACGCGATCCGCCTCGGTGAAGCCGAGGTCCTTGCTGAGGCCATGGCGCACATTGTCGCCATCGAGCAGATAGGTATGGTTGGCCAGGGCGTGCAGCTTCTTTTCGACACGGTTGGCGATGGTCGACTTGCCTGAGCCAGACAGACCGGTGAGCCAGATCACGCACGGTTTCTGGTGCTTTAGCGCGGCACGCACCGACTTGTCGATGTCGACGGCCTGCATGTGGATATTGCTGGCACGGCGCAGGGCGAAGTCGAGCATGCCGGCGGCGATGGTGTTGTTGCTCATCCGGTCGATCAGGATGAA
>CAZAOQ010000082.1:9500-12729 GCA_964486795.1 uncultured Rhodocyclaceae bacterium
AACTGGTCGGCGACATGCGCCGGCGCATCGATCGAGGAAATCACGTCGCCGCGCGAGATGTCGATCTCGTCGGCCAGCGTCAGCGTGATTGACTGGCCGGCAACGGCCTGCTCCAGATCGCCATCGGCGGTGACGATGCGCGCCACGGTGCTCTCGCGCCCTGAAGGCTGCGCGCGCACGCGGTCACCCGCCTTGATCGTGCCACTCGAGACGAAGCCCGCGAAGCCACGAAAATCGAGATTGGGACGATTCACCCACTGCACCGGCAGGCGGAACGGTGCGCGCTGCAGGCGGTCGGCATCAATCTCGACAGACTCCAGATAACCCATCAGCGTGGTGCCGTGATACCACGGCATGTTCGCGCTCTGCTCGGTGATGTTGTCACCCTTGAAGGCCGACAGCGGCAGAAAGGTCACCTCTTCGATACCGATCTTCTTCGCGAATTCACGGTAGTCCTCGACGATGGCGCGAAAGGTTTTCTCCGAGTAATCGACAAGGTCCATCTTGTTGATGGCCACGGCAATGTGACGGATGCCCACCAGCGACACCAGATAGCTGTGACGGCGCGTCTGCGTGAGGATGCCCTTGCGTGCATCGACCATCAAAATCGCCGCATCGGCGGTCGAAGCACCAGTGACCATATTGCGCGTGTATTGCTCATGGCCGGGCGTATCGGCGACGATGAACTTACGCTGGTCGGTCGAGAAGAAACGATACGCGACGTCGATGGTGATGCCCTGCTCGCGTTCGGCGGTGAGGCCATCGACGAGCAATGCGAAGTCGAGATTATCGCCCTGCGTGCCCATCTTCTTCGAGTCCGCCTCAAGCGCGGAAAGCTGGTCATCGAAAAGCATCTTCGACTCATACAGCAAGCGGCCGATCAACGTGCTCTTGCCGTCATCAACACTGCCGCAGGTGATGAAGCGCAGCAGCTCTTTGGTCTCGTGCGCCTTCAGGTATTGCTCGATGTCCTCGGCAATCAGCTTGGAAACGTGTGCCATCAGAAATAGCCCTCCTGCTTTTTCTTTTCCATCGAACCGGCGGAATCGTGGTCGATCACCCGCCCCTGGCGTTCAGACGTCGTGGTCAGCAACATTTCCTGGATGATCTCCGGCAGCGTGGCGGCATTCGATTCCACCGCACCCGTCAGCGGATAACAGCCCAGAGTGCGGAAGCGCACCTTGCGCATCACCGGCACCTCGCCGGGACGCAGCGGCATGCGCTCGTCATCGACCATGATGAGCGTGCCGTCGCGCTCGACCACCGGCCGTTCCCCGGCGTAGTAGAGCGGCACGATGGGGATGTTCTGTAAATGGATGTACTGCCAGATGTCCAGCTCAGTCCAGTTCGAGATTGGAAAGACGCGGATGCTCTCGCCCTTGTGTTTGCGCGCGTTGTACAAGTGCCAGAGCTCGGGACGCTGGCTCTTTGGGTCCCAGCGATGCTGCGCCGAGCGGAAGGAAAAGATACGTTCCTTGGCACGTGACTTTTCCTCGTCGCGGCGTGCGCCACCGAAGGCCGCATCGAAACCGTACTTGTCGAGCGCCTGCTTGAGGCCCTCGGTTTTCATAACGTCAGTATGAATTGCCGAACCGTGCGTGAACGGATTGATGTTCATGCGCAGCCCCTCCGGGTTGATGTGCACGAGCAGGTCGAGGCCGAGCTTCTTCACCAGGGCATCGCGGAATTCGTACATCTCGCGGAACTTCCAGGTGGTGTCGACATGCAGCAGCGGAAAGGGTGGCTTGGCGGGATAGAACGCCTTCATCGCCAGATGCAGCATCACCGCGCTGTCTTTGCCGATGGAATAAAGCATCACCGGATTCTCGGTCTCGGCGACGACCTCGCGCATGATGTGAATGCTCTCGGCTTCGAGTCGTTGCAAGTGGGTCAGGCTCATGGTTTGAGTGTCTCCTCGGATCACAGGTTCAGGATAGTCGCGCAGTCGCCGGCTTGTATCGGCAACTAAATGTTTTAGCTGACCAAGTAAAGATGCCTGCATGACGGGTGCGGGCGCTCTCTGCACTGGCCGGGTCTGCGGCGTGCTTAAGCTCGATCGGGTCGGCAGGCCGCCACTCTCCGGCAGATGAAAGGTCAGCAGACGCTCGCTGCGCTCCGTTACCCAATGGCTGAATTCCGCCGCACGCTGCCAGTGCATGCCGTCGAGAATGGCAAATGTCTTGCGACCACTCTCGCTCAGGAGGCGGTCGAAAAACTCGATCAGCAGCGGCGCCCGCAGCGCGCCCTCATAGGCCATCCACAATAATTTGCCACGGTTAGTGACCGCTCGCATCACGCTAAGACGGCGTCCTGCCTTGATCTCAGCATCAGCGCTGGTCAGGCGACCTTCATCAACCCAATAGATCGTGACATCCTCGGCCCGCGCCCGGGCGCGGATCGCGCGATGCGTCGTCGCGTCCCAGCCGCGCAAAACTTCGCCGCCGGCAGCGATGCGCACGGCCGGCTTCGGCGCGGCAAATCCCCAGCGTTGCAGATAGAGGGAAACAGTTCGTTCCGGTAATTGAATACCCGTGCGCCCGGCGACCAAAGTCTGGATCGCCGTGCTCTGCCACAGCGCCTGCGGCAAACCGAGTTGATCGGGTAACTGGCTGCTGACAAGGCGAAAAATCTCCGCCTCCTGCGCCGCATCGAGCCGCCGCCCGGCACCCACGCTGCGCCCGCGCGGTTTTGCATCGACCGCCTCCCAACCGCCGGCGAGATAAGCCTTCCACGCACCGATCACCGTCGGTAGGCTGAGCCCCGTCTGCGCCGCGACCGCACTCGACCCTAAGCCCTCCAAACGCAAACGCACCGCAGCCCGGCGCTTCTCGTTCAGATCGGCGAGAGAGAGCGTGCGGTTGTCGGGGTGGTTGATGGGCTGGCTGGCAGGAGTGGGCTTAATCATTTAATTGCTCAATCAGACGGAAGCATACCCGGCTAATGTACATAGAGCGAGCGCACGAAAAATTCGGCAGGCAACGGACGCGTAGGTCGGATTATGACCGAAGGAAATCCCTTGAGGGACGCTGCGCTAATCCGACCTACAACTGCCGCCCACTGACGCAGGATTGCCTCGACTGAATTAAACACGCCACCTTCAACGAAGGAAACCAAATGACCACGCAAAACCTGCAACTCCTCGCCCCCCTCTGCGCCATCGCCCGTCGCGCTGGTGAGGCCATCATGGCCATCTACGCGACCGACTTCACGGTGCGCGACAAGAACGATG
>CAZAOQ010000083.1:0-11192 GCA_964486795.1 uncultured Rhodocyclaceae bacterium
AAGCGGATGCATATTTCGCCGAGTAGGCGAGGATGCGCGTGTAGATCTGCTGGTGGGCATCGAGTTCGCCACGAATACGCGCGATGCGCCCGTCCATCATGTCCGAGGGCGCGACGACGTCGGCACCCGCTTGAGACTGGCAGAGGGCTTGTCTGGCGAGGGCTTCGAGCGTCTCGTCATTGAGCACATAGCCGCGTGGATCGTTCGGATCGATCAAGCCGTCCTGACCATGACTGGTGTAGGGATCAAGGGCGACGTCGCAGATGACGCCGAGTTCAGGCAACTCCCGCTTCAATGCAACGACAGTGCGCGCCACGAGCCCATCGGGATTCCAGGCTTCTTCCGCGCCAGGCGACTTGAGGCTGACATCGATCACCGGGAACAATGCCAGCGCCGGGATGCCGAGTTTCAGGGCGCGCTCAGCCACCGGCAGCAGGCGATCCAACGTCATGCGTTCGATGCCGGGCATGGAGTTGACTGCCTCGGTGCGCGAGGAGCCATCGAGGACGAATACGGGGTAGATCAGATCGTTGGCCGTCAGAACATTTTCACGCATCAGACGACGCGAAAAGTCATCACGGCGCATCCGCCGCATCCGCACTTTCGGGAATACTCCATTTGAAATCATGCCGTTAATCCTGAAGAATTATTTTCTGGAACTTTTTCAAATACTGCACGGTCAGAAGGAATGATAGCGATTTGCTGTCCCCGCTTCCCCTCCTTAAGCGGGATCACCTGGTTCAAATTGTGAATCAGGTCGAATGGCTCCCGGTTTTCCCCCCTTGGCCGGGAGCCATTTTTTTTTCCTCGGCAACGAGCTCCACCTCTTCTTCCGTCCCGTCGTCCTCGCCAGAGGCGCAACCGGCGAGCCACTCGGCAACCACGGCCTCAGTCTCCTCAATACCCGTCTTCTTGAGGCTGGAGAAGAGCTGGACGGTAATCTGCCCACCATAGACCTCGATCGCCTGGCGCACGCTACGCAGTGTCTGGCTGGACTCTTGGCGCGTGAGTTTGTCGGCCTTGGTCAACAGAATGTGGATTGGATTGGCGGTGGGAATGAACCAGCCGATCATCTGCATGTCGAGCTCGGTCAACGGCCGGCGCGAATCCATGATCAGCACGAGGCCGATGAGATTCTGGCGCCTCTTGAGATAATGTTCGAGCAGCGCCGCCCACGTCTTGCGGACTTCCAGCGGCACGGCTGCATAGCCGTAGCCAGGCAGATCGACGAGTCGCGCGCCATTCGGCAGACGGAAAAAATTGATGAGCTGAGTACGCCCCGGCGTCTTGCTGACAAAAGCCAGCCGCGTGTGACCGGCCAGGGTATTGAGCGCGCTCGATTTGCCCGCATTAGAACGCCCGGCAAAGGCAATTTCCGGCGCGCTCGGCGAAGATGGCGGCAAACCACCGGGTTTTGCGACAGAGGTCTCGAAAACGGCGTGGCGAAATAGATTGGACGGCGGCATGGCAGCAAGCCGCGCTTAACGCGGCGAAGGAAAAACGAAACAGATAGGATGGTATAGAATATCAGGGTTTGGCAATCCAAGATCCGAGGAAGTCCTCCATGAAACACTTTTCGCTGTTAGTGGCCGCTGTGGCCATATCTTTTGCAACGCTGTCGGCCTCGGCCGCCGAGCATGCCGCTGCTCCCACCAAGGCCGATCCTGCCAAGGGACAAGCCATCGTGGCAGCCGTCTGCGGCGCCTGTCATGGCGCTGACGGCAACAGCGTGATCCCGACGAATCCCAAGCTCGCCGGCCAGCATACCGAATACCTCGTCAAACAGATGAGTGAGTTTAAGGCGGGTGCCGACGGCGCAACGCCAATGCGCGTCAATCCCATCATGAACGGCATGATCGCCGCCTACGATAAAACGCAGATGCGCGACATCGCCGCCTATTTCGCATCCCAGCAGCAAAAACCGGAAACGGCCAAGAATCGCGACACCATCGAATTCGGCCAGCGCCTTTATCGTGCCGGCGACAACACCAAAGGCCTGCCTGCCTGTGCCGGTTGCCACGGCCCCACAGGAGCAGGGATTCCTGCACTGTTCCCGCGCATCTCCGGCCAGTTCGCGGACTACATTGAAGCGCAACTGAAGGGCTTCCGCGATGGCGCACAAACCACCGCACCCACCGATACCGCACGCACCAACGACCCGAACAGGATGATGCGGATGGTTGCGATCAAGATGACCGACTCAGAAATCAAAGCGGTCGCTGACTACGTGGCCGGCCTGCGCTGATCGAAAGGTCAGCGCATCGCGCAGGGAAAGGGTGGCTGCGGTCACCCTTTTTTTCGTCTGTCGTTTTGGTCGCAGGCGAACCAAATCGTTACAGGGAAATCTTACTCACTGAGTGTGCCGATCAAACCACCGGAAAAAAGCCATGCTGCTGAAACCTCCCAACGATATCGCCACTTCCGAAATCACGCCGCGGGCAATCTATGACCGGCGTGAGTTCCTCAAAGCGGCGGCCGGCGCCGCCCTGCTAACGACGATTGGCACGCACGAAGCGTTGGCCATTGAACGCCCACACGGCCCGTTCAACACAGACGAAACGCGGACACCTTACAAGGACGTCACCAGCTACAACAACTTCTATGAGTTCGGTAGCGACAAGAGCGACCCGGCGCGCAACGCGCATACCCTTCTGACACGGCCGTGGTCGGTGAGCATCGATGGTCTGGTCAGGAAGCCAAAGACCTTCGCCATTGATGATCTCATCCGGCTCGCGCCACCCGAGGAACGCATCTATCGGCTGCGCTGCGTCGAAGGCTGGAGCATGGTGATCCCTTGGCTGGGCCTGCCACTGGCAACCATACTCAAGCAGGTCGAGCCACTCGGTAACGCAAAATACGTCGAGATCATTTCCGCAGCTGACCCGGCGACAATGCCCGGCGTGCGCGCGCGCCTGCTTGACTGGCCCTATCGTGAAGGCTTGCGTCTTGACGAAGCGATGCATCCACTGACCCTGCTTGCCACGGGCCTCTACGGGGAGACGTTGCCAAAGCAGAACGGCGCACCACTGCGACTTGTCGTCCCCTGGAAATACGGTTTTAAGAGCGCAAAATCTATCGTGCGCATACGCTTCGTCGAGAAAATGCCCGTGACTTCATGGATGCAGGCGGGGCCACAAGAGTACGGATTTTATTCCAACGTCAATCCGGCAGTAGACCACCCACGCTGGAGTCAGGCGCGTGAACGCCGCATCGGCGAATTCCTCAAACGCAAGACGCTGCCCTTCAACGGCTACGCCGATCAGGTCGCCAGCCTGTACGCCGGCATGGATTTGCGAAAGGATTTCTGATGAGTGCAGCGACCCAAAGCCCAACGAAGACAACACTAGCGCCATTAAAGGTGCTGCTTTTTTTCGCCTGCCTGCTGCCTCTCGTCCACCTCGGCTGGGGTGCGCTGCACGATGAACTCGGTGCCAATCCGATCGAATATGTCACCCGGGCACTCGGCGACTGGACGCTAAACTTCCTGCTGATCACACTCGCCGTATCGCCACTGCGTCGCCTTACTGGTTGGCACTGGCTGATTCGCCTGCGTCGCATGCTGGGGCTCTACGCCTTCTTCTACGCAGTACTGCATCTAACGACCTATCTCTGGCTCGATCAATTCTTCGACTGGCAGGAGATCGCAAAAGACATACTCAAGCGTCCCTTCATCACCATCGGCATGTCTGCCTTCGTGCTGCTGGTGCCGCTTGCCGTGACTTCAAGCAATGTCATGATCCGCCGCCTCGGTGGCCGGCGCTGGCAACAGCTGCATCGCTCAATCTATGTCATCGCCATCTTCGGAGTGCTGCATTACTGGTGGCTGGTAAAACGTGACACCAGCCAGCCACTTGTCTATGTACTAACTCTCGCCGTGCTGCTCGGCATCCGCGCCTGGTGGCGCGAGCAGGAACGACGGCGCCAGATCGCCGGTGCCCCGAATTCCAGCCGCGCTTGTTCAAGCCACGCGGCGAGGTGATCCCCGCGAATCTCCACTAATCCCTGGTAAGTTCGCGGCGCAATTGCGCGCGCTGGCGTGCCCGCTCGGCACGCTTGTCCTTGCGCCGATGAGCGCCAGCCTTCTTCTGTATGGCTAATGCGACGAACGGATTGCGCGGCTTGAGATGGGATTGTTTGGCGCGCTTCATGGCTTGGCCTGTCTCGGTCGCTTCTCGAACTGGATGATGGCACGGCCATCGTCGATTCGTTGCGGCACCGGCTTCCAGGCATGTCCGTAGACGATTTCGAAGCTAGCCAGCAGAACATCGCCATCCTTTGTACGACGTGCCGCATAGGTGCTCAACACGCGCCGCCAGTCACGCCACGGCAAATGACCGAACAGCGCGTCGCGCACGCCAAGGTGGCGCTGGTCGCGCAACAAGCCGCGCGGAGAGCCGTAGGTCAAGGTCAGCATCTCCATGTCCATCACGGGGTCTGCGAAGCCGGCCGCTATCAGCATATCGCCAATATCATGCATATCAAGAAAGCGGCGCAGCGGCGGCTCGAGCCCACAATCGCTGCAGGCAGCACGCAACTCCATGAGTGTGTCGGGACCGAGCATGGCGAACATCAGCAGGCCATCAACTTCTAGGACACGATGCATCTCCCGCAACGCCGGCAGCGGGTCATCAAGCCAGTGCAGCATCAGGTTGGACCAGACGAGGCCCAGGCTGTTGGCAGCCAGAGGCAGGCTTCGCGCATCTGCATTGATGAGGCGCGGCACGCGGCGCGCCAAACGTTGCAGCAAGGGCACGCGATGACGGACCTGCTGGAGCATGGCCGAAGAGAAATCGACGGCCAGGGGCAAGGCCGCCGGATAGCGCTGTTGCAGATCACGGATGCCGTCGCCGCTCGCACAACCAATGTCGGCCATGCGAGAGGGACTCAGCTTCACATACTCGAGCCGCTCCGCCATACGCCGACCGGTCTCGCGCGCCAGCACCGCAGCTTCATCGTAAGTCGCTGCTGCGCGCGAGAAATCCTGCTTCACCAGCAACCCTTCACGTCAGGAAACAAGCCGGACCGGGCAAACCGGTCACATTGCCTTCAGACCGAGTCGCTCGAACAGCGCCTCGTCACGCGCCGCTTCCGGATTGTCGGCGGTGAGCAACTTGTCGCCATAGAAGATTGAATTCGCACCAGCAAGGAAGCACAGTGCCTGCAATTCATCTGACATTTCCTGACGACCGGCGGAAAGACGCACAAGGCTTTTCGGCATGGTAATACGCGCACAGGCGATGGTGCGCACGAACTCGAAGGGATCCAGCGGCTTCGTGTCGGCAAGTGGTGTACCGGGCATCGGAACGAGGTTGTTGATCGGTACCGACTCCGGTGGCGGATTCATGTTGGCGAGTTCCGTGATCAAATCAGCGCGGCCGCGCCGCTTTTCACCCATGCCAACGATGCCGCCGCTGCAGACGCTGATGCCGGCCTTGCGCACCTTGTCGAGCGTGTTGAAGCGATCCGCTTGGGTATGCGTTGAAATAATCTTGACGTAGTGTTCAGCGGAGGTATCAAGGTTGTGATTGTAATAGTCGAGTCCGGCTTCCTTGAGTTCCTCGGCCTGACCGTCCTGCAGCATACCGAGCGTAACGCAAGTTTCCATGCCGAGTGCCTTGACTGCGCTGATCATATCTTTCACGGCACCGAGGTCCTTCTTCTTCGGGCCGCGCCAGGCAGCCCCCATACAAAAGCGCGTCGCACCCTTGTCTTTGGCTGCCTGTGCAGCAGCAATTACATCATCAAGCGGCAACAGCTCTTCGCGCTCAAGCTCGGTCTTGTGACGTGCCGACTGTGAGCAATAGCCACAATCCTCGGAACAGCCGCCGGTCTTGATCGACAGTAGCGTCGACCGCTGCACGGCGTTGGCATCAAAGTGGGCACGATGGACCTGTTGCGCACGATAGAGCAGGTCGTTGAGCGGCAAGGCGAACAACGCCTCGATTTCGGAGCGGCTCCAGACTCGCGAGGGTGCAGTGTGCGCAGAATGAGAAGGTTGAGCAGCGGCGGAGGCGTCAGCTTGGGCAATAGATGCGGTCATAAGGGGTACTTGTCTGCGAGAATGAGTGAGCAATCCGATCGATCCCTGCATCCGCTCGGACCGGTGCAGTGCAGGTTCTGGAAGCAAACCGGGGAAAGGCAGGGAGCAAGTTGTCGATTTTAACCCAGTTGGCCCAATCACTGGCTCAAAGCGGCCGCCGTGCTCGTGCAACTTTTCTAGCACAGGACTGCTTCCTCTGCGGCAGTGCAGCGGGTGATGCACTGCTCTGCGCCGCCTGTACCGGGGATCTTCCCATGCTTCCTGCGCCCAACTGCCCCGTCTGCGCTCTGCCAACACCGCTCGCCGCGGTCTGCGGTGCTTGCCTAAAAACAAAGCCCCATTTCGACGCCACGCAAGCACGCTACCGCTACGGATTTCCACTCGACAGGTTGGTGCAGGCACTCAAGTATCGTCACAGCCTTGCCGTCTCGCGCTTCATTGCGCAAGCCATGCTGCAGGCGCTACCGCCGGATGCCATCGACGCCGATTTGATGATGGCGCTACCGCTATCGGAACGGCGCCTCGCCGAACGTGGCTTCAACCAGGCGTTAGAAATTGCCCGGCCACTGGCGCAACACATCGGCGTGCCATTGCTTGCTACCGGTTACGTCAAATCAGTTGATACTGCGCCCCAAGCCAGCCTGCCTTGGAAGGAGCGCCAAAAGAACATCCGTGGCGCTTTCGAATGCGCACTCGATCTCAGCGGCAAGCGCATCATCGTAATTGATGATGTCATGACGACCGGCGCCACACTCAACGAGTTTGCCCGCACGCTTAAAAAGCACGGTGCCTCACAGGTTAGCAACTGGGTCGTCGCACGCACAATCCGCGACTGAGGCGCGCAGCATCGATCAAGCAGAAAGTGAGAATCACCTCAACGCAGCTTGTTCGTGACAGCCTCGGCCATTGCAGGCGTGAGGCCACCCAATACCTCTGCCTGCTTGAATGCATCAACGGCTGCTGCGGCCTGATTATCCGCCTCCAGCGCATTGCCTAACGCAAACCACCAACGACCTTCGCGCGGCTTGATACGCAGTGCGGCCTTGTAGCGCTGCACCGCCTCATGGGGCTTTTTGAAGTGCTGCAGCAAGACCGCAGCAAAAGCCTGATAGTCGGCATTCTGCTCTGCGCCCGACTGATATTTTTGCAGTGTTTCCCATGCCTCACCCAGATGCCCGCGCTCGACTTGAATTCGCGCCAGTGCCATCGCCCAGCTGGTCTGTCCCGGCACCAACTCCAGCCCTTCCCTCAAGAGGACGATCGCCTCGTCAAGACGACGTTGTTCAACGAATACACCGAGCAAGGCCTGGCGTGCCGGTGCATGATGCGAATTCGCGCGTAATGCTGCCTGAAGCTGAATCACGGTCTCGTTCATGCGCCCCTGCTTATAGGCGTAGACGCCGTTGCGAAAATTCTCGTCACCGCGTTCACCGCGCTCAATCTTTTCGACTTTGTCCGTGCGCTCACCCTTGGCGCCGTCGCTCTTGCTTTCGCTTCTCTCGCTTCTCTCGCTTCGTTCCTGCCTATCGCTTCTTTCAGTGCCGACACGGCTTTCGCTCTTTAGAGTCAGCTCAGCCCCGCCGCGTGACTCATTCGAGACTCTGCGACCCTTATCAATCGCCGCCAACCGTAAAACTGGTGTAACCACTTCCTTGTTTTCACCCTGGGAAACCTCTGGGGGACGCTGTGGTACAAAACTCAGCATGTCGTCCAACCGCAGGTTGACAGACGATGCCTTGGCGGGAACTCGCGACTTTCTCGCTACAGTCAACACTGCTGAACCTGTCGTCTCGCGAGGGGGGGCCAGTGGTAAAGCATTTGCCAGCGTCGGTAACGGCGGAAGTTCGTCAGTAGGCACCACGACCGGCTTCGCGGCCACGGTTTCAATCACCTGTGACGGTGATTTCGCCAGCGATATGGCAGACTTCGTTCCCGCCGAGAAAGTCACCAGCCAGACGCCCCCACCAAGTACGAGCAAAGCGAGCAAAACAAATGCCAATAATCTGCCGTGACCGATGCGCGCGACAAGCGAGACTTCGGGCAGGGGCCGCACATCCTCGGGAAGTCCTGCGCCGACTTCACTGGCATGACGGGTGTTCAGGTCACGCAGCATTTTGTTGATCAAACTCATTACATCATTCCGGATCGTGATTAGAAAGAATCGTCAGCCAATGCTTGTCATTCCCGCAAAAGCACCCCGCAGGAAGTGCCCTTGGGGTGCGGGAACCCAGTCCAAAACCGCGCCGCCCGCTAGCCCTAGATTCCCGCTTTCGCGGGAATGACGAGAACGGATTGCGCGATCTGCGAGATACCTGCTGACGCTCAATGATCATCAGGTTCCGGATTGAATTTATTCCGCTTAGCCGAACAGCGTGAACAGGCCGAGCTTGACGCCCGCTGTATCGCGTGCAGCGGCAATGACATGACGCCCCTCGACGATGGCTTTACCCTCGCCGAAAGCAGAGAGCAGCGCCTTATTGGCCAGTATGTTAACGAGCCGAGGGATGCCTTTAGAGTATTTAAAAAGGCGCCGGGCGGCGTTACGCGAAAACAAGGGAACCCCATGATGGCCAGCGACCTTGAGACGATGGTTCAGATAATGCATGAACTCCTCATGCCGTAAGCCTGGCAGATGATAGTGAAAGGCGATGCGCTGTTGCAACTGGCGTACCGAGGGATCCGCAAGATTACGATCAAGCTCAGGCTGACCGAACAGCACAATATGAATCAGCTTGTGTTTTTCGGTTTCGAGATTCGACAGGAGACGTAACGCTTCGAGACTTTCTAGGGGTGCGGCCTGAGCCTCGTCTACGCAACACACCACGGTCTTGCACTCTCTGGAAAGCTCGAGTAGACGCTTGTTGATATGCTTGATCAACTGGAATTGCGACTCGCTGGCGTCAAGCTTCAAACCCAGCTCTTCGGCAACAGCCAACAATAGAGGAAGCGGTGCGAGCGAAGGGTTGGGGAGATAAACAGTAAAACATTCGTCGCCGAGAGATGCGAGAAAACGCCGGCACAGCAAGGTTTTTCCGGTACCGACCTCACCGGTGATCTTGATAAACCCTTCGCCACTGCCAAGACCAACCATCAGCGTGTTGAATGCCTCCTGGTGCGCAGCCGCAGAGTATGCAAAGCTCGTATCTGGAGTAATTCCGAACGGCCGTTCGGTCAAACCGAAGTGAGCAAGATACAAGCGAAACCTCCTCCGGCACTCGGGCCGGTCGCTATTCTTTCGGTGATGCCGTGGCCGTTTCCGGTTGCAAAGTCTCGAACGACGATTGAACCGGAGCTGGAACACCAACAGGCGGCGCTATTGATCGCGCTGGCTTGCGCTGGTCAAAGCCCTGCACGCGATCGCGCACGTTCTGAAGATCCTCCTGCCAGTTCTTGTCGTTGTTGATAATCGTCGGCTTGATCAGAATCACCATTTCGGTCTTGCTGACGGAAGCATTGCGCTGACCGAACAAAAAGCCGAGTGCCGAATCACCCACACCTGGCATCTGTGAACGTGATTGAACCTGTTGCTGCTTCATCAAGCCACCAATGGCCACAATATTACCGTCCTGCACGCGCACGACACTATCGGTCTCATTGATCTCGCTCGAAGGCAATGGGAGCTTGAAGATGCCGCCGTTGCTACCCAAGTCGATGACCTTTTCGACTTCAGTGACTTGACTGACGGCCGGGTGCACATGAAGGATGATGTTGCCTTCGTCATCAATTTGCGGCGTCACATCGAGTGAAATCCCTGAAAAGAAAGGCTGCAGAGTAACGGTCGGCGCCGTGCCCGCTACGGTGGTCGTTGTCGGTGTTCCACCGGAGACATTGACGACAAACATGTCGTCGGTGCCAACCTTAAGCAAGGCCTTCTGGTTATTGAGCGTTGCGATGCGCGGACTGGAGAGCACGGAAACGTCACCCTGGGTTTCCAAGAAAGACAGCAAAGCCGCAAAGTTTGCGGTCTGAAAAGCCAGCCCAACGAAACCACTGGTAAGTGAGCTAGTGATTGCGGAGCCATTCTTGCCGGGCGTCACCGCCAGCCCCGTACCGGACTGCAGAGCAGCCTTCGTGTTCATATTAACGCTCGAGCCAAGCACGCCTGCCATGGTCTTGCCATTATTGATGGTATTGAAGACCGACCAGTTGATTCCCGTCTGCGAACCGTTACTCAAGGTGACAGCGATGATCTTGGCTTCCAGCATCACCTGCCGCTCGACAACCAGTTGCGTTGCCTTCAGATAGCTCTCAACGTTACGCAACTCACCTGGCATTGCCCGCACGACGACGACGCCTGACATCGCATTGACGACCACGCTGCGCCCATCAGCACTACCCAGGATAGAGACAAGCGCAGAATTCAGGTCGCGCCAGAAATCCGCATCAGAACTTGTGCTGACACGACTGGTATCGGACGTTTTGCCCGCACTACCACCGCCCTGCGTCGGTGTCGGCGTTGGTGTCGCAGCAGTACTGCTGCCGCTACTCCCCCCCCCACTACCCGATGATGTCAAAGTCGTCGAGGCGACGCGCAGGTCACTCGAACCCTGACGGCGACTGGCAAGATAGTTAATCTGGAATACGCGCGATTGCAGCGCGTTGGTCTGAATAAAAATTCGCGTACCCTGAACCTTGTATTCGTAGCCATACAGCTCGCGTATCGTATCGAGAGCTTCCTTGATAGTGACGTCCTTAAGGTTGACGCTGATCGTTCCACTCAAGTCGGGTGGCAACAACATGCTATAGCGCGTACCAGTCACCAGCGCCATGAATACTTGGGGAGCGGGCGCATTGACCACAGAAAGATCAAAGCGCGCATCGGCGTCAGCATTCAGCTTGGGCTCATCCACTTGAAGTGGCGGCAGCAAGGCGGGGTCGATGGTGTCCTTTGTGGTCTTGCGCTCCGCAGCCGCGCGGCCGAGATCATCGCGCAGACGATCGTTGATGTCACCGTGCTTAACCAACGGCAAGCTACACCCCGACAGGAAAATCGAGCCAAGCGCCAGAACCATCGCCACGCGAGCAAGCCGGGGGGGCACTAACAGACTGGAGGACTCCCAAAGCATAGCATTCCAGCCGAAGCCGTTAGCAGGAACCTGCGTCTCCCAGGAATATCGAGTGGATGCGAAATAAGTCATAGCAGGTTCACTTC
>CAZAOQ010000083.1:11292-12675 GCA_964486795.1 uncultured Rhodocyclaceae bacterium
AGACGACGAGCCATTGCTTATCCAGATTCAAGGTATAGACGGTAAGCGTCAGTATGCAACGCGGATGTTTTTCAACGGTCATTTCTGCACGCCCCCAGATGATGCGTTGCGGCATGTTCTCGAGTTGGCTCACATACGAAAGCAAGTCATTGTAGTTGCCAGCGATGCGTATCTCAATGGCATGCTTATAGATATTGGCTACCGCAACATCACCAGAGGCTGGTACAGGCTTACGCACCGTGGCATCGCTTTCCTTGACAGCGGCGCCCTCAGTCTTTTTCTTTATTCTGGATTTATCAATCAGTGGCTCCGGCGGCAAGGTGCGCAGTGAAACCAGCTCAAGATTACCATTCTTGGCCAACAGACCCTCAAGAAAGCCCTGCATCTTCTCAGGCATGACCAGACTATCCTGAACATTGCGCAGACGTATGTCGATCTCTGCCATGCTCTTTCGCACTTCCTGCAACGCCAATTTGTTGCTGGCATCGGGATCCTTGAGTTGCGCCTGGATAGAAACCATCTGCGTCTCGAGTGCAGCCATTTCGTTCTTAATCTGGGCAATACGCTTGGTCTGTACGGCTTGGCGGCTAATCTGCGGATCGATCATCAGCAGATAGCCGACAGCAAGAACACCGACCAGTACGGCGCCACCCACGGTCGCCCGCTCGCGCTGCGTCAGCGCATCGAAACGCCCCGCCAGTTGCAGCAGTTTATCCTTCACTGACGCCCTCCATTCGATCTTGAATGAGCCGATCCTTCCATAGCCGATGCCTGATTTTCGGTCGGTGGTGATTTCAAGAGAAACTCGACAAATGGAGACAAATTGGACGTTTCTGACGCCGCCGCGCTCTGAGACTGCGCCGTCGGTGCCGTAACCGCCTTCACTGGACGATCAATGCTTAGCGAGGAGAAACTAAGTCCCTGGAATACCTTCTCGCCATTCAGTCTACGGATAAATTCTGGCAATGCCGTGGGCTTGAGCATACGGCCATGGATTTCCAGATTATTACCATTGGAATACAAAACAAAACCGGTCAGCCAAAGGCTCTCCGGCACTTGGCGCGCAAACCCGCGCATAAATTCAGAGTAACCACGATTACTGTTGAAAGTGCCACTTTCAAGCAAAGCGATGACCTCAGTGCGCAAGTTCAGCATCGCCGTCGAATTGGCCAGTTCCTCCGCCAACTCCGGACTCGGCTTGATCTCTGAAACAGTCTTGCCTAATTCTATAGGTTTGATGATGTTAGGGTGATTGAGCGCGCTGGCAGCTTTGGCTTCGCGCGCAAAGCGGTGCAACCGGTCGGCGTCACGCGTAAATTCGAGCGGCAAAATTTTGAGTGCAACCTGCCGATCCAGCGCGAAATCCCGCGCCAGATAAACTTC
>CAZAOQ010000084.1:0-9608 GCA_964486795.1 uncultured Rhodocyclaceae bacterium
GCCTCACAAAAAAATAAAACCCCCGAAAAATCCGGGGGTTCGTCAGCGGTCTGAGGGCGCCCCGAGGGGCGCCCTACGAAACAACGACTACATCATTGAGGACTCAGCTGTAGCGGTAGGCCGACTCGCCGTGCGAAGAAATGTCGAGACCCTCGCGCTCTTCATCTTCCGGCACGCGCAGACCGATGAACATGTCGACCAGCTTGTAAGCGATGAAGGCGACGACACCCGACCAAACTAGGGTGACGCCAATACCGGTGGCCTGGACAATCAACTGATCAGCAATCGAATAATTATCAGTGACCTTGTTGGCGACATAGTCGAAGATGCCCGTGCCGCCGAGGCTCGGTGCGGCGAATACAGCCGTCAGCAACGAGCCGAGAATGCCGCCCACCCCATGTACGCCGAAAACATCGAGCGAGTCGTCGGCACCGAGCAAACGCTTCAGGCCATGCACGCCCCACAGACAGACACCACCGGCGAGCACGCCGAGCATCAAGGCACCGCCGACACCAATGAAACCACAGGCCGGCGTAACCGCGACGAGGCCTGCTACCGCACCGGATGCCGCACCAAGCAATGACGGCTTACCCTTCAACAACCATTCGAGCAGCATCCAGGAGAGTGCCGCAGCCGCTGCGGCCAGCCAGGTATTGACGAAGGCCAACGCCGCCGTGCCGTTGGCCTCGAGGGCCGAACCGGCGTTGAAACCAAACCAGCCGAACCACAACAAGGACGCGCCGATCATGGTCATCGTCAGGCTGTGCGGCGCCATCGAATCCTTGCCGTAACCGATGCGCTTGCCGACGACATAGGCACCGATGATGCCAGCAACCGCCGCGTTGATATGCACCACAGTGCCACCGGCGAAGTCGAGCGCCCCCTTCTGGAACAGCCAGCCAGCCGTCGCATTCAGTTTTGCGGCCGAGGCTGCATCGAGGTAACCATCCGGACCGGCCCAGAACCAGACCATATGGGCCATCGGCAAATAGCTGAAGGTAAACCAGAGCACGGCGAATACCAGCAATGCCGAGAACTTGATGCGTTCGGCAAACGAACCGACAATCAGGCCGACAGTAATCGCCGCGAAAGCCCCCTGAAAGGCCACGTAGATCAGCTCGGGAATCACGACGCCCTTGCTGAATGTGGCGGCCAGCGAATCCACCGTGATGCCCTTCAGAAGCAGCTTGTCGAGTCCACCGAAGAAGGCATTGCCTTCAGTGAATGCGATGCTGTAGCCATAAACCGCCCAAAGCACGCTGATCAAGGCAAAGATCGTAAACACCTGCATCAACACCGAGAGCATGTTCTTGCTGCGCACGAGACCGCCGTAGAACAGCGCAAGACCAGGAATCGACATCAGGATGACGAAGGCCGTTGCGACGAACATCCACGCCGTGTCGCCTTTATTTGGCAGCGCTGTCGACACTGCGGCGGGTGCTGCAGCTGGGGTTGTCACAGTGGCAGTCGCTGCGACCGTTGTCGGTGCTTCATCGGCCCAGGCTGTCGCACCAAAGCCAAGTCCCAACGCGGCAAACCAGAATGCCGCAATCAATAGAAACAGCTTTTTCATCATGCTCCCCTTCAAAGGGCATCCTCACCGGTTTCACCGGTGCGGATGCGTACCACCTGTTCGAGATTGAAGACAAAGATCTTGCCGTCGCCGATCTTGCCGGTGCTGGCGGATCTTTCGATGGTTTCGATAACCTGCTCGAGGAGATCGTCGCGGATAGCCGCCTCGATCTTCACCTTGGGCAGAAAATCTACGACGTACTCAGCGCCACGATAGAGCTCGGTATGCCCCTTCTGGCGCCCGAAGCCTTTGACTTCGGTGACGGTGATGCCCTGCACGCCAATGGCCGACAGGGTCTCGCGGACCTCGTCGAGCTTGAACGGCTTGATGATGGCAGTGACCAGTTTCATGGTGGCTCCTTTCAGGTGATTAAAGTGTCTTGGTGAAACTGACGACGATGCGCTCATCGCCGAGATCACGATTGAAGGTGTTGCGATAAGGCTGGCCGGCACCACCCTTGGCATTGGTACTGGACAAGGACAGGCCAACGCTGCCGAAACCAAGATCCTTGGTCACGCCGAGCCTGTAATCGGTGTACGAAGCGTCGCCGAAATCCTTGATCGTCTGGTGGCCGGCGTGGGCGCTGACGCCCCAGCCATTGCCAAAATCGTGATTCAGCGTGAGATCGGTATAAGCGCTGCCGCGCGTCTTGCCACCGGTCGGCGTGGCGAAACCGAAGATATGGTTGGACACGACACTGGAATACTTGATGCTGACGAACTTCCAGCCAATCGCGCCGTAGATTTCGGTGGTGTCTGCCTTGGTAAAGCCAGAGGGGTAAGTCCCCGGGTAGTTATACGTCAACACGCCGACGTCGTAACTCCAATCACCGCCCGCGAAGCTGCTCTTGTAGCCACCATAGACATCGAGCTCCAGCGGCGCACTGATCCCAGGACCGATGTCACCGAGCCAGGAAATGCTGGATCCCCAGACACCGACATAAGCGCCGCTGGTATGGGCGTAATCGAAACCGCCCTGCAGGGCAGCCTTGCCATTGGTCTGAGCGATACCACGATACAGATACTCGGAGGCCAGTGTGACATTCCCGGTGAAGGCATTTGGAGTGGATGGTGCGACCGGTGCAGCATCGGCGGCGAAGCCGGCCTCCGGGAAGGAGACGAAAGCAGCAAAGGCGATGGCAACGATGTTGAACGAGATGTTCATGACGGTTCTCCAGTGGGTGCAATGAGCGCAATGATTGATGAACGAGATTCCTGCAAGCCACCTATTGCAGGATGCGTGCCAATCCATAAAGTCACGATTAATCAAGTAGCTGCAGAATGTGTTTGGGAATGGAGCGAGCCGACTGCACCGACTTGTGGCGGCCACGAACCACACCGCACCAGACAAGTGCAAACTGGGCAGCAAACCCTGCAGACTGCTAAAATTACCGGATCAAAGGACCCCATCATGCTCAATCAAAAACTGCTCGACGACGTTTCCAGCCGCATCTCCGATCTGCTCGCCAACAGCCCGGCGAAGGACATCGAAAAAAATGCGCGGGCCATGATTACCAGCGCCTTCGCGCGTCTCGATCTCGTCACGCGCGAAGAATTCGAGATCCAGGCCGCACTGCTGGCAAGCAGCCAGGAAAAGCTCGCTGCGCTCGAAAGACGTATCACGCAACTTGAAGCGGCTGCGAAGCCGCCAGCGAACTGAGCAGCCGGCCATCGGGACCATACCTCAGCACAGCGAGACACCGATGACGGCAGACCGCGGGCCCCTGGATACCTCCGAGCGTTTGGGCCGTCCCGACGGCGGCTGGCGGCTGCGCCTCTACATCATCATCTTTGAGTCGGACACACGCGCCGGTCTGACTTTCGACCTGGCGCTGTTGATGCTGATCCTCATCAGCGTCATCGTTGTCATGCTCGACAGCGTCGCCGCGCTCAACGAGCGCCACAGCCAGCTGTTCCGCATTCTCGAATGGACGTTCACCGGTCTCTTCACCGCCGAGTATCTACTGCGTCTTTCCTGTGTCCGCCACCCTAAGCGCTATGCCCGCAGTTTTTACGGCATCATCGACCTGATCGCCATCCTGCCGACCTATCTCGCCCTGTTCTTCCCGGCACTCTCCGCGCTGATCGACGTACGTATCCTGCGCATGCTGCGCATCTTCCGTCTCCTCAAGCTGGGCGCCTATGTGCGCGAATTTGGCAACCTTGGTTCCGCCCTGCTGGCGACGCGACGCAAGATCGCCGTGTTCATCTCCTTCGTTGCCCTGGTGGTCACCATCATGGGGACGCTCATCTACGTCGTCGAAGGCCCCGAGAATGGCTATACCAGCATCCCGGTGTCAGTGTATTGGGCGATCACGACGATGACGACGGTGGGCTTCGGCGACCTCACACCGAAGACCGATCTCGGCCGGCTGATCGCCTCGCTGATGATGCTGATGGGCTGGGGCACGCTGGCCGTGCCGACCGGCATCGTTAGCGCTGAATTCGCCGCGCGGCGGTTAAGCGAAGAAAGCGGCTCCCGATGCTGTTCACGATGTGGCAGCACCAGTCATGGCAATCGTGCGAAGTACTGTCAGGACTGCGGTGCACAACTCGACGAAGCCACCGGAGTATGACAAGAGAGCGCGCACGGCTATACTCCCAGACCAGTCGAGAACAGCACGTTCCACACAATAAAAATCGACACGAATCCAAAGGAGGAAACATGAACACGAGCAACGCCCCGTCCGAGCGCTACACCGGTGTCGCCATCTTTCTGCATTGGCTGATCGCGCTGGCCATCTTCTGCATTCTGCCGCTCGGCGTCTATATGCACGAGCTGCCGCTGAGCCCCTCCAAGCTGCAACTGTATGCCTACCACAAGTGGCTCGGCATCACGATCCTGATGCTGGTCATCGTCCGTCTGCTGTGGCGTTTCACGCATCGCCCGCCGGCACTGCCCGCGACCATGTCGGCCAAAGAGCAGCGTATCGCCCACGGCATGACGCACGGCATGTACCTGTTCATGCTGCTCTCACCGCTGACTGGCTGGCTAATGAGCTCGGCACTTGGCAAATCTGTGGTGCTCTACGGCATGCTGCCACTGCCCGACCTGATTGGCCCGAATGAGGCCATCGGCAAGTTGCTCCAAGGGGCGCACGAAATCAGCAATTACATCTTCTGCACCCTAATCGCACTGCACATCCTCGCGTCGCTCAAACACCACTTTAAGGACCGCGATGGCGTTCTGGCGCGCATGCTGCCCTTTCTCGACAAGAGCCGCTGATGCTGCGCCCTCTCTCACCAATCGCCCTGATTACTGCAACCATTACAGCCACCGCAAGCTGCCTGTTGCCACTGCCGGCCATGGCCATGGAATACGGGCAAGTCCAAGCCGACAAGAGCAGCCTGCGCTTCGTTGCCAAACAGATGGGGGTACCCACTGAAGGGCGCTTCGGCAAGTTCACCGCACGTATCGCCTTCGATCCGGCAAAGCCCGAAACGGCAAGCGCCCGAATCGACGTCGAACTAGCCAGTATCGACGCCGGCAGTGCTGAGGCCAACAACGAAGTAAAGAGCAAAGCCTGGTTCAACGTGCGCGAATTCCCGGCGGCCACCTTCGTCACCCACCAGCTCAAGGCCATCGGCAACAGCCGCTACGAGGCCACCGGCAAGATGACCATCAAGGGCCGCACACTCGATGTCGTCGCACCCTTCACCGCCAGAACCGAAGGCAACACTATGGTGCTCGACGGCGCCATTCCCATCCAGCGCCTGCAATACGGTATCGGTGAAGGCATCTGGTCCGACATCGCAACCGTCGCTGATGAAGTTCAATTGCGTTTCCGGTTCACCCTCGGCGCCGTGCCGATGACGAAGAAATGACGCCGCGGCAGCAAGCAGAAATACCTTTCAGGTATTATCGGAACAAAGGACGCCAATCTTGAAACGGTCAGGCCAAGCATGACATTGCCATCACCACAAGACAGTGGGAATCGAATGCCCACAACGAATGAAGGAAGCAGCGAGGAAATCCGTGCTGCACTGGACGCCTTCCCGGGTGTCATGAAGAAAACCCAGGGGCTCTGGGGTACCAAGGATTGCGACCTGTTCCTCCAGGGGCTCTTCATGGACACGCGCGGCGGCACGCGGCGCGGCTTTCCGATGGAAGCCGCCGAGGAAATCATGTTCCTCTTGAAGTTCAACAAGACTGTGCGCGCTGTGCCACTCGCCAAGCAACTCAACATCTCCCTCGGGGAAGCCTTCCGCATTGTCGACAAGGCCGATCAGGCGAATATGACCGACAAGTCCAGCAATGCCTGGAACGATCCAAACAGCTCGAGCGAAGCTTCGGTCCGGCAACGCCCGCAGCCGCGGGAGAGTGTGCAATATCAGTCGCGCCCAACGAAGAAGCCGGAAAAATCCGGGGCGCTCGTGTGGGTCATCGTGATCGTGCTGGTTGGTCTGGCCTACAAACTGCTCTACCCCCTCATCAAGAGTGGCGGCCTCGGCTGAACTGAGAGAACCCTGCCCTGCCGACGACGTTGATCAACGCATCAAAAGCAAGATGCAGGATGCAGTTCTCAAAACTCCAGCGGATCAACGTCGAGGTGCCAGCGTAAATCGCGCGGTGCCTTGAGCGCGTGAAGCTGCACCACCCATAAAGCGAGAAAAGCCTGCAAGGCCGGCCGGCTCGCCGACTCGGCAAGCAACTGTGCGCGTTCCAGTGCCATCACCCGATACATGCGCATCGGCACGGGGTCGTAGAGACTCACCCCTTCAGGCAACACACTCTGAGCAGCTGCCGCCGCTGCCTTCAGAAAGGCCAGCGAAGCATCCAACTGTGGCGACTCGGCGCGCAGCAGCACCTGGAACGTAAATGGCGGAAAGCCCGCCGCACGTCGCTCGTCGAGCTGGGTATTTGCGAAACTCGCGTAATCGTGCGCGACCAGCGCCTGATAGAGCGCATGGCCGGGATACTCCGTCTGAATCAATACTTCTCCGGGCAGCGCCGCCCGTCCACTACGCCCGCCGACCTGCATTAACTGGCTGAAGAGGCGCTCTGGTGCGCGGAAATCGGCGGCAAACAAAGCCGCATCGGCCCCCACCGCACCAACCAGCGTCAGGCGTGGGAAGTCATGTCCTTTGGCGAGCATCTGCGTGCCAATCAGGATATCGGCCCGGCCGGCATGAATGTCTTCGAGCAACGCCCGCCATTTCGCCGGCGTGTTCGCCGAATCACGGTCGACACGCAGGATGCGTGCCTCGGGAAAGCGCGCGACGAGCGCCTCTTCAAGGCGCTGCGTGCCGCGCCCGAAAGGATGGATATCGAGGTTGCCGCAGCCCGGACAGTGATGCGGGATACCCGCCTCCAGCCCGCAGTGATGACAGCGCAGGCGCTTGTCGGCGAGGTGCACCACGAGATTCGCCGCACAGCGCCGGCAACTGCTGATCCAGCCACAAGCCGGGCAGGCCAGTACCGGCGCATAGCCACGGCGGTTGAGAAAGATCAGGCTCTGCTCGCTGCGTTGCAGACGCTCACCAACGGCGGCAAGCAGCGCAGCACTCATACCGTCCTGCAGCTTCTCGCGACGCGTGTCGACACAACGTACCGTGGGTGGCGCTTCAGCGACAGCACGCCGTGTCAGCTCGACGTACTGATAGCGTCCGCCATCCTGGCGCGCATGATAGAAACTCTCCAGAGACGGTGTGGCCGAGCCGAGCACAATCGGCACGCCGCGCTGGTGAGCACGCCACACCGCCACATCGCGCGCCGAGTAACGCAAACCCTCCTGCTGCTTGAATGAGGCGTCATGCTCCTCGTCGACGACGATCAGGCCGAGTCGCGGCATTGGCGCGAATACCGCGAGGCGTGTGCCAAGCAGGATGTCGACATGGCCCTCAAGTGCCGCGATGAAGCCCCGCGCTCGTGCTGCCTCGGCCAGGCCACTATGGGCCGAGACGATGCGGGCATTCGGGAAGCGCGCCGCGACACGGCCTTCGAGCTGCGGCGTGAGTGCGATCTCCGGCACCAGCATCAGTGCCTGCTTGCCCTGCGCCAGGGTTTCGGCAATCAGGCGCAGATACACCTCCGTCTTGCCGCTGCCGGTAATACCATGCAGAAGAAAGGTGTCATAGCGACCGAAACTCGCACCGATCTTGGCAACCGCCGCCGCCTGCTCAGTCAGCAATTCCGGCAGCGCGGGCGGGGGCGCATCTTCCTGCAGCTTTTCCTTGCGCTTTGCCGGCAGCTTGCCGCGCCGCAAGTAAGGCGGCAGCGCCATCGCCATCACCTCACCAAGCGGGTGCTGATAATAGCGGCTGCAAAATTCGGTAAGTGCCAGCCAGTCGGGTGGCAATGGCGGCAACTCGCGCAGGATTTCACCGGCCGTCTTGAGCTTTTCCGGCGCTTGGTCACTGTGCGCGACCACATCGACGATCACACCCGTTTTCTCGGTACTGCCAAAGGGCACACGCACGCAACGCCCGACATCCGTCATCCCCGCATCTGCACTGAGATAATCGAACAGGCGGGGCAGCGGGATATCCAGCGCGACACGCAGAATGGCCATGGGCAATTCAGAAATCAGAGGGTTTGCGACGACTTCCAGATTTCACTTTGCCTATCGAAGCTAATCCATTGCTCGGAAAGGAAAATTATTTTTACGTTTTCCTGTGGATTGTTTTGTGGGCAAATGTGCAGGGATTTTCACTACCCTATATCTTTGGCTATAAGAGCAAAGCGGCCGTTTTATTTTTAATATTTATAAACAATACAGTAGGACGCTTTATCGATAAATACCCACAGTAATGCGGCCGTTTATGACGCCTTCTGCTTCTGTGTATAAGTCAAAGAAAGGGCGCGGCTTTTTTAGGAAAACCGCGCCCCGCCTTGATCTCCGGGCAGTACCTGGTCTCAGGCCTTGGAACGACGCAGTTCGCGACTGTATTCGTGCACGGTATCGACCAGCACGGTGACGTTTTCCGGCGGGGTGAACTGGGAAATCCCGTGACCCAGATTGAACACATGGCCGCCGCCAGGACCCGCAGCGTGGAAGTCGTCGAGCACCTTGCGCGCTTCACGCGCCACCACCTCGGGTGAGGCGAAGAGAGTGACCGGATCGAGGTTGCCCTGCAGCGCGACACGATCGTTCACGCGTCGGCGTGCTTCAGCCAGGCTTGCCGTCCAGTCGAGACCCACGGCATCCGAACCGATCGTCACGATGTCCTCCAGCCACAGTGCGCCACCCTTGGTAAATACGATGCTCGGTACGCGCTGGCCATCATGCTCCTTCGTCAGAGCAGCCACAATACGCTGCAGATAAGCCAGCGAGAACTCACGATAAGCACCATGTGACAAGGCACCACCCCAGGTATCGAAGATCATCACAGCCTGAGCACCGGCGGCGATCTGCGCATTGAGATAGGCGATCACCGACTTCGTCGTCACGTCGAGCACATGATGCAGCAGGTCGGGACGATCAAACATCATCGTCTTAAGGTGCCGGAAATCCGCCGAAGCACCGCCCTCGATCATGTAGCAGGCGAGAGTGAAGGGGCTGCCGGAAAAGCCGATCAGCGGAACCGAATTGTCCAGCGCACGACGGATCTCAGTCACCGCATCCATCACATAGCGCAGGTGATCGTAGGGATCGGGGGCGATCAAGTCGCGAATCGCCCATTCCTCACGCAGCGGCCGCTCGAACTTCGGCCCCTCACCTTCGCTGAAATAAAGGCCAAGCCCCATTGCATCGGGCACGGTGAGGATATCGGAGAAGAGAATCGCAGCATCCAGCTCATAGCGCGCCAGCGGCTGCAGCGTGACCTCGCAGGCCATGCTCGGCGATTTGCACAGATTCAGGAAGTTGCCGGCACGCTTGCGCGTCTCACAATACTCGGGGAGATAGCGCCCGGCCTGGCGCATCATCCAGATCGGCGTGTACTCAACGGGCTCGCGCAGCAGCGCGCGCAGGAAAGTGTCGTTTTTGGGACGGGCCATGGCGGGGTCCGGAGCCTGATGAAATGGAAACAGGGATTATCTCACCTGTGTCGAAAATTCGCAGCGATATTGGCATGATTGCACGCCATGGGCACGC
>CAZAOQ010000084.1:9708-12569 GCA_964486795.1 uncultured Rhodocyclaceae bacterium
GCACGCCATGGGCACGCTATAGGTACGTTATTGACACAGCACTGCCTTGATCACTGGCCATCGATCACCGGGTCTGCCGGCCGCTCCTCCAACGTTGGCCGCTCTTCCTCCTTGCGACCGTTGCGCAAACCGAGATCCTTGAGCTTGCGATATAGATGAGTGCGTTCGAGGCCAGTCCTTTCGGCCAGGCGCGTCATGTTGTGGCCATCCGCGCGCAAGTGGTACTCAAAATAGATGCGCTCGAAGGATTCGCGCGCCTCACGCAGCGGCAAGTCCATGATCTCATTGGAAATGCCAGAGGACAGAACGTTACCGTAACCCTGGGCGACCAACAGACGCGTGACATCTTCGCCAAGAATCTCCTCTTCAAGCGCCGCAAGCGCCAGCGACTTCACGGTGCTCTTCAGCTCATCGTAACCATTAGGCCAGCTGTGCTGACGCAAGGCATTCAGTGCCGCTGTAGAAAAGTGCCGTGCCGGAACCTCGCCAGCCTCAACCCGCTGAGCCAGAAGATGCGCGGCGATTTCGGGGATCTCATCACGCAATTCAGCGAGCGTCGGCACGCCGAGCCAGACATCAAAAAGACTCTTGAGCTGAGCATCCTCCCAACCTTGCACGGCCAGCGCTGCACTGTCGAGCGCCGTTGCCGCGATCAGGCGCAAATCGTACCTGGCCAGACGCTCGGCGGCGAACACAAGGTTCTTCTGCTGCAAACGGCTCAGGCGTCCGAGTTCGTCGACAAACAACACGCCGCCGCTCGCACCCTCCAGAACTTCGAGGGTCAGCGGCGCACTGTCCTGGGCGAGGTCAAGCCAGACCTTGCCAGAGGACAGCAGCGAGCGCGCCGCCAGTTCAGCGATACCGCCAGGTCCCGAGCGCAACATCACGGCGCGACTGCTCGCCGCCACCTGTTCGAGCCGCTTCCGCAAGTCGCGCAGTGGTGCCGAGCGTGTGAACGCGGCAAGCGACAGGCCGCCAGACACCTGCGTCGGTGTCTTGGTCAGGCCCTTCTTCACCGCGGTCAGCAACTTCTGCAGAGCAATCGGCTTTTCGAGGAAATCGAGCGCACCAATGCGTGTCGCCTCAACTGCCGTATCGATGGTGCCATGGCCCGACATCATGATCACCGGCATCGTCAGTTGCCCGTTGGCCGCCCATTCCTTGAGCAGCGTGATGCCATCCGTATCGGGCATCCAGATATCGAGAAGGACCAGATCGGGCCGCGCCGCTTCACGTGCGGCACGCGCTGCCGTAGCGTTCTCGGCAAGACGCACATCGTGGCCCTCATCGGCGAGAATCTCCATGAGGAGTTCGCGGATGCCCATTTCATCATCAACAACCAGTATCTGTGCCATATCGAAGCCCTCTGCTTGCTGTCTTGCGTGTTAGCAATCCAAAATCATTCCATATTCATGCTGCCGGAGGCAGGCGGATCATCACCTCGGCACCACTCGGCGCGCGGTTGGCAATGCGAATTTCACCGCCGTGTTCATCGACGATTTTCTTGACAATGGCCAGCCCCAGGCCGGTGCCGCGCGCCTTCGTCGTGACATAAGGCTCGAAGGCATGGGCGAGGATCTGCGCCGGGAAGCCGCTGCCGTTATCGATCACCGAAAGCACCACGCCGCCCCCCGTGCCAGCCTCGAAGCGCGTAGCAATGTGGATCTCCGGGCGCACCTCGGGGTGTTCCTTGTGCGCCTCTTCCCCGGCCTCCTGAGCATTCTTCAGCAGATTGTGGATCACCTGGCGTAACTGCGCCGGATCACCTGCCACCGGCGGCAGGGCAGCGATCAGCAACGTACTGACGCGCACCGGGGAGTTTTCGTAGAGCTCCAGCACATCCTTGATCAGGACATTGAGGTCGAGCGGCTGGAGCTGCGCTGGCGGCATACGCGCGTAGTCGCGGAACTCATTGACCATGTTCTTCATCGCTTCAACCTGGGTCACGATGGTTTGCGTCGAGCGCCGGAGCAGCGCCTGGCCGTCGGCGTCGAGCTTGTCGCTCAGTTTGTGCTGCAGACGCTCGGCAGAAAGCTGGATCGGCGTCAGCGGATTCTTGATCTCATGGGCAAGACGCCGCGCCACCTCGCCCCAGGCGAGCGAACGCTGCGCGGCAATCAGGCGGGTGATGTCATCAAAGACGACGACATAACCGCCGCCACCCGCCTCAGGCAGGGTCGAGCCACGCACCAGCAACACCTGCGTCACCATCATGCCGCCGGCGTCGGTACTACCAATCTCGACCTGATGCTGCCATTCGCGCGGACCCGGCACACCAGAATTCCCTTCGGGAGGCTCGAAACCATGGAGAACCGCTTCCCTGAACTCGGCATGGCCGGGCCACCCGGCGAGCGGCAGGTCATCAACCGCTTCGAGCGTATCGTCAAGGATGGTGCAGGCGCCGCGATTATTGGCGCGCAGCACGAAGTTGCGGTCGAAGGCCATGACGCCGGAGGAGAGGTTGGCCAGCACGCTTTCCAGGTAGGCACTCGCCGCCTCGACCTTGCTGCGATGACGATCGGTTTCCTGGCGCGCCTCGGAAAGCTGGCGCGTCATGCGATTGAAGGATTGCGTCAGCACGCCGAGTTCGTCATGTGTCTCCAGCGCGGCGCGTGGGGTGAAGTCACCCGCAGCAACCGCCTGCGTCCCCTCGGCGAGAATGAGCAGCGGCGCGGCGATGCGTCGTGCGAGAAAGATCGCTAGGGCGATCGCCGCGAACAGTGCCAGCAGCAGCGTCAATGTCAGCGTCAGCATGTAGATGCGATTGAGGCTGAGGCGACCCAGCGAAAGCTCCTGATAATCGCGGTAAGCCGCCTCGACACTGCTGGCACTCTGCGCGATGGCGGTTGGCACCACACGCG
>CAZAOQ010000085.1:0-12440 GCA_964486795.1 uncultured Rhodocyclaceae bacterium
GCTGATCGTCTTCATATTCCTCAACTCCTGGCGCAGCACCGTGATCACCGGCTTGACGCTGCCGATCTCCATGATCGGCACCTTCATATTTGTGTACATGTTCGGCTTTTCCATCAACTTGCTCACGCTGGTGGCCTTGTCGCTGTGCGTCGGGCTCCTGATCGATGATGCTATCGTCGTACGTGAGAACATCGTCCGCCATGTCGCCCTCGGGGTTGACCATCATAAAGCAGCACTCGATGGCACCAATGAAATCGGCATGGCGGTTTTCGCCACCACCATGACCATCGTCGCCGTATTTGCACCGATCGGCTTCATGGGTGGACTGATTGGCCGTTTCTTCCATCAGTTCGGTGTCACCGTCGTTGCCGCAGTGCTGATTTCCATGTTCGTCTCCTTCAGCCTCGACCCGATGCTTTCTGCCATCTGGGCCGACCCAAAGCCGCAGGACGTCAAGAACCCGAACCTCCTTGACCGCCTGATGCTGTTGCTGGCAAAGCCCTTGCACTGGTTCGAGGAACGCATGAAATGGACCACCGAGGCCTATGGCGCCATGCTGGGCTGGTCGCTGCGCCATCGCATCAACACGGTAATCCTGGCGGTCGCCACCATGGTCGGCAGCCTCTTCCTGCTGCCCTATGTCGGTACCGAAATGCTGCCTGCGGCCGACTTCGCCGAGACGCTGGTCAACTTCACGACCCCCGAAGGCTCATCACTGGAGCTCACCGAAACCAAGGCGAAGCAGGTCGACGCCGCGCTGCGCGAATTCCCTGATGTCGATTACACCTACACGGCGATCAACACCGGCAGTGCCAACGGCAAGAATAGTGCCGCCATCTATGTGAAACTGAAACCACGTAAGGACCGCTCCCGCAGCCAGTCTGAACTCAGCCAGCCCGTGCGCGACCGCCTGAAGCAAATCGGCGGCATCACGGTGACCCACGTCGGCACCGTCAATCCAGTGATGCAGGGCAAGCAGCTGATCTTCAGTCTGCAAGGCCCCGACATGCAGATATTGGCCAAACTCGCGGCCGAAGCCGAAGTGCGCCTGAATAAGATCCCCGGCCTCGTCGATCTCGACACCAGCCTCAAACAGGCTAAGCCTACGGTGGCCCTCGACATCCGCCGCGAGGCGGCCGCCGATCTGGGTATCGACGTGACACAGCTCGGCATGGCGTTGCGCCCCTTCCTCGCCGGCGAGGATGCCGGCAGCTGGCTCGGCCCCGACAACCAGAACTATGACATCAAGGTACGCCTGGCGCCGGGTGATCGCGTTTCACCCGCTGACCTCGAACGCATCATGCTGCAGACCAGCCGCATGAATCCGGATGGCTCGCCGAAAATGGTGCCGCTCAGCCAGATCGCGCGGATCTCCACCAGCACCGGCGTGCAGCAGATCAATCGCCGCGACCTGACACGGGAAGTCGAATTCAACGCCAACGCTTATCGCCGCTCGGTCGGCGAGATCAGCACCGACATCAAAGCGGCGCTGAATCAGCTCGACTGGCCGCCCGGCTACCGCTACAAGATCGGCGGTTCGACACGCGACATGGAAGAGGCCTTCCACTATTCGTCACAAGCACTATTGCTCGCGGTCTTGTTTATCTACATGATCCTGGCCGCACAGTTCAACAGCTTCATCCAGCCGATTTCCATCATGGCTTCGCTGCCGCTGACACTGATCGGCGTCGTCCTCTCGCTGCTGATCTTCGGCAGCACGCTCAACGTATTCTCCATCATCGGCTTCATCTTACTGATGGGGCTCGTCACCAAAAATGCCATCCTGCTCGTCGACTTCGCCATTCGTGCGCGCGCCGACGGCATGGGGCGCGAAGCAGCCCTGATCGAAGCTGCCCGCGTGCGTTTCCGCCCCATCATCATGACCTCGATGGCCATGGTTTTCGGCATGCTGCCACTCGCCTTTGGCAGCAGCAGCGAAGGCGCCGAAATGCGCATGCCGATGGGCCAGACGGTGATGGGCGGCGTCATCACCTCGTCAATTTTGACGCTGGTAGTCGTACCCGTGATCTACACGTATCTCGACGATCTCGACGTCTGGCTGAAGAAGATACTCAGCAAGCCACACTGATCAACGAAGGAAATATCTGTCGGAGCCGGAGAACAACACATGAATCCATTCCACGAGTTTCGCGTCAAGGCTATCGACGGCCATGAGGTGGCCCTGTCCGAGTATGCCGGCAAGGTTGTGCTGATCGTAAATACCGCCAGCAAGTGCGGATTCACTCCACAGTACGATGGTCTCGAAGCACTCTACGAAAAATACCGCGAACAAGGCTTCGTCGTCCTCGGCTTTCCGTGTAATCAGTTCGCCGCCCAAGAGCCCGGCGGCGATGCCGAGATCGCCGAATTCTGCACCCTGCGCTTCAACATCGCCTTTCCGATGTTCGCCAAGATCGACGTCAATGGCGCCAGCGCTGACCCACTCTACAAGTTCCTCAAGGGAGCGCGACCTGGCCTGCTGGGTAGCGAAGCCATCAAGTGGAACTTCACCAAGTTCCTCGTCAACCGCGAGGGCAAAGTCGTGGCGCGTTATGCGCCCGCCACCAAGCCCGAAGACATCGCCGCAGATATCGCAGCACTGCTCTAAGCAACATGCGTCAGGATCGAGTATCCATGCGTATCTTCAAGCAGGCATAGTCTAAGAACAAGCATCCATGCGCCTTTCATGCAAGGTATGGCTTGAGATCAAGTATCCATGCGCTTCTCCGGGCAGCAGCCTGACAAGAATCAGGTGCGTAGCTCGGCGATGCCGTGCAATCCGTATTGGTAGGTCTTATCCCCCTGCAGCGCCGCCCAGCTGCGGGCTGTCTGCCGTGGAATGAGCTTCTCGATGCGACGGACGCGCTGTGGATCGGCCGCAGGCTGCCAGCGCCGCAACAACTCGCCCACCGCATCCGGGGAATTGCACACCAGCAGCATGTCGCAACCCGCCGCCCAGGCCGCCTCGGCACGAGCAACGATGTCGCCTGCGACGCTGGCACCTTCCATCGACAGGTCGTCGCTGAAAATGACACCATCAAAGGCGAATTCCTCACGCAGCATCTTCAACCAGCGCGAGGAAAATCCCGCCGGTTGATCATCAACGCGCGGATAAATGACATGCGCCGGCATCACGCCATCGAGTTTGAGGTAGCGATAAGGCGCCATATCTTCTGCCAGCTCGCCAAGGCTGCGCTCGTCGACGGGGATCGCCACATGCGAATCAGCGGCGACGTGGCCATGCCCGGGGAAATGCTTGCCGCAGGCCATCATTCCGGCGCGGTGCAGACCCTCGATGAAGGCGCCGGCCAATTCGATAACGCCGTGCGGATCGCGATGAAACGCCCGGTCGCCAATCACACCACTACTGCCGTAGTCCAGATCCAGGACGGGTGTGAACGACAGGTCGACACCGCGTGTGCGCAGCTCGGCAGCGAGAACGTAGCCAATGTTGCGCGCCGCAACCAGCGCGGCTTTCGGCTCGGCATCCCACCATTCACCAAGACGACGCATCGCCGGCAACACCGTAAAGCCTTCGCGGAAGCGCTGCACGCGGCCGCCTTCGTGGTCGACAGCAATCGGTAGCGGTGGCGTGCGCAGGGCGTGGATATCCGCACACAGGCGCGTGAGCTGCTCGGGGTCGGTGTAATTGCGCGAGAACAGGATCATGCCGCCAACCAGCGGATGGCAGAGTCGCTCGCGATCGAGGTCGCTCAAACTCGTGCCGGCGATGTCAATCATCAGCGGACCGAGCGACATTTTTCGAGGAAATTTGGATACAGCTTCGGCGTGACTCATCGTTGCTCCAGAATGACGAAGGCGATGACAGTGTCTTGCTCATCGCTAAGAGAAAGGTGGGCGGTCAGGCCGCGCTCGGCAACCAGCGCCGCGAGTTCAGCGGAAAATTCGAAAGCCGGCTTGCCGAGTTTGTCATGTGTCACAGCCATGGCCGGCAACAATACGGGGGCACGCACACCCGTGCCGAGCGCCTTGGCAAAAGCCTCCTTGGCGGCGAAACGCTTGGCGAGAAAACGGGCGGGCATGGTGGACCGGCGACACTCTTCGCGCTCGGCGGGCGCCAGCAAACGCCTCAAGGCACGCTCGCCATGGCGCGCGTGCATCTCACCAAGACGCGCCACGGTGACGATGTCGGTACCGATGCCGTAGATCAAGTCATCACTCCGTCACCGTTGTGTCAGAGCGGCGGTGCGGGCTTCGGTCATCACACGCTTCATCTCGCGGATGACGTTCTCCCAGCCCATGAAGAGTGCATCGGCGACAAGTGCGTGACCGATGTTGAGCTCGGTGATTTGCGCGATCGCGGCAATCGCTGCGACGTTGCCGAAATGCAGACCGTGACCGGCATTGACCTTGAGTCCGATCGCTTCGCCATAGGCGGCAGCGGCAACGATGCGCTGCAACTCATGCTGCTGCTCTGCCGCACTCGTCGCGTCGGCATAACGCCCCGTGTGCAGTTCGATCACCGGGGCACCGGCGGCACGCGCGGCATCAAGCTGGGCCGACTCGGGATCGATGAACAGTGAGACACGGCTGCCAACGGCGGCGAGACGCGCACAAGCCACTGTCACCTCGACAAGATGGCCGCACACGTCGAGACCGCCTTCGGTAGTCAGCTCCTCGCGCTTCTCGGGTACCAGGCAAACATCGTGTGGCTTGATACGGCAGGCGAAGGCCAGCATCTCTTCGGTAATCGCCGCTTCAAGATTCATGCGTTTGGTGAGTCGCTCGCGCAGAATTTCGACGTCACGGTCTTGAATGTGCCGGCGATCCTCACGCAGGTGCAGCGTGATCGCGTCAGCGCCACAAGCCTCGGCCAGCAGCGCCGCACGCACCGGATCGGGATAAGAGGTACCGCGCGCCTGGCGCAGCGTGGCAACGTGATCGATATTCACGCCGAGCTCGAGCGGCGCACTAGAAAGGTCGGTGTTCATTACAGCTCCTGCAACTCCATGAAAACCCGCCGCGACTGCAAGGCTTGTCCCGACAGGTGGTGATTGATCAATATTCGCATCAACTGCTTGGCCTCGGCCAGCGTGCGGGCGTCTGTGTAGTCATCGCACGCCAGGTCGAGCAGGGTCTTGCCGTGGATGGCGTGGGGTTGCGTCATCGCTGCATCGACAGAACCCGCATTCTCTTCCTTCGGCCCCAACTCGACCGGACCACGCTCGATTCGGTAATGATAGAGGCGCTCGGATTCCAACGGCGCGCCGCTCAGCGCATCGTGTTCGAGCAGAAGGCCATAGCCGAGTTCGCCCAACAGGTTCTTCTCAAACTGGCGCAGACGTGCCGGAGCAGCGCGTCCAGCTTCGGTGCTGCCGGCCTGCTCGGCTACCAAGCGCTGAAGTGTCAGGGCATAGTGATCAAACAGTGCCGGATGCGCATCGTCACGAGGCAGCAGGCGCAGCAGCAGTTCGTTGAGGTAGTAGCCGAGCATCAGCGCCGTTCCGCCCAGCAGCGGCATGCCACCGAGCCATTCGGCCTTCGCCAGGGTGCGAACTTCGCCACCGCCGAACCAGCCCAGCTCAAGCGGCTGGAAGGCCTGCAGAACACCGCGCAGCGCCGAGCGGGGCCGCCGTGCCCCGCGTGCCAGCAAGGGCAGACGGCCGTATTCCCGCGAGAAAATATCGAGGATCAGACTGGTTTCGCTATAGGGATAGCTGTGCAGAATGTAGGCCTGCTGCCCGTCGATGCGTTGTTTTCCGCCACTCATGTGCTGCCTTGCACCCCGGACCCGGACTCGTCACTCGTAGCCGAGGCTCTTCAGCGCGCGTTCGTCATCGGCCCAGCCGCTCTTCACCTTGACCCAGGTTTCCAGATAGACCTTGCCACCGAACAGCTGCTCCATGTCGCGCCGTGCGTCGGTCGACATCGTCTTGAGTTTCTCGCCTGCCTTGCCGATGACGATGGACTTGTGCTGCGCCCTATCGACGATGATGGCGGCAAAAATCCGGCGCAGGTCACCGATCTGCTCGAAACGTTCAATCTCGACGGCCATGCCGTAGGGCAGCTCATCACCGAGGTTACGAAACAGTTTCTCGCGCAGAATTTCGGATGCCAGAAAACGCTCGCTGCGATCGGTGATTTCGTCCTCATCAAAGAAAGGCGGCTGCTCCGGCAGATAGGCAGCGGCGGCCTTCAGCAAGGTATCGGCACCATTGCCTGACTTCGCCGACAGCGGCACGATCTCGACAAAGGGATGCGCGTCCTTGATCTGTGCGATGAAGGGCAGCAGCTTGCTCTTGTCATCCAGCTGATCAATTTTGTTGATGACCAGCAGCACCGACCGTTCCGTTGGCAACAACTTGAAGATGGCACGGTCAGCCGCGCCGCAACGCCCCGCCTCGATGACGCAAAGAATAACATCGACTTCGGCAAGCGCCTGCGTCACGTTGCGGTTCATGGCGCGATTCAACGCGCCGGTATGGCGCGTCTGGAAGCCCGGTGTATCGACGAAGACGAACTGGCAGTCATCTGCGGTCAAAATGCCGGTGACACGATGTCGTGTCGTTTGCGGCTTCTTCGAGGTGATGCTGATTTTCTGGCCGACCAGCTGGTTGAGCAGCGTGGACTTGCCTACATTGGGCTGGCCCACGATCGCCAGCGTCCCGCAACGAAAGTTCTTTGTCATATTTATTTCTACCTCTGCGGAATTACTTGCCACCGATTATCCGGCAGACTTGTTGTGCCGCATCCTGCTCGGCCGCACGTCGGCTGGCACCCACGCCACGCACGCAGATATCAAACTCGGGCACCCGGCACTCGACCTCGAACTCCTGGGCATGAGCCTCACCGCGCGTCGCCTGCAGCACATATTGTGGGAGTGAAAGACGCCGACCCTGGAGCAACTCCTGGAGCGCTGTCTTGGGGTCTTTGCCCGTCTGGCGCGGGTCAATCGCGGCGAACTGAGTTTCATAAATCCGCATGATGACAGCACGGGCAGCCTCAAACCCAGCATCGAGGTAAATCGCACCGAGCAGTGCCTCAAGGGAATCAGCGAGAATGGACGGGCGGCGAAAACCACCGCTCTTCAGCTCGCCCTCACCGAGTCGCAGGTAGTCACCCAGCGCGAGGGTCTGAGCAACGATCGAGAGCGTTTCCTGGCGCACGAGGCTCGCACGCATGCGCGACAACTCGCCTTCACGCAATGTGGGAAAAGATTCAAACAAGCGGGCGGCGACCACGCAGTTGAGGATGCTGTCGCCAAGAAACTCGATGCGCTCGTTATGTGGAGCGCCATGACTGCGATGCGTGACCGCCTGCTGGAGCAGCTCACGGCGCGAAAAAGTGTGTCCGAGCGCGCGTTCGAGGCGATCTAGGCGCTCGGTCTGCATCACTTACTCGGCAGCGGCGGTGGCAGCGGTGGCAGAACTGCTACCCTCGAAATCGATCAGCAGACTGACGTTGCGGAAAAGATGAATTTTTTTGGCGTAAGCGAAAGAGATGACGACCTCCCCCCCCTCCTTGCTGACATCCAGATCGTCCGGACCAACTGGGCCACCACCAGCCACCTGCAGTCGCTTGAGATAGGCCGCGCGAATCTGAGGAACCCCGACACCACGCAACATCGGGTCCGCTGCGGTTGCCTTAACGTTGCCGAGCGTCGTGTAGTAATCGAGCACTTCAGGCGCCACCTTCATACCCAGCACCGAGACCATAACCAGCACCATGCCGACAAAAATCAGGCCGACGAGCGTGACTCCTTTTTGCTTACGCAATGTCTGTCTCATACGATTTTCTGCCTCTGTTCTCGTTATTGAATTTGTAGTGCATCAGCGGAATGAGCCGATCCGTTGCAGGTCAGCAAAATTGAACCAGATGAAGAACGCCCGACCGACGATATTCTCGTCGGGAACGAAACCCCAGAAGCGGCTATCGCGGGAATTGTCGCGATTGTCGCCCATCATGAAGTAATGTCCTGCCGGCACCTCACAGACAACGCCGGAAGCATTGTAATGACAATTGTCGCGGAATGGGAACTGCGAAATCTGACGGACAAAGGCGGGTGAATCCGGACCCTCCGGCTCGACGAGGATCTGATGCTCGACATTGCCGAGTCTCTCGACATAGCGCGGCGTGTAGATCAGGCGATCCTTATCGAGGAAATCGTCAAGTGGCTGAACCGGCACTTCGACACCATTAATCGTCAGACGCTTGTCGAGATAAGCCACCTTGTCACCCGGCAGACCGACGACACGCTTGATGTAGTCAAGCGACGGGTTCTCGGGATAGCGGAACACCATCACGTCGCCACGCTGCGGGCTGCCTACATCGATGATCTTCTTGTTGAGTACCGGCAGCCTGACGCCATAGACATACTTGTTGACCAGAATGAAGTCACCAACATGCAAAGTGGGAATCATCGAGCCCGAGGGAATCTTGAAAGGTTCGACGAGGAAGGAGCGCAGCCCGAAGACGATCAGGATGACAGGGAAGAAACTTGCACCGTACTCAACCCACCATGGATCGCTGGCATCCGCAGCGCGGCGCTTCTTCAACCAGAAATGGTCAAGAAACCAGATCGCACCGGTGATCACGACGAGGATGAACAGGATCAAGGCGAAATTCATGAATTGACACGCTCTATAGGGGAGTGAACTCGGATGGTCAGCATTTCTGGTGATCGGCAAATACAGGCTTCGCTTACTTGTCGCCGACCCGCAGCACGGCGAGGAAGGCTTCCTGAGGAATCTCCACGCTGCCAACTTGCTTCATGCGCTTCTTGCCGGCCTTCTGCTTTTCCAGCAGCTTCTTTTTGCGCGAGATGTCGCCACCGTAACACTTAGCCAGCACGTTCTTGCGCAACGCCTTGATGTTCTCACGCGCGACGATGTTCGAACCGATCGCCGCCTGGATCGCGACATCGTACATCTGACGCGGAATCAACTCGCGCATCTTGGCTGCAAGAAGGCGGCCGCGCGACGGCGCATTGGCACGATGGACGATCATCGACAGCGCGTCGACCTTGTCACTGTTAATCAAGACATCGAGCTTGACGACATCGGCGCAACGGTATTCCTTGAACTCGTAGTCAAGTGACGCATAGCCGCGCGAGACGGACTTCAGCTTGTCGAAGAAGTCCATCACCACTTCGGCCATCGGCATGTCATAAGTCAGTTGGACCTGGCGGCCACGGTACTGCATGTTCACCTGGGCACCACGCTTCTGCTCGCACAGCGTGATCACCGCACCGAGGTATTCCTCAGGCACAAAGATCGTCGTGGTGATGATCGGCTCGCGCGTCTCCTCGATCTTTGAGGGGTCGGGTAGTTTGGCGGGGTTTTCAACGAACATTTCGCTGCCATCGCGCATAAGCACTTGATACACGACAGTCGGCGCGGTAGTAATCAGATCCTGATCAAACTCGCGCTCCAGTCGCTCCTGGATGATTTCCATGTGCAGCAGACCGAGAAAACCGCAGCGGAAACCAAAACCAAGGGCCTGTGAAACTTCTGGCTCATAGTGCAACGAAGCGTCATTGAGCTTAAGCTTTTCCAGCGAGTCACGCAGATTTTCATATTCGTTCGGCTCGATCGGGTACAGACCGGCGAACACCTGCGACTTGATTTCCTTGAAACCAGGCAGCGGTTCGGTGGCAGGCATATCGACGCGCGTCACCGTGTCGCCGACCTTGGCTGCCTTGATTTCCTTGATTCCGGAGATAATGAAACCGACCTCACCCGCCGACAGTTGCTCGCGCGGCAGCGACTTCGGAGTAAATACCCCGACCTGCTCGCACAAATGCGTGGTGCCACCAGCCATCAAGCGAATTCTATCCTTCGGCCGGAGCACGCCATCGATGACGCGCACCAGCATAACGACACCAACATAGTTGTCGAACCACGAATCGATGATCAGAGCCTTCAACGGTGCTGTCGGATCACCCTTGGGCGCCGGAATGCGTGCAATCACAGCTTCGATGATATCTTCGACGCCGAGGCCGGTCTTGGCACTGGCCAGAATAGCTTCGGTTGCGTCGATGCCAATCACATCCTCAATCTCCTGGCGCGCGCCGTCCGGATTGGCCGCCGGCAGATCGATCTTATTGAGCACCGGCACTACTTCAACGCCAAGTTCAAGCGCGGTGTAGCAGTTGGCAACGGTCTGTGCCTCGACACCTTGCGAGGAATCGACGACCAGCAGCGCGCCTTCGCAGGCGGACAGGGATCGGCTGACCTCATAGGAAAAGTCGACGTGCCCCGGTGTATCAATCAGGTTCAGGTTGTAGATCTGCCCGTCTCGCGCCTTGTAACTCAGCGCTGCAGTCTGTGCCTTGATGGTGATGCCGCGCTCGCGTTCGATGACCATCGAATCGAGCACCTGCGCCTCCATCTCACGGTCGGAAAGCCCCCCACAGACCTGGATGATGCGATCAGCGAGCGTCGATTTGCCGTGATCGATATGGGCAATGATAGAAAAGTTGCGGATGTGCTGCATCGGTGGAATAGCCTCGGTGAGCCGTACAGCCCCTCATGGCACAGTACAAAACACTCTGTTTTTATTACGAATTGTATAGACCTGTGCATAGCAAGCACGGGGTCGCGGATAGCCGCCAATTATAGCTTGAAACTACGGTGGAATAGCCGTTTCAACGCCCCTCTCAAGAAGCCGGCAACAATCGCCCGAGCAACGGCCGCACCAGCGCGCCAAATAGTGCTCCCAATGCATTGATGCGCACATCCCCCCATTCGAGCAAATGGCGATGCGCTTCAATTTCGAAATATTCGTGGACACCACCGATCACCGCCACCAGCAGCGCAACGGCCAGCCAAGGTGCACGCGGGAAGGCATAACCGTAAGCAATGGCGATAAGTCCATAGACGCCAAGATGGGCGATTACATGATAAATACCGCTAAAGGCCTGCCCCGCCTCCGGCTGTCCTCCCACAACGAAAAGGACCAAGGTCAGCACGACTGCACTGACGCTGGCAACCGACTGCAGGAACGGCGAACGACCAGCACGCATCCCGGTCAATACGCTTGGTTGCCGCGCAGGACGACCACGACGGTTTTGAGGATGATAAAAAAATCCAGACGCAACGACCAGTTGCGCAAGTATTCGAGATCGCAGCTGATGCGTTTTTGCATTTTGTCGACGGTATCCGTCTCGCCACGACAGCCATTGACTTGCGCCCAGCCGGTAATACCCGGTTTGACTTTATGGCGGATCATATAGCCCTTGACCAGCTTACGGTATGCCTCATTGTGAGCAACGGCGTGAGGGCGAGGCCCGACGATAAACTGCGGCAGTTCGTCGAGTGAGTTTTTGCGCAGGAAAGCACCAAACGGCGTCACGCGACTATCGCCTTTCTGCGCCTGACGGACGACTGCCCCATCCTCACAGACGGTCATCGACCGAAATTTGTAGACAAGAATTTCATCTCCATCGAGGCCGTAGCGTCGCTGTTTGAACAGCACTGGCCCTGCCGACGTGAGCTTGACACCAAGTGCAACCGCGAGCATCACAGGGGCTCCAAAGAATAGAAAAATCAACGCCAGGACGATGTCACTGAGACGCTTCGATAAACCGCTCAAGCCGACGAACGGTGTTTCACAGACGGCAACAACAGGGAACTCGTCGACCATGTCGATACGCCCCTGGATGACGTCAGTCACAAAGAGATCAGGAACAAAATAAATAGACACCGTCGTATCGCGCAGATCCTCGAACAGCTTCAGGATCGACGGATGAGCGGCCATCGGCAACGACAAATAGATGATCTCCACGTGACGAGACTTCACATATTCGGGCAGATCGCCGAGTTTGCCGAGAAACGGAAAATCGTGCTGCCCGGCATGTCGATCCTGTGCACGATTGTCGAAGAACCCCATAAGTTCTGTCGTCACGTAAGGGCTATCAACAATTCGGCGTGCCAGCGCTAAACCCTGTGTATTGACACCACAGATGACGGCGCGCCGGGCACCACCCGTGAAACGTGCAATCGTCGGCGCCAAACGCCGGAAAGCAAAGCGGGTGGCGATTACACAGATCGGAGCCACCAGCAACCAGATCAAGACAAAGGCACGATTGAATTGCCAGATGTAATCGGTGACATAGCCCAGTAAAAGTAAAGCACCGGCGATCAAACTCCAACTCGCCAGGGCATTGAGCACCACGTCACGAGGTCTCAAACGCAGCGAGGCTGCCCCTGGGAAGGCCAGCAAAAACACCAGCAGCGCCAAGATGACATGCGACGAGCGGATGCCACCTTCTATCTTCCAGGCGATAATCAGGGTCGCCAGTGCTAAAGCCGCCGGATCGACGAACGCGCTCAATCAGATTGAGCGCACTACCGCTTGCCAGAGCCTGTGTCGACGCTCGCGTGACCCGGAACCCCCCAGCCTCGATCATGATGCTGGCCCGGTACCAGCCGAACATTTCGCCACCGCCCCTCCGTCAGACCGCATACATCCACAAGCAG
>CAZAOQ010000086.1:0-10791 GCA_964486795.1 uncultured Rhodocyclaceae bacterium
GTGATCAACGGCCTGACCAACGAATACCACCCCTGCCAGATCCTGGCCGACATCTACACCTTCATCGAGCAGCGCGGCTCTATCGCCGGCAAGACAGTGGCCTGGATCGGTGACTCGAACAACGTCTGCAATACCTGGCTACAGGCGGCCGAAGTGTTTGGCTTTAACGTCCATGTGTCGACTCCGCCCGGCTATGAAGTCGAGCCCGAGCGCGCAGGTCTCTATGGCACCGACAACTATGAGGAATTCGCCGATCCCATGGAAGCCGCGCGTGGTGCCGATCTGGTAACCACCGATGTGTGGACCAGCATGGGCTTCGAGGCCGAGAACGAAGAGCGCCTGCGCGATTTCGAGGACTGGCAAGTCGATGCTGAGATGATGCGACAGGCCAAACAGGATGCGTTGTTTATGCACTGCTTGCCCGCGCATCGCGGCGAGGAAGTTTCCGCCGACGTGATTGACGGTGCGCAAAGTGTGGTCTGGGACGAGGCCGAGAATCGTCTTCACGTACAAAAGGCGCTGATGGAGTTCTTGCTCCTCGGCAGAACCAATTCGTGAGATGTGGAGAGTGAAGGGCGTGCCTAAAGCCGCACGACTCCAAGGCACTCATCACTTCTCACATCGCACACCGCATACCTCACGCCTTACCGGAGCAAATTAATGAGCGACGTCAAGAAAGCAGTGCTGGCCTATTCGGGCGGACTGGATACCTCGGTTATTCTCAAATGGCTGCAGGATACCTACCAATGTGAGGTCGTGACCTTCACCGCCGATCTTGGGCAAGGTGAAGAACTCGAACCGGCACGTGCCAAGGCACTGAAGTTCGGCATCAAGCCGGAGAACATCTTTATCGACGATCTGCGCGAGGAATTCGTCCGCGATTTCGTCTTTCCGATGTTTCGCTGCAACACGGTCTATGAAGGCGAATATCTGCTCGGGACTTCGATCGCCCGGCCACTGATTGCCAAGCGCCTGATCGAGATCGTCAACCAGACGGGTGCCGATGCCATCTCGCACGGCGCAACCGGCAAGGGCAACGACCAGGTACGCTTCGAACTCGGCGCTTATGCACTCAAGCCGGGCATCAAGGTCATCGCACCGTGGCGCGAATGGGATCTGCTATCACGTGAGAAGCTGATGGCCTATGCCGAAACGCATGGCATCCCGGTCGACATGAAGCACAAGCAGGGTGGTTCGCCGTATTCGATGGACGCCAACTTGCTGCATATCAGTTTTGAAGGCCGCCATCTGGAAAATCCGGCGGCCGAGGCCGAGGAGTCGATGTGGCGCTGGACCGTTTCGCCGGAGAAGGCGCCGGATGCTGCGGAATACCTTGACCTTGAGTTCGAGCGGGGCGACCTGGTCGCCATCAACGGCCAGCGTATGAAGGCACATGAACTACTGGCGATGCTAAACCAGATCGGTGGCAAGCACGGCATCGGCCGCCTTGACCTTGTCGAGAATCGTTATGTCGGTATGAAGTCGCGCGGCTGCTATGAAACGCCGGGCGGCACCATCCTGCTGCGAGCGCACCGTGCCATCGAGTCGATTACGCTCGATCGTGAAGTCGCTCACCTCAAGGATGATCTGATGCCGCGCTATGCCAGCCTCATTTATAACGGCTACTGGTGGGCACCGGAGCGCAAGGCGCTGCAAGTTTTGATCGACCATACCCAACAGACCGTGAACGGCAACGTGCGTGTCAAGCTCTATAAGGGCAATGTCATCGTCGTTGGCCGCGACTCGACGACAGACTCGCTGTTCGATCCGACCATCGCCACCTTTGAGGACGATGCCGGCGCCTATGACCAGAAGGACGCCGCCGGATTCATCAAACTGAATGCCTTGCGCCTGCGCATTGCCGCCAATCTTGGCGCACGGCGCGACAAGTAGGGCGAATAGAGCGAACAGGGCGGAGGGGGTAGGCACACATGTTCGGCGTTACTGAAGAGCAGTTTTCCGAATTCTTCGTCACTTGGGGTGTCGGGCTGTTCATCCTGTTCATGCTGTTCATCATCGGTGAACTGGCCTACAAGTCCAAGGCTGGCAAGCGCGGTACCTTGATTCTGTTCTTCGTCCTGGCTTTCGGCATGTTCGGATTCGTGGTCAAGACCATCATTGAGAAAATATGGGGAATGTGAAATGTCACAATTTGAAAATGTCAGTGTCGTCAAGCAGGCCAATGTCTATTTCGACGGCAAGTGCGTCAGTCACACGGTTCAGTTCGCCGATGGCACGAAGAAGAGCGTCGGCGTGATCCTGCCCGGCGCGGCACCGCTCACCTTCAACACCGGCGTGCCGGAGATCATGGAAGGTGTTGCCGGTGGCTGCCGCGTGCGTCTCAGGGGCGAGAGCGAATGGAAGGACTACGCTGCCGGCCAGTCATTCAGTGTGCCGGGTCATTCGAGCTTTGATATCGAAGTCTCCGAGCCATACCATTACGTTTGTCACTTCGGCTAAGCGGAGCAGATCATGCCATCTTTCGATTTTTCATCAGAAGTGGATATGGCAGCGTTGAAGAATGCCATTGATGCCGCGGGCAAGAAAATCATCGGTCGCCACGACTTCAAGGGCACCAGCGCGAAGGTCGAGCTAAACGAGAAGGACAAGATCGTTACGCTCCACGCAGATTCCGATTTTCAGCTCAACCAGATCAAGGACATCCTTTTCCCCGAGATAGAGAAAAAGGAGCCGGAGTGCGTCAAGCGCCTCGATCAGCAGACCACACAGAAGATCTCTGGCGACAAGGTTAAGCAAGATCTGAAGATCAAGGCCGGCATCGAGAGCGAGTTGGCGAAGAAGATCGTCAAACTGCTCAAGGATTCCAAACTCAAAACGCAGGCCAGTATCCAGGGAGATACCGTCCGCGTTTCCGGCGCCAAGCGTGATGTGCTTCAGGAAGCAATCGCTCTGGTCAAGAAGGAAATTACCGACTTCCCCATTAAGTACGGCAACTTCCGCGACTGACTTACATTCCGATCTCCTCGATCAAGGTATCTGGGAGATCGGTTTGGAATTACGCCCGCTTCAACCCCGCGATCCAGCGGGTATACAGCCTTTCAGCAACCTCATGCAGCGCCGTTAGATGCTGTGGCACGCCTGCCAGCATCTCGTCTGCCTGCTGCACAGTCGCACATGGATTTGCAGCAATCTCCTCTGCGCCGAGGCGCCCCCATTCGGTAATCATCTCTTCTGTCATCTCGACATGACATTGCATGCCGAGATGCAGCCCGAGGGCGAATGCCTGGTTGGTGCAGCAGGAGCTCGACAGGATGCGTGTTGCGCCGACGGGGATGTCGAAGGTTTCGCCGTGCCAGTGAAACGATGTGAAGTGGGTTCGATTGCCGAACCATTCGCACGCAACCGGGTTGTCGAGTACGTCGACCGCGCCCCAGCCAATTTCCTTCTGCGGGTTCTTGGTAACCGCCGCGCCCAGCGCCTTGGCTATCAACTGTCCACCGAGGCAATGACCCAGCACGGGAATGCTGAGCGCCACGGCAGCGCGAATCAGCGCCAGCTCTTCCTCCAGCCATGGCAGTGGGTCGTTAACGCTCATTGGCCCCCCCATGAAGACAAGGCCGCTATAGACTTCCGGTGAAGCCGGAACCGGTTCGTTCGCATCAATGCGAATCAATTGTGTGGGAATTGAATGAGCTGCGAGCGATGTGGCAAAATAGCCCGGACCCTCATTCAGGGCATGACGAAAGATTGCAACAGGCTTCATGGGGATATTTCCATGTCATCGACGAAGATCGTGAAATTCTAGCATGGCGGCTATCCAGGTCGTCACTTCTGCTCCGATGCTGATAGGTGTAAACCACTCACCACTGCGCTCAGCGTTAGTTCGATCAAGCACCCGGCCATGCGTTGCAGCGGCGAGATCGGGGAACGGAAACACGCTTGTTCATTTGGAGCGCCGATACCCGTGATACCCGCGATGCCGATGCACACCAGTTCAACACCATCATTCGTGCCGACGCCGGCTTGGTTGCGCGAGCGCTTTGCTCAGCGTGACGATTGGCTGCTGGACGACGACGTTAAGGGTTTCGATCCGGCTCTTGCCGGTCAACCGCAGCAGGTGCTGACGCCCGCCGCGGTGCTGGTGCCGCTGGTGCTGCGCGACACAGGTATGACGGTGATGCTGACGCGGCGCACCGCCCATCTGCGCGACCATGCCGGTCAGATCAGCTTTCCCGGTGGACGTTGCGAGGCATCGGACGCTTCACCCTGGGCGACTGCGCTGCGCGAAGCGCAGGAGGAAGTCGGCCTGGAACCGGCCCAGATTGAAATTCTAGGCGGCCTGCCCGAATACAACACCGCAACTGGATTCACGATCACGCCCGTCGTTGGGCTCGTCACTCCGCCTTTGAATCTCAAGCTCGACGACTTTGAAGTCGATGAAGTGTTTGAGGTGCCCTTTGGCTTCCTGATGGATCCAGCTAACCACCAGCGCCATACCATTGAGTTTCAGGGCGCGCTGCGCGAGTATTACGCGATTCCATGGAACGGCTATTTCATCTGGGGGGCGACTGCCGGCATGTTGGTGATTCTGCGACACGCCTTGTTCGCGGCAAACGATGCATAGCGTCAGGCTGCGGATACCTGCGACGGACGCTCAACCGCATCAGCCTCGGAGAAGCTGTTTGTCAGCAACGCGTTGGCTGGCGCAGTTGGTGGCGTTGCTTGTGCTGTGTGGTCCGATTGTTTGGCCGGCATTCGCGCAGGCCAATGCTGAGATTGGTGTTACCAGAACCTGTGATGCCTGTCGGATCCGCATCGATAGCCTCGTCCAACCGCACCACCTTGACGGTTACTGGCTGTTTACCCGTGATGATCGCGAGCAGAACAAGGACGTTGCCCTCGATACTTCCGACTGGCGGCTTATCAGGGCACCGGGGCCGTGGAAAACCGCCTATGGCGATGGCCAGAACTTCAATGTCGGCTGGTATCGCGGCAATTTTGAGTTTGCTCCGGCACTGATCGGCCAAGAGGTCGTCCTGCTGCTCAATGCCTACATGGGGCGCGTCGCGGTATTCGTTGATGGTCGCGAAGTCTATCGCCGGCCGCACAACATTAATGTCGAACGCTACTACTCGACGCAAGCGATCCCCGTGCGCTTCACGATTACGCAGCCGCATCAGCTTGTCGCAATCCGCATCGACACGCCGTTGATGATCGGCATCTATCAAGAGCCCTTCGAATTGCGCCGCTACGATCAGCATGACCTCGGGTTGGTTGGCTATCAGGTGCTTGGTGGCGAGGCCCGTCAAATCACCGCTTTTGTCTTTCTGGCCTTTGGCCTGTTTTTTTTGCTCGTGTATGCCAAGACGCGCTATCGACTCTACCTCGTCGGCGCGCTGAGCAGCATCTCTTTTGTGCCATTTCTGGCGGCGCCGGGCGACGTGCTGCTTGCCATCTTTGAGCCCGAAACGCTGCTCTATCTGCACTATCCGGGCATCCTCGTCGTTTATATGCTCTATCTGTTCTCGCAGTACTTTCACCGCCCGACTCCGCGTGTCAATTGGATTGCAGGGGTGCCATTCGTTGCGATGGCGCTGCTGATCGCCACGATGGCCATTCATCCCGACATCGATCTCTTCCAGATCGTACGCCCCGTTTATTTTCTGTCCTTACCAGTGATCGGTATCGGTGCCTGCTACCAGTTCTGGCGTGGTGTACGCGCAGGTAAGCCCGGTGCCCGCATTCTGTTGTTCTGCATGTTGCTGTTTCTGCTAACGGCTTTTAATGATGTTCTGCTGGCCATGGGCGCGGTTTCGTCGGTCAATCTCACCTTTGCAGGTGGCATCTTGGCGATCAGTGCCATGCTTTATGTGACTTCGTCCATTTTCGCCAATACCTTTGTCGAGAATACGGATTTGGCCTGTGAACTCAAAGGCCTCAACAACAGTTTGGAAGAGATGGTCCGACTTCGGACCGCCGCACTGGAAGCCGCCAACCAGCGTTTGGCCGAGATGGCCGTCAAGGATGAGCTCACTGGGGCCTATAACCGCCGGCATTTCAACGAGGTCTTTAAAGCTGAGTTATCCAGGCGATGGCGTTCGCACGCGCCGCTGGCTTTTTGTATTCTCGATATCGATCACTTCAAGCGCTACAACGACCACTACGGCCACCAGGCGGGTGATAAGGTCCTGCAGAGCATCAGTGTGGCCGTGAGCAATGAGTTGAAACGCGCGGGGGATGAATTCTTCCGGCTTGGCGGCGAGGAGTTCGGTATCCTGTTGATCGGCAACGAGGAGCTTCAGGCCGCCGAAGACTTCATCGAGACGATACGTGCAACCATTGAGGCACTGGCGATTCCACACACAATGAGCGAGCACGGTATTGTGACCGCCAGCTTCGGTCTCGTCTTGTTGGAGCGCGACAGTCCTGCGCTTGCACGGCCTGAAGAGATCTACCTCAATGCCGACAAGCTGTTGTATCAAGCAAAGGCGGATGGGCGCAATTGTGTCGTGGTCAAAGTGATGTAAATCGTTGCTGCACGATGTGTGTCCTGACTGTTAGTGGTGCTCCGACATGCCCGGCTTGGTGATTTTGGCTTGCCGAATTGCGTCGGATTAATGCCGGGAGGCTTGTCCTGTGGTATCGTGAAGCGCTGTTTGATCCGTGTTTTCGTTCGGCATGTCCCTTTTTTCCATTGTCATTGCCCTGATCCTCGAGCAGATTCGTCCGCTCGCACAGCAGCGCTTCGTGCGCGAGCCGCTGGCACGGTACGCGCGCCATATTGAGGAGCATTTCAATGATGGTCAGCGCACTCATGGCACAGTGGCTTGGCTACTTGCTTTGCTGCCCCCTGTTGGCTTGATGCTGGCACTGCAAATTATCCTCGCCCGCTGGCAGCCGCTGCTGGTGCTGCCGTTCAACGTCGTGGTGTTATATCTGACGATGGGGTTCCGGCAGTTCAGCCATTATTTCACTGACACTCATCTGGCTCTGCGCATGGGCGAGCTGGATCGTGCGCGCGCGTTGGTCGGAGAATGGCGCGGTCGCAGCGCCGAGCGCATGAGCTCTCAAGAGTTGGCGCGCGTCGCAATCGAGGAGGCACTGCTTGCCTCACACCATCATGTCTTCGCACCGCTATTCTGTTTCATTGTGTTTGGACCGGCCGGCGCGATGCTCTATCGTCTGACGCTGTTTTTTCGGGACCAATGGGGCGGCGTCGAGTTCGGGGCTTTTGGAGAAACGGCGCGCAAGGCTTTTTTCTTCATCGACTGGTTGCCCTTGCGCTGCACAGCTGCGGCCTTCGCCATGGTGGGCAATTTTGAGGATGCGGTTTATTGCTGGCGAACCCAGGCGGCAAGTTGGCCCGATCCCAGCTCCGGTATACTGCTGGCCAGCGGCGCGGGCGCCATTGGCGTGCGTCTTGGCCAACCGGTTCAGGAGGTTGGCGAAGTTAGGTTTAGTGAACGTCCCGAACTGGGTAGCGGCGAGGAAGCCGATGCCGACTTCATGCAAAGTGCAATTGGACTGGTCTGGCGCAGCCTGGTGTTGTGCGTGCTGTTGCTCGCACTTTTCTGGGTGGCCAGTTGGGTAGGTTGATTCGGTTTTCAGGAGAACGACGATGTCAGGCAAACGTGAAGTGGTGGTGGTGAGTGGTACCCGTACCCCGATTGGCAGTTTTGGCGGGACACTGAAAGATTTTTCGGCTTCGAAGCTCGGCGCCTTGGTGGTCAAGGAGGCGATCGCTCGCGCTAAGCTCGATGCGAGCCAGGTGGAGCAGCTGGTCTGCGGCAATGTCATTCACGGCGAAGCCCGGGATATGTACGTTTCCCGTGTCGTCGCGATTGAAGCCGGTATGGCGCAGCACTCCTGCGCGCTGACGCTGAATCGCCTCTGTGGCTCAGGTCTGCAGGCCATTGTTACAGCCGCCAATGCGATCCAGCTGGGAGAAGCCGATATTGCCGTTGGTTGTGGTGTTGAGACCATGAGTCGTGGCGGCTACCTGATGCCCGCCGCTCGGTTCGGTGCCCGCATGGGTGACACGCGGATGATCGACATGATGGTTGGCGCGGTCACCGATCCGTTCAGCCCGAATCACATGGGTATCACCGCAGAGAACATTGCCGAGCAATTCAAGATTGGTCGTGAAGATCAGGATGCTTACGCGCTGGAAAGCCAGCGGCGCGCCGTGGCCGCCATCGCCGCCGGCCACTTCAAGTCGCAGATTACCCCTGTCGCGATTGAGTCGCGCAAGGGTACGGTGATGTTCGATACGGACGAATATCCGAAATCTGACATCACGCTGGAAAGCCTTGCCAAGCTCAAGACCGCTTTCAAGAAGGACGGCACCGTCACTGCCGGCAACGCATCAGGAATTAATGACGGTGCTGCTGCGGTAGTGCTGATGGAGGCCGCGGCCGCTGCCAAGGCCGGTCTCAAGCCGCTGGCGCGCCTGGTGTCCTACGCCGTCGCCGGCGTTGATCCCAGCATCATGGGTACCGGCCCGATCCCCGCTGTCAAGCTCGCCCTGAAGCGTGCCGGCTTGTCGCTTAAGGACATCGATGTCATTGAGTCGAACGAAGCTTTCGCCGTACAGGCGCTCTGTGTGAGCCGTGAACTTGGTTTGGACCCGGCCAAGACGAACCCGAACGGTGGTGCGGTCGCACTGGGTCATCCGCTTGCGGCGACAGGCACCATCCTTACCGTTAAGTGCCTCTATGAACTGGAGCGGACCGGCAAGCGTTACGGTTTGGTGACCATGTGCATCGGTGGCGGTCAGGGTATCGCCGGAATTTTTGAGCGCGGTTGAGACGATGTCACCTCCGGTTTGGCCGGAGGAATTCAAGTCCATCTGGCGATGGGCGTCCATTAAGAAAACAGGAGGCAAGGCGTAGTTGATGAAGCCTACCGACATCAGCGTTCCCGATTATTTCCACAAGGTTGTGGATTGTCAGTGGGCGTGTCCTGCCCACACCCCGGTTCCCCAATACATTCGGGCGATTGCCGGCGGCCAGTATGCCGATGCTTACATGATCAACTGGCGTTCAAATGTCTTTCCCGGCATTCTGGGTCGTGTCTGCGATCGTCCTTGTGAGCCCGCCTGCCGGCGCGGTCGTGTGGATAAGGAGCCTGTGGCGATCTGCCGTTTGAAGCGTGTGGCCGCCGATTTCAAGGAAGACATCCGGCATCTTCTACCCAAGGCGCCCGCTACGAAAAATGGCAAGCGTGTCGCCTGCATCGGCGCCGGCCCTTCTTCGCTCACCGTGGCGCGCGATCTCGCCGTGCTCGGGTATCAAGTGACCGTGTTCGACAATGGTAAGTCGGCTGGCGGCATGATGCGCAGCCAGATTCCGAAGTTCCGCCTGCCCGACAGCGTCATCGACGAGGAGTGTGACTACATTCTCAATCTTGGCGTTGAGAAGCGCCTTGACTGCTGGGTGAACAGCCTGCGCGACCTGTTGGCCGATGACTGGAATGCCGTCTTTGTCGGTACCGGTGCGCCGCGTGGTCGTGACGCCGATATCCCTGGTCGCAAGGAAGCAGCGGCCCACATCCACGTTGGCATCGACTGGCTGGCCAATGTCGCCTTCGGCCATGTGACTGCGATTTCGCGCCGTGTCATCGTCCTCGGCGGTGGCAACACCGCAATGGACTGTTGCCGTTCGGCGCGCCGTCTCGGTGGCGAGGATGTCAAGGTGGTGGTGCGCAGCGGCTTCGAGGAAATGAAGGCGTCACCGTGGGAGAAAGAGGATGCGCTGCACGAAGGCATTCCGATCCACAACTTCCTTGTTCCCAAAGAGTTCGTCCACGACAGCGGCAAGCTGCACGGCGTGCTGTTCGAGAAGGTACGTGCCGAGTACGATGCCAAGGGGCGCCGCAATCTGGTATCGACCGGCGAACCAGACGTGCTGATGGAATGCGATGAGGTGCTGGTGGCCATCGGTCAGGAGAACACCTTCCCCTGGATCGAACGTGACATCGGCGTTGAATTTGACAAGTGGGAAATGCCGGTGCTCAACGCGCAGACGTTCCAATCAACGTTGCCGAAAGTTTTCTTTGGCGGCGATGCCGCCTTTGGCCCGAAGAACATCATTACCGCAGTGGCGCAGGGCCACAATGCAGCGATCTCGATCGATAACTTCTGTCGCGGTAAGGATGTCGCCGAGCGCGTGGTGCCACCCGTCAATCTGGTAAGCCAGAAGATGGGTATCCACGAATGGAGCTATGACAATCAAGTGTCCGAGGAGGCCCGCAGGCGGGTGCCAATGAAGCCGCTGGAAAGTGCGCTCCTCGACATCAAGCTGGAACTGGAGCTGGGCTTTGATCCGCGTCTCGCCTATGCCGAAGCGGAGCGTTGCCTCAACTGCGATGCCCAGACGGTATTTACTGCCAAGACGTGTATTGAGTGCGATGCCTGTGTCGACATCTGCCCGACGGAGTGCATCACGTTCACCATCAATGGTGAGGAAGATGACTTGCGCGGTCGCCTCAAGGCGCCCGCGAAAAATACCAGCCAGGCGCTGTATGTGTCTGCCGAACTCAAGACCGGCCGGGTCATGGTCAAGGATGAGGACGTGTGCCTGCATTGCGGCATGTGTGCCGAACGCTGCCCGACGGGTGCGTGGGATATGCAGGGGTTTTACTATGAAGTCGCCCAAGCTGGAGCGGAGGTTCCCAAGAGATGAGTAAGCAGAACGCAGCCATCCAAGGCTGTAACGATTTTGTCATCAAGTTCGCCAACGTCAATGGTTCCGGCTCGGCATCGGCCAACGAACTGTTTGCCCGAGCCATTATCCGCATGGGTGTGCCGGTTGCCCCGCGCAACATCTTCCC
>CAZAOQ010000086.1:10891-12379 GCA_964486795.1 uncultured Rhodocyclaceae bacterium
GAGTATTCCGATCCGCGCCAGCGTCAGTTGTTCAAGAACATCATGTATGTGGGTGCGCTGTCGGCATTGATCCAAATTGATCTCGCCGAGACTGAAAAGCTGATCGGCGAGCAATATCGTGGCAAGGAGCAGTTGATCGGCGCCAATATGAACGCGCTGAAAATCGGCTACGACTACGCTACCACGCACTTTGCCGGACAGGTCGGACTGCGCGTCGAGCGTGCCGACATGATTGGTGATCGCATTATCATTGACGGCAATAGCGCCTGTGGTCTCGGTGCCGTGTACGGTGGTGCAACCGTAGCGGCTTGGTATCCCATCACGCCGTCGACTTCCGTGATTGAGGCGTTCTCCAGCTACTGTCGCAAGTTCCGCACCGATCCGGACAACGGTGCCAGCCGTTACGCCATTGTTCAGGCCGAAGATGAACTTGCCTCTATCGGTATGGTCATCGGCGCTGGCTGGAACGGCGCGCGCGCCTTTACGGCGACATCCGGCCCCGGCATCTCGTTGATGCAGGAGTTCTTTGGCCTCGCCTACTTCGCGGAAATTCCGGCGGTGATCTACAACGTGCAGCGCGGTGGCCCATCGACGGGTATGCCAACGCGCACCCAACAGTCCGATCTGATTTCCTGTGCTTACGCCTCGCATGGCGACACCCGGCATGTGATGATTTTTCCAGAAGACCCCTACGAATGCTTCGAGCTCGGTGCAAAGTCTTTCGACATCGCTGAGCGTCTGCAGACACCGGTATTCGTGATGATCGATCTTGATATCGGCATGAACGAGCGGCTCTGCAAGCCCTTCGACTGGGACGACAATCACATTTATGACCGCGGCAAGCTGATGACTGCGGAGGACCTCGAAAGCGGCAAGGATTTTGGGCGCTATCTTGATGTGGATGGTGACGGCATTCCCTGGCGTACGATTCCCGGGACGCACCCGACGCGCGGTGCCTTCTTTACGCGTGGCACCACGCGCAACGCTTACGCCAAGTACAGCGAAGCCGGCACCGATTACGTCTACAACATGGAGCGTTTGCGGCGCAAGTTCGAGACGGCCAAAACACTCGTTCCGGCACCGGTTCTGCGCCCGGCGAAACAGCCGACAACGATCGGCGTCATCTTCTACGGCTCGACGAGCCCGGCGATGGCTGAAGCCAGTGCGCAGCTTGATGCGTGCGGCATCCACGTCGATACACTACGCATACGGGCCTTTCCATTCAGCGATGCGGTAGTCGATTTCATTGAAGGCCACGAGCGCGTCTTCGTCGTCGAGCAGAATGAAAGCGAGCAGTTGCGCACACTGCTCATCAACGAGTGTGAAATCGATCCGAGGAAACTGGTGCGCGTTATTCATTACGATGGTACCCCGATCACGGCCCGTTTCATCACTGACAAGATCGAAACGGCGCTATCCGATTCCAGCGTTGCTCAAATCCGCAAGGTGGCCTCATGACCTATCTCGCCAAACCCAAGCTGCTGCGTC
>CAZAOQ010000087.1:0-8205 GCA_964486795.1 uncultured Rhodocyclaceae bacterium
TTTCATCTTGATTTGAACTTGCGCGGCTTTTTGCGGCTACTTGTTCAGTGAATCCTTAAGAAAATGCCCAACATGTGGGACTCGCCTCAAATGAAGAGCATGCCGCCGATCGTTTTGATCGAAATCCGCTTCAGCTAATGCATTCATCGTAAAATATCCTCAGGTCGCCATGGAACGATCCCTCGTAAAAAAGGCTGAGGTTATATTGTGAATTCAGATTACCGCTGCAGTCGTTCCCTCCGCGTGGCGACTTCGCCCGACAGACTGTCCGCCTTACCCACCATCGTGCGCCATGCACAACGCGCACAACGCACACAACACGGAACTTGTTTTTGTTATGACAGAGGCAAAACCGCATGAAAAACAAGACACTCGTTTTTTATCATTTCTACGAAAAAAATCAGTCATATATAGATAATTTCCTCCATTTTTTTCTTTTTGGTTACTCCGAATCGCTTGACTATATCGTCGTCATCGCGGGCAAGCACACCATAGAACTGCCTGAGTTTGAAAACGTCACGTATATTTTTGCCGAGAACAAGAATAACGATTTTGGTGGGTACGCGTATGCAATACACCATGCGGTTGAAATCAAGTCTTACGAATATTTTGTCTTTGTTAATGCTTCGGTCAGAGGCCCATACACACCAAGCTATTGTGACAAGTTATGGACTGAGTATTTTATCGACAAGCTAAAGGATGACACTGTACTGGTTGGCTCAACAATCAACATCATGGCACCCGCGTACCGTTACACGAAATCTTACAAAGCCAAATTCGGTGGGCAAGCACCGTTTTCTCACGTGCAAACGATGGCCTACGCCCTGACTCAAGAGGCAATACTTTTTTTATATGAAACTGGTTTCTATAATTTGGAAGAAGCTCTGTCGAAAGAGGGCGTTATAGAGAGTTATGAGATTCATCTGTCGCAAACGCTCATTAGAAATGGTTGGAATATTCAGTGCTTACTACCGGAATACAACGAGATCGATTACAGACTCCCTCATCGAGATATAAATCCGACATCGAGGGACGGTGACCCGAGCTTCAAAAAGGCTTACTTTGGTCGAACTGCCCATCCATTCGAAATCCTGTTCGTTAAGACTAATCGAAGAATTTTCTCATTCAATTATCTAAATCGACTTTCGTATTCCTCCTACAAAACCTGGAAGCGTTTTAATCGCGCGGTTTTGCATCCATCCATTCTTGGTTACGTATCAAAACTTGAGTCTGTAGCGACATCAGGGAATCGACTATCCTGGCTTTTCCTACGATAGTTTCCCAATAACAAGGAAGCCCGGTAGGCGCTGCCGTCGGTAGCGTGTGAGCGCAAGCGGCAACCATTTTCCAGTGTATCGAAAACGCCGGGTGGCCGATGCGCAGCCATCGAACCGGTGACTGCGCATCCGACATGACGTCATCATTCCATCATTCCAGTTCGAACGTCTCGCGATAATCCGGGACCGTGCAGCGCCAGTGCTTCGCTTCCTCGATACGGTGGCGCATCACGTCAGCGGCAACCGGCTCACCATGTGTGATGAAAGTCTGCCGTGGCGGACGGGTGAAGCCGTCGAGCCAACGCAGTATTTCGGCGTAATCGGCATGAGCCGACAGGTTGTTGAGCTGCTGGACTTCAGCACGGATCGGCACGTACTCGCCGTGGATCTTCACGCTTTCGGCACCTGAAACAATCGTGGCACCCCGCGTACCAGCGGCCTGAAAACCGGCAAAAAGAAGGGTGTTGCGCTGCCAGGGGGCGAATGCCTTGAGGTGATGAACAACGCGTCCGCCGGTGGCCATGCCGCTGGCGGCGAGAATGATCATCGGCCCCGGCTTCGCATTGAGCAGCCGGGATTCGTCGGCGCTCATTACGACGTGTACCGATCCGGTCATTTCCTCACATTGCTCGCGGCTGAGACGATGCTCGCCGGCATGCTTGACGAATACTGCGGTGGCCTGTGCTGCCATCGGGCTGTTGAGATACACGGGAATGTCAGGGATTCGCCCGGCCTTCTTGAGCAGATGGATGTAGTACATCAGCTCTTGCGCACGCCCGACGGCAAAAACCGGGACGACCACGACACCGTGACGCGCAGCCGTGCGGCTGATGATGTCGGCGATCTTGTCGAGTGGATCGGCAGGGTCGTGAAGGCGGTCGCCGTAGGTGGATTCGATTACCAGATAATCTGCCTGGGGAATTGTAGTTGGGGCGGCCATGACAAGAGAATCAGGGCGACCGAGATCACCCGAAAATACCAGCGAGCGTTCGCCATCATGCAAGCGGACGAAGGCCGAACCGAGGATGTGGCCCGCGGGTGAGAAGCGTAAGGTCAGGCCTTCACCCAGATCGATGTCACGCTCGAAGGCTTGCGGTTTGAGAAAACGCAGTGCGTGCCGCGCATCCTGCTCGGTGTAGAGCGGGAGCGCCGGCGTGTGTTTGGAAAAGCCATGCCGGTTGGCGTACTCGGCCTCTTCTTCTTGCAGGTGCCCGGCATCCGGCAGAAGGATATGACAGAGGTCAGCTGTCCCCGGCGTGCAATACACGGGGCCGGAAAAACCATTTTTCACCAGCAACGGCAGATAGCCGCTGTGGTCGATATGTGCGTGCGTCAGGATGACGGCGTCGAGCGACTTCGGGTCGAACGGCAACGGCTCCCGATTGCGCAGCCGCAGCATCTTGAGACCTTGAAACAGGCCGCAGTCAACGAGCAGGCGGCGTGTTCCGATGGTGACCAGATACTTGGATCCGGTGACGGTGCCTGTGGCACCGAGAAACTGTAACTTCATGGTCATCTGCCTCCGCGATGTTCTGGCAGTGATGCTACCGGAACTCTGCGACGAGAAGCGATCAATCAGTTGGCGATGCGCTCCGGGCGACGATGACTGCAATGCTCATGAGACAGGAGGGACTCGCGGCGCTCGTGTGACACGAGGATGCGGGGTGTTGCACGACGCCTGTCGCGACGCGGCAGATCGAGTGCGCGCGATACCAATCCATCCTCTTCGCGTTGCGAGAAAAAGAAGGGATACAGCGAACGCTCGTGTGGATCGCGCGTCCCGCCAAATCGAAGGATCTGTGTCGACGCATGTGACAAGTCGAGATGCAGCAGCGTCGCTGGCGCATTGACGCGTTCGCAAGTCCGTGTCTGGCCGATCAGCTCGAAACCCAGCATGCGCCGGTAGAACGGGGCGTGACGCGGATTCACCTCGATGAAGGCATCGGTGACGCCAAAAATCGGGCCAAGCTGGATATATGCGAGATGAAACAGCGAGGCCAGTACCTCCTTCGAGCCGAGCTCGGGATCGACAGCCAGCTTGGAGAATTCACCAACCAGCCGGCCTTCGCGGCGGTACTCGTCTATTTCGTCACGATAGAGCCGATCAGCAAGCAGGCCGCGCGATGAGTCGGTACCGATCGAGAGTGTGCCGAACAGGCGGTCATTGGCGGAAGCTACCAGCGTGATGACGTTGGATGATGAATCACTGGCATCGACGACACCACGAGTTTCGTAACCACGATTCGAATAAAGCTGCTCAATAAGCAGGCTGGCCTTGCTGCGATGCTCAAAACTGTCTGCAAGACGCACGTGGTAACCGTTGCGTTCCATCACGAAGTCATAACCACCACGTGGGGGAACGTCCAGATCGTCCTCGGACAAGGAATGCAGCGCGTTCATCAAATGACTAACCCCCTTGAACCAGCCAGCAACTGGTTTTTGCAACGCACCGCCGCAGATCGCGATGCACCCTCGATGAAATCAGCGGAACAGGATGGTGCGGCGAACATGGGCAAAATATTCAGTGTTCCGTGAATTTTTCCACATTATCACATTCGAAATAGGTGGTACGGCTTACGTTTATGGTTTAAGAGCGTGGCATGACGCTGCTGCCAACGATTTCGACCTGTCGGCCAACAGCGACATCGGGTACTGTGCGTTGATATAAGGTGCGCGAACGGCCATCATCCATGCGCACCTTGATGCGGTATGAGGTCGTGCGATTCATGTTCTGCTCGATGCGATTGCCAAGATAGGCGCCGCCCGCGCCGCCGAGCACGGTCATGCCAGTCCGGCCGTTACCGCGACCCACCTGATTGCCGAGCAGCAGACCGGTCAGGCCACCGGCTACGGCACCGGCGCCACTACCCTCACCCTTGTGCTCGACAGTACTGATCGATTCGACAGTACCGCATCTGGCGCAGGTAATCGCATTTGTGCTGCCGGCCGCTTGGAGTGGCGCGGTAGAGATAGGCGTGGCAGTCGGTGGCGCAATCCCGTCGCGGGCAGTGACCACCTGGTCAGCCAGGTGCTCCTGCGGCGTCGAGTGCGCGACGGGCAGATAGCCGGTGAGTGTAGCAATCCCGAGCAGACTGAACAGGGAAACAGAGATTGCCGCAATCACTAGTGACGGATAGAGCAGACGGGGCGGGGCTTGCATCGTGCTATCCATAGGTTTCTTCTTTCTTTTCTCAATGGCTAAAAATGTGCAGCGCACGAGAAGGCCTAAAGCAACCATCGTGCCAGCAAGACAAGCTCTTTTAAATCAGCCACCTGAATGATGCACTCGCAAGACGGGCGAACTGACACTGTCGCAATCCTGCGACAGTGTGCGGGGCTGGAGTGTCAAACACCTGAATTACTGCGGTTTTTCCTGTCGCAAAAAGCCGACAGACGATCCCTCATTTGAACAGCGCAGGATCTAGGGCGTGGCGTTGCAGCAACTTGTAGAAGTCGGTGCGATTACGCTGTGCAAGTCGTGCGGCCTGCGCAACATTGCCGCCGGTCATCTTCAGCAAACGAATCAGGTAATCGGATTCGAAGCGCCGCCGCGCTTCGTCAAAGGGAATGAATTCGTCGAGCTCCCGGATGGCTTTTTGCACCAACGCCACCGGCACGATAGGGCCGGTCGACAGGGCGACGGCCTGCTCGACGACATTGAGCAGCTGACGCACATTGCCGGGCCAGCTGGCGCGGATCAGCAATTCCATCGCCTCGGGTGCAAAGCCATTCACGTCCTTGCCATAGCGCTGCGCCAGCGTGCGCAGAAAGTGCCTGGCGAGCAGAGGGATATCGTCGCGCCGCTCTTCCAGCGCAGGAATGGCCAGCGTGACGACATTGAGCCGGTAGTAGAGGTCGCTGCGGAAGCGGCCAGCGCGCATCTCCTCTTCGAGGTCGCGATGCGTGGCGCTGATGATACGGATGTCGACCGGCTCACCACGCGCGGCACCCACCGGATACACCTCGCGCTCTTCGAGCACCCGCAGCAGCTTGACCTGAAGTGACAAGGGCATATCGCCGATCTCATCGAGAAACAGCGTACCGCCGTGGGCTGTGCGGATCAGGCCGGGGTGATCCTTGATGGCACCGGTGAATGCTCCGCGCACATAGCCGAACAGTTCCGATTCAAGCAAGTTGTCGGGGATCGCGCCGCAATTGACGGCGACGAAGGGCTGCTCGCCGCGCGCACTGGCAAGATGGATAGCGCGCGCCAGCACCTCTTTGCCGGCGCCCGACTGGCCGCGCAGCAGCACGCTGGCATCGCCACTCGCCACCAGCTTGGCCTGCGCCAGCAGGTCGGCCATGGTCATATTCTGCGTGATGATCGCCGTCCGCCACTCCTCGCAGGCCACCGATCCGGCCACCGTGCCGTGCGAAAGCCGGATGGCGCGTGCCACTTCATCGAGCAGCGTCTTCGCCTCGTAAGGCTTGGTCAGGTAGCCAAACACCCCGCGGTTCGTCGCGGCCACGGCCTCGGGAATCGAACCATGCGCGGTGAGGATAATCACTGGCAGCGTCGGGTCCTTGGCACGCACCGCGTTGAACAGCGCGTTGCCGTCCATCCCGGGCATGCGCATGTCGGTAATGACGAGCTGCGGCCGATCGGCGGCGATTTGCGCCAGCGCCTCAGCGCCGCTCGAAGCCGTGACGACGGCATAACCGGCAGCTTCGAGACGGATCGAGATCAGACGCAGCAGGTCGGCATCATCGTCAACCAGAAGAATACGACCGAGCGCACGCGTCATTGCTCACCCTCCAAACTTTTCTTGCCACGCCGTAGCAGCCGGCGCTCGATGTTCACCAGCGCTTCGAGCTTTTTTGTCTGTGCCTCGACTTGCTTCTCTAGCTCCTCACTACGGCGCTGCTCCTCGCGCAGCTTCAGGGTCTGGCTGTAGGCAATGTCTTCGAGGCGGCGTCGCTCGACGAGATCGCTGCGCAGCAGGCTGGCGAGCGCCTGAACTTCGGCCTTGCGTCCGCCAGCTCCCGCCTCACCTTCAGCTGGCATCAGGAACGTCTCAAGTACCTGCAGTGCGCGACGCTGGTTGGCAACCGTCGCACCGGGTACGGACAGGATCAGCGCATATTGCAGGGCAACGGTATCGGTCTTCTCGCTGACATAGGCCTGCCGCAGACGCTCCAGCTCATCAGCTTGCTCCTTGCCATTCATGGCGCGCGATGCCTGCGCGTAATGCAATAGCAGCGCGGCATCCGCCACGGAGAGAGGCTTCCTTTCAGCCACCACGGTGCCCACTTCGTGCCGCGCTACGACCTGCGCGCAGCCACCAAGTGTGGTCATCAACAGAACGCTGGCGACCGCCATGAGGAAGACATACATCCGCTGTGACAGGGTTTTGGCGCTCATGCCTCCCCCAACGGCAAGGTCACGGTGAAACGACCATGACCCTCGCCGACAGAAATGGCCCCACCCATGGCGAGAACGTGATCGCGCGAAATTGCCAGGCCCAGCCCGGTTCCCTGCACCGTGCCGTGAGCATCGGCGCTGCCACGGCAAAATGGTTCGAAGATGCGCTCACACTCATCTGTCGCCACGCCCGGCCCCTGGTCGACGACTTCGATAATCGCCTGGCCGTCGACACGACGCGCAGTAACCGTGACCTCGCCACCTTCCGGCGAATATTTGAAGGCGTTCGATAACAGATTGTCGAGCACCACGCGCAGGCGCTCGACATCGGTAAGCATGACAAAATCTTCGACCTGCTGGACGACGCGAATGTGGCGCGCTGCGAATGCCAGCTTCTGGCGGCGCACGACAGCCGCAATCAGCTCCCCCGGCTTCGCTGGCTGACGCTTCACCGCAGCCATGCGGAACTCGGCCTCGCCGTGGCGCAACAGTGTTTCGATCAGACGCTGCAGCTCGACACTGTTCTGCCGCAGGATGCGGACAATCTCGCGCTGACGCATCGACAACGGCCCCGCGACTTCCTCGGCGAGTAATTCAGACCCCTCACGCAGTGCCGTCAATGGTGTCTTCAACTCATGCGAGACATGGCGCAGAAATTGACTTTTCTGCTCTTCGAGATGCAGCAGCCGCTGGCGCAACCAGTCGAGATGGCGACCGAGTTTTTCGAGATCCTCCGGGCCCTGCACCACGATCTTCGTGTCGAGACGCCGCTCGCCGAGATCCTGAATGCCCTGGTTGAGCTGGCTGATCGGCCGCGCCAGCAAATAGGTAAAACCAGCGACGATGAAGATCGAAAGCGGCAAGAGCAGGATCAGTTGCGTCTGCCCGCGCTCTTCGGTCTCGGTGGCAAGCTGGCGCAAAGACTCGGCCTCGCGATCAATCAAGCTGCTGGAACGAATCAGGAGTGCCTTCGAATCCGCCGAGATGAGCGCGTAACGATCCGCCGCCTCGGCCGCATCGACTGTCTCGCCACCGCTGCGCTCAACGGCTTCGTGGATCGACGCCTCGCGTTTCAGCAGATCGTCGAGCAGGGCGCGAATTTCCGGCTCGAGCGGCATACTCGCCAACCGCGCGCCAGCATTGACGAAGCGCGTACTCATCTCACGGTAGGCATCCCAAAGCACCTGATCATGCAGCACGGCATTCTGCTGCGCTGCGCGCTCCAGCGACACCGCCGTGTCGTTCAGCTCGCGGCTACTGTGCGCAATGCGCGCCGCATCATAGACGGCCCGCTGGCTCTGCGCCGCAAGCCTCTTGATAGCGACACGGTCGCTGATCAAGCCGAACACCAACGGGAGTACCGCCAGCAAAAAGCCAATGAACAGCAGCTTGAAGAACGAACCCGGATACTTGATTTGCATGAGTACAAAAAGGGTTTCGTGAGGGTGCAAGATATTCGCAGCAGCGTTGGCGTCTGCCGCAAGTACGGCGAAAACCGAACAGGTAAGTCTACCGCCATTCGCCCTCAAACTGGCAGATGAGTGTCGGCTGAGTGTCATCTGAGTG
>CAZAOQ010000087.1:8305-10445 GCA_964486795.1 uncultured Rhodocyclaceae bacterium
CTGAGTGTCATCTGAGTGGCCGATGAGTGGCAGATGCCTCTCCTCCCGATCGCTTTCGGAGTTAAACTTGCCGCCGTCTGTTACGGAACATGCCGCCATGAATTCTCCTGCCCTCGATACTTTCACCGAAGCCAACCTGGACCGCCTCGAGGAACTCCTCGACTCCGAAATCTTCAAGGGTGAGGCGATGCTGCTCGATGAATTGCAGGCCATGCTCTGCGCCATCATCAGCGGCCCGCAAACAATACCGCCGAGCGACTGGTTGCCGGCGGTGTTCGGCGAAGAACCCGCCTTCGAGAGCGAAGCGCAAACAGGTGAAGTCATCGATCTGCTGATGCGCTTCCATAACGATCTTGCCGAGAAACTTGCATCCGGCGATGACTGGGAGCTGATTCTCTACCCCGCTTCCGACGATCCCGAAGACCTCGATTTTTCCACCTGGGCTGACGCCTACCTTTACGGCAGCCAGCTCGGCTGCAACTGGTACGACGCGGTGGGCGACCACGCCGAGGAACTCACCGAACTCCTGCAGCCGCTTTTTCTACTCAGCGGCATGCTCAAGGAAGACGCCCTGCAGCGCGGTGAACCGTGGATGTCAGCAGCACAAGAACAACTCGCCATCGAGGCCGCACAAGGCGATCTCCCCGATCTCGTCAGTGCAATTCATGACTTCTGGTCCGCCAAGAAATCCTCGGACCTGGCCATCGCCGATGACATCCAGCGCAAAGGTGGCGTGCCACTCAGCGCGATTGGCACGAGTGGCACGAGGGGCACGGTCGACGACGCTGCCAAAACGGGCCGCAACGACGACTGCCCCTGCGGTAGCGGTAAGAAGTACAAGCAGTGCTGCGGCAGCCCCGAGAAACTGCACTGAGCTGAACCTCGATCAGCGCTGCGCAAACGGCGCGAACTCCTCCGGCAATAACACGTGCGTCAAGCTGCGCTGTGCAAACAGGAAGCGGCCGTCACAGACAAAACCCAGCTCCGCCCAATCCACCGCATTGAGCATGTCCACAAGCCGGCGCAGGTCGGTCTTTGACAATTTCGGCAACTTCGGCAACTTCGGCAACTTCGGAAATAGCGCCAGCACCGCTCCGTCATAATTCTTGCAATCGTTCAGGAAGAACGGTTGCGGATTGCGCGTCTTGTGGTTGACGTAAATACGCGGCGCAGCGGATGCAAAATGGCGTCGCCCCCAGCACCACCAGTTCGACTCGTTGAAGTTCGTCACCCGGCGCGCCAGCAGACGCTCCTTGTGCTGTGCCAGCCATGCCAGCGCCTCACGCTGTGCTGTGCCGTGCAACACCTCTGGTGACATGCCATCAAGGTAGATCATGTGCCGCAACTCACCCGTCTGCGCCGTGCGAGAGCAGACGAAATCCGCATTGCCCAGCCGTTCGTTGCTAAAGATCTCATCGGCACCCGACACCCCGCCGACCTTGACCGTGAACACGCTCGACAACGGCACGCTGTAGATGCCGCGCGTAAACAGAAGCTGCCCGCCGACGAGTCGCATGTGCCGGCCATCCGCAAGACGGCGCGTGAAATTGCCCTTCTCGAAACGGAAGATGACGCAATTCGGTGTCGCCCCCGCGAATATCTTCGCATCGCCCAACTCGATCAAATCGGTCATGCTGCCCTGATCGAATAACCAAGCATTGAGTTGCGCGGCACCGGTCGCCTTGAGGAAGTCGCGTGGCGTGATGAAAATCAGCTCGCCCCCCGGCTTCAGCTGCCGCACGCACTTCTCGATGAAGTGGAAGTAAAGGTTGGCATGGCCATTGAGCAGGCGCGATCGCAGACGCTGCGAAGTATCCGGCCGAATGTCCCGCGCCTTGACGTAAGGCGGGTTGCCGATGATGGTGTCGAACTGCTCGTGCTCCGGATAGGCGAAGAAATCAAGATGCCGCGCACCCGGCGGGCAATGGCGTTCATCGAGTTCAAGCGCCACGCAGCCCGGCAGACGGCTGGAAAAAGCGCCGTCACCACATGAAGGATCGAGCACCCGACCCCGGTTGCGCATCAGGCCGAGCATGTAGTCGACAATCTCCGGTGGCGTAAACACCTGCCCGAGTGTGGCGATATCGAGTGTCTTGTTTGTCATGAAAGGGGTGTGCCGGGGTCACCGTCGCCGTCGCCG
>CAZAOQ010000087.1:10545-12357 GCA_964486795.1 uncultured Rhodocyclaceae bacterium
CCGTCGCCGTCGCCGGAAAGCAAACCGCGGATTATCGCGTGATGACTGGTCTGTGGCAAAAGCCGCTTGATCGAATTAAAGTGGCGCAATTCAACGCACCGAAATCGACCGCAACCACATGAGAATCTGGACACTGCACCCGAAGTACCTCGACTCGCGCGGACTTGTGGCGCTTTGGCGTGAGACGCTGCTCGCTCAGGCAGTGCTGCGCAATCAGACGCGTGGCTACACGCAGCATCCGCAACTGAGGCGCTTCCGTGCGGCAGACGATCCGCTGGCAGCAATCTCGGCCTATCTACGGGAAGTCCAGGCCGAGGCGACGCGGCGCGGCTATGCTTTCGATGCCTCGAAAATTGGCGACGCGCCGGCCGCCGAGGTGCTTCCCGCGACGCAAGGGCAGCTCGACTACGAGTGGATGCACCTGAAACGCAAGCTGGCTGTGCGCGCGCCAGAAGTACTCATGTCGATCGAAACCATCGCGACGCCTGCCCCGCATCCACTGTTTCGTATCGAAGCCGGTGGCGTGGCGGATTGGGAAGTTGTCAGCTGACCGGGTCAGCGAAAGTTTTTCGTGATTAGAAAGAATTGTCAGCCGCCGCTTGTCATTCCCGCGAAAGTGGGAATCCAGCCCACACCCGCGACGCCCGCTAGCACTGGATTCCCGCCTTCGCGGGAATGACGGGGACGGATTGCGCGATACGAGATACCTGCTGACGCTCATTGCTAATCAGCAAGTTTTGAACAAGCCACATCGCGGAGAACAAGGAAGGACGCCACTCTTCAGCCATCGCATGGCGGAGAACAAGCATTGGTGCGGTTCTCCGGGCAATGACCTTATTCGAAAATGATCTCGCCGCGCAGCGAATGCGGACGCGCTTCGCTGATGCGCACTTCGATGAGTCGGCCGATCAGGCGCTCCGCTTGCGGCGGTGCCGGGAAGTTGACGACACGATTGTTGTCGGTGTGCCCGGCGAACTCATCTTCACTCTTGCGTGAACGGCCCTCGACCAGCACGCGTTGCACACTGCCCACCATCGCTGCGCTGATCGCGGCGGCCTGCTGGTCGATGAGCGCCTTCAACTGCTGGAGGCGTGCTGCCTTGACGGCTTCTGGTGTGCTGTCGACCAGCTCGGCGGCTGGTGTGCCGGGGCGTGCGCTGTAGAGAAAACTGTAGCTGCCATCGAAACCGACATCCTCGATGAGCTTCAGTGTCGCTGCGAAATCGGCATCTGTCTCGCCGGGGAAGCCGACGATGAAATCTGATGTCAGCGAGATGTCCGGTCGCACTGCACGCAGCTTGCGGATGATGCTTTTATATTCGAGCGTCGTGTAGCCGCGCTTCATTGCCGCAAGCACGCGATCGGAACCCGACTGCACCGGCAGATGCAGTTGCGAAACCAGCTTCGGCACCTTGGCGTAGGTGTCGATCAGGCGCTGGCTCATCTCGCGCGGATGCGAAGTGGTGAAGCGAATGCGCTCGATGCCGGGAATCTCGGCGATGGTTTCGATGAGGAAGGCGAGATCGGCGGTATCACCTTCATCCTCGCCCGCATCGTCGCCGCTGATCAAGCCCTGATAGGCATTCACGTTCTGGCCGAGCAGCGTGACTTCGCTGATGCCCTGCGCGACAAGACCGACGATTTCGGCGAGTACGTCAGGCAGCGGACGCGAAACTTCGTCGCCGCGCGTGTAGGGCACGATGCAGAAGGAGCAGAACTTCGAACAGCCTTCCATGATCGAGAAGTAGGCCGTCGCACCTTCGACACGCTCCGGTGGCATATGATAGAACTTCTCTATTTCGGGAATGGTTAT
>CAZAOQ010000088.1:0-12213 GCA_964486795.1 uncultured Rhodocyclaceae bacterium
ATGCTCAAGGCCGGCTACACCAAGAACAAGGTGAATGCGGCGTATTGCCAGGCGATGGCGGAACGCGTCGTCGCACTGATCGAGCGCGTCGGTGTTGAAGGAGACTTTTTCATTACTGGCGGCATTGCCAAAAATCCGGGCGTCGTCAAACGCATCGAGAAACTATTGGGCGTCACCGCAGTCGGCTCACCCTGTGACAGCCAGATTGCCGGTGCGCTTGGCGCGGCACTGTTCGCCCATACGCTGGTGCTGAAACAGGCGGCCAAGGCGACATAGAAAGAGGCAGGGATGATTGCCAACTACGGCTACCAGGACGGCTCCGGAACCTATTACATCAGCATCGATACGGATTGCTGCATCGACTGCGCAGCGCGCGCTTGTCTTGCCGCCTGCCCGCAGCAATTGTTTGAGAGCGTCGTCGATGATTACGACGACGAGGTAGTGCAAGTGGCCGAAGCACACCGGCGCACGCTCGCCGGCGACTGTGCCGCTTGCAAGCCGGTCGCCCATCGTCCCGACCTGCCCTGTGTCAACGCCTGCACACCGGGTGCATTGCGGCATTCCTGGTGAACGCGATGAGCCCGATGAGCCACGACACGCTGCTCGACGAAGGCTGGCAGCGCCAGACCACCATCGACGAGCCGCGCCTGTCCGAGCTTGCGGCAAGCTATCGTGAACTTGGCTATGAAGTGCTGATCGTTCACGCGGGTGTGACGGCGGGTTGCGGCGAATGCTTCAAAGAAACTACCGGCCCGCAGCGTGTCGGCGCGCTCTACATCCGTCGCGTGGCGGGTTTCTGCAGCGATGACACTGACGACGACTTGTTCTCGCCATGAGCCGACTCGCCGTCATTCAAGTGCACCGACGTGCATCCGCAATCAAGGAAAAAGTGACGCTGCACATCGACGGCAAGCTCGTCGTAGCGCACGCCGGCGATTCCGTACTGCAAGCGGCAAGCGCTGCAGGCGTCTATATTCCAGCGCTGTGTGCGCATCCGGATCTGCCCTCGGGCTGCCGACCTGAGAATGAGGCGGGCTGCGGTCTCTGCCTCGTCGAGTTGATTGAGATTGATGGTGACCACGGGACAACAACGGTGGCGACAACACTGCGGCGTGCCTGTTCGCTTCCGGTCGCCGCCGGACTACGCATCGTCACCCATTCCGCCAGCATTCAGAAGGCGCGTCAGGCGGGGCTTGCGACGATCCTCGAACATCATCCGCATGTCTGCCTCACCTGCCCGCAGCGCGACGGTTGCAGTCGTGTCATGTGCTGCTTCAACAACGCCGTCGAAGAGCGCTGCTGTTCAATCATGAGCCATTGTGAACTACGCAAGGTGGCCGACTACCTCATCATTCCCGATACGACGCCGGAATACGACTCGCAGATGAACCGGCTGCCCGTCGTCAGAGACGAGCCTTTCTACGACCGCGACTACAACCTCTGCATTGACTGCCGACGCTGCCTTGTGGCTTGCAATGAGGTCCGGGGTGTCGGCTGTCTGGAAGTGAAGAGCAGCCATGGCCGTACCTGGGTCGGGCCAATTGCCGATACGCTGGTCGAATCAGGCTGCAAGTTCTGCAACGCCTGTGTCGAAGTCTGTCCCACGGGTGCGCTGCTCGACCGCACGCAGAGCGCAGCGCAGAAGCAGGCCAATACCGCACCATGCATCACGGCCTGTCCGGCCGGCATCGATGTGCCGCGCTATGTCCAGCTCGCGGGTCTTGGACTCTTTTCCGAGGCCAATGCGGTGGTGCGCGAGAAGCTGCCGTTTCCCGGCATCCTCGGCCGCGCCTGCTACGCGCCGTGTGAGTCCGATTGCCGACGTGGCAATCTCGACGACCCGCTGTCGATCCGCAGCCTCAAGCGCATGGCCTCAGATCATGACGATGGCACGTGGCGGGAACGACAGCGGCGCCTGCCACCGAGCGGCCGGCGCGTTGCGGTGATCGGTGCTGGCCCGGCCGGTCTAACCGCCGCCTTCTACCTGGCGAAGAAAGGGCATGCCGTGACGGTATTCGAGGCACTGCCTGCCGCCGGAGGCATGGCGCGCTACGGCATCCCGGCTTATCGCCTACCGCGCGAGGTGATCGATGCCGAGGTCGCTGAGGTCGCGCAACTCGGCGTCGAGTTTCGATTCGATACACGTATTGAGGATATCGACCGCTTGTTGACGGTTGGTTACGAAGCCGTGTTCGTTGGCACCGGTGCGCAGTGCGGCGCGCGGCTCGACGTGCTGGGCGAGGCGCTGCCGGGCGTGGTCGGTGGTGTCGAATTTTTGCGCGATGTCGCGCTGGGAAAAATCACGGCGCTGCATGGCCGCGTTGAAATCATCGGCGGCGGCGATGTCGCCTGCGATGCCGCGCGCACGGCAGTGCGTCTTGGTGATGGCCCGAGCGAGCTCGTCTACCGGCGCACACAGGCCGAGATGCCGGCACGTCGGAGTGAAGTCGATGCCTGCCTGGAGGAGGGCGTCAATGCTCGCTTTCAGAGCATGCCTCTGGAGATCAAGGAAGGGCGCGGCTCTCCGGGCAGTCTGCTGGAAGTATCCTGGGTGCAAACACAGCTCGGCAAGCCCGATGTGCGCGGCCGCCGTCATCTTGAAAAGGTCCGTGATAGCGAAACGAGCATGCCGGCTGATCTCGTCATCGCCGCCGTCGGCCAGCAGGTTGAGTGCATCGCCGGATTCGCTGTGCAATGCGATGAACAAGGGCGTATCAAGGTGCGCGAGGACAGCTTGCTGACCAGTCGCTCCGGCGTGTTTGCCGGCGGCGATGCGGTGCTCGGTCCGACCAGCCTGATCGATGCCGTGGCGCAAGGCCGCAAGGCAGCGGAGGCCATCGACATTTATCTCGGCGGCGATGGCGACATTGAGGAAGTCTTGCTGAACGAGGAATGGCGTGACTGGGAGACCGATCCACAGATCGGCCGCGAGGACGACTTCAATCAATGTCGCGTCCTGCCGCCGCCCGTGCTCCCGGCAAAACCCTCCAGCGTGCGGCAAAACTGGGACGAAATCGAGCGCTGTTACACACCCGCCGGCGCTGCTGCTGAAGGCCTGCGCTGCCTGAAGTGCAATCTGATGCACGGCATCGGCGAAGCGCAATTGCCGCCGGAGTCCTGGCAACCGCTGGAAGCAGTCGCCGTGCATGCGGTGACCAGCGACGCCGGTGTTTTCCTGCTACACGACGCAGACAAGCAGATTCTGGCGATCAAGGGTGTGGCCAATTTGCGTGAAGGCTTGCTTGAGGTCATGGCAACGGTCGATCGTCCGTTGTTCTTTACCATTGAGCCGGCGCATTACTACAGCCAGCGTGAAAGCCAGCTGATCCAAGCCTATAGCGAGCAGCACGGACGCCTCCCGTCAGGTGTCGGTGAGGATATTTTGGACGATTTATTTTGAGGTGAAACTGAGGTGAAAAATGGATGACTTCGCTTTTCTGGATACCAAGTTTGTTGACGGCCTGCTGACGCTGACGCTCAAGCACCCGCCAGTGAATGTGCTCAATATCGCCATGCTCGACGAGCTTGGCCGTGCGCTGGGCAAAGCAGCAAGCGATGAATCGGTGCGCCTGCTGCTGCTGACAGGGCAGGGTGAGAAGTGTTTCTGTGCGGGCGTCGATGTGATTGATCACGCGGCGGATCGTGTGGCCGGCATGCTTGCGGCATTTCATCGGGTGGTGCGGCGGCTGCATGACTTTCCAGTACCAACGGTGGTGGCTCTGAATGGATCGGCGCTGGGTGGCGGTCTGGAGCTGGCGCTGGCGTGTGACATGCTGCTGGCGGTGGATGAGGCGCAACTCGGTCAGCCTGAGATACGCTTGGGCGTACTCGCCCCCGTCGCTGCAGTGTTGTTGCCGCGCCGCTTGCCACCGGCCATCGCCAACGAGATGTTGCTTGGTGGCGCACCCATTAGTGCCGACCAGGCGCAGCGTTATGGTCTCGTGAACCGGGTATGGCCACGCGCGCTGTTCGCTGCGGAAGTGCGCACTTTTATTGAACCCTATTTGAACCTCTCTCGTGCCGTGCAATTCCAGAACAAGCAGACAGTCAGAGAGGCTGAAGGCATGGCCTTCAACGCCGCGCTGGCTATTGCAGAACGGCGCTATCTGGATGAACTGATGGCGACGAGCGATGCGCAGGAAGGCATCGCAGCCTTCCTCGAAAAACGCGCACCGGTCTGGAAGCATTGGTAAATGAAGTGTTGAGCCTTCAAACGATGCACGCCTGGCAGATGGTCGCACCGGGCGAGTTGCGTCGGGTATCGCTACCCATGCCGACACTGGCAAGCGGCGAGGTGCTCATCGAGATTCGTGGCTGCGGGGTCTGCCATACGGATCTCTCGTATTTTTACGCGGGCGTAAAGACACGCCAGCCGCCACCGCTGACGCTGGGACATGAAATCGCCGGCGTGGTGGTGGCTTGTGCCGATGCGGAACCATCATTGCTTGGCTGCGAGGTCATTGTGCCGGCGGTATTGCCCTGTCATGACTGTGAGCTATGCCGCAGCGGACGTGCCAACCGCTGCCTTGCTCAGAAGATGCCCGGTAATTCCATGGGAATACAGGGCGGCTTCGCCAGCCATATCGCGCTGCCGGAGCGCGATCTGTGCGTGATCAGCAAATGCGGCGAACATGGCGACATACCGCTCGAACATCTGGCCGTAGTCGCCGACGCGGTCAGCACACCGTATCAGGCGGCACGCCGGGCAGAGTTGACGACGGGTGACCGGGTCATTGTGATCGGTGCTGGCGGCGGTGTTGGCGGCTACATGGTCCAGATGGCGAAGGCGCTTGGTGCTGCCGTCGTGGTCGGCATCGACATTCATGCAGAACGTCTGGCGCGGATGCAGGATTACGGCCTCGATGCTGCAATCCACTCAGCAGACCTGAGCGAGGCGCAGGTCAGGGAGCATTTCAAGGTTTGGTGTCAGAGCCAGGGTCTGCCGGCAGGGCCGGGCTGGAAGATCTTCGAGGTCAGCGGTAGCAAGTCGGGGCAAGCACTCGCATTGGCGCTGCTATCCTTCGTCGGCAAGCTGGTCATTGTGGGCTATGGCGCGGCAGAAATCCCCTTCAACCTGTCGCGCTTGATGGCCCTTGATGCCGAAGTCATCGGCAGTTGGGGCTGTGCGCCCGATGCTTATCCCGAAGTGCTGCGTATGTGTCTGGATGGACGCATTGCCCTGGCGCCGTTCATCGAAGTTCAACCGATGAGCCGTATTAGCGAAGTCTTTGCCGCAGCGCAGCGCGGCGAGTTGATGCAGCGTGTCGTGCTGAGGCCGGATTTTGATTAGAACCGCGCTTGATTCGTATATGTAGGTCGGGTTACGCTGCGCTCTCAAGTCAATCGCATTAAGTTGTTGATATTTATAGAACACAATTCGCAGGCGATTGACCTTTGGGACGATTTTTGGCCGCGGCCCAATTACTTCGCTAACCCGACCTACAACTGCCCTGGCTGAACGTTGCGGCTAATCTGAAAACGTCATACCTCTCAAACTTCACCCCTCAAATTATTCAAGGAGCACCCGAATGTCCCTCGACTGGCTGCCACGCGATCACGCGCTGAAGGATCACGCGCTGTTCGGTGATGAACACTTTTCCACCGAGACGCCGGGCGTGATTTTCGAGAAACGGCCGCTGCTCGATACCAGCGGTCAGCCGGTCGACGGGCTGTATTCGGCCTGGATCTGGCTCAACAATCCGGCGCAGCACAACGCCTACACGACCGAGATGGTCAAGGGCATCATCGCCGGTTTCCAGCGTGCTTCGAGCGACCGCTCGGTCGTGGCCGCGGTGTTTGCAGCGAAGGGCGACAAGGCTTGGAGCAGCGGCGGCAACACCGCAGAGTACGCCGCCTACTATTCGCAGCGGCCGCATGAATACGGCGATTACATCGACCTGTTCAATCGCATGGTCGATGCCGTTCTCGAATGTCGCAAGCCCGTCATTTGCCGCGCGACGGGTATGCGTGTCGCCGGTGGCCAGGAGATCGGCCTCGCTGCTGACCTGACAGTGTCCTCGGATCTGGCCATGTTCGGGCAGGCCGGGCCGCGCCACGGCTCCGCACCCGTGGGCGGTTCGACGGATTTCCTGCCCTGGTTTCTAAGCATTGAAGATGCCATCTACAACTGCGTTTCCTGCGAGCTGTGGAGCGCTTACAAGATGAAGCACAAGGGCATGATCAGCAAGGTGGTGCCCGTGCTCAGGAATATGGATGAGTGGGTACGCAATCCCTTGGTGCGCACCGACACCTGGCTGGAGGATGGCGAGATCGTCTATGGCGAGCTGATCCCCGCCGCGCAGCAGGCTGCCGCGCGCGTGCTGATCACAGAATGCACCCTGGATTTCAGCCGGATCGATGCCGAGATTCACGCGCTGATCTGGAATTTCGCTAACCTGTTCCCGAATTGCCTGCAGACTTCGATCGACAGCATGCGTGCCAAGAAAAAGTTTTTCTGGGATGCCGCAAAAAATATGAACCGTCACTGGCTGCAGGCCAATATGAACAATGAGGCCTGGCTGGGTTTCAATGCATTTAACACCAAGAAATTGACGGGCCGTGACACCATCGACTTCATCAAGCTGCGCCAGCGTCTCGCCGAGGGGGCTGCGTTCGACGAGCGACTTGCTGAAGAGGTCTTGGCGAAGCCGCTGAAGTGAAGTCTGAGCTGTAGGGCGTAAGGCGTGCAGTGTCCTCGCTTAGAATCAAGCCGTAGTTTGTTCCCATCGACAGGAGAAATGAATTGGATAGAAGAACGGTTTTGAAGGGTGCGGGCGCCGCAGTGGCGGCAGCATTTACGGCGAGTGCGCTGGCCGCCGACAAGGTTGGTCACGATCAACATGACCACGGCAGTCACGATAGCCACGACCATCACGAACACGCTGCCTCAGCCAAGCTGGATGCGCTGATGCAGGCGGCCGGTGATTGCGCGCAGAAGGGTGAACTCTGTCTGGCTCATTGTCTGGTCTTGCTTGGCAACGGCGAGCGGGAAATGGCCGCCTGCGCGAAGTCCGTCAATCAGACTATCGCCATCTGCCGCGCACTGGAAACGCTGGCAGGGCAAGGTTCGCCCTACGCCGACAAGCTCGCCGTGATGGCGATTGATGTCTGCAAGGAATGCGAGGACGAGTGCCGCAAGCACGAGAAGAAGCATGCCGAATGCAAGGCCTGCGCCGATGCTTGCGCCGCCTGCCTCAAACAGTGCAAGGCAATCACAGCCTGATGGCCCCGATGGTCTTGCTGCTCCTGATTTGCACAGGATGTGCCCATCGTGCACCTACGGTCTTTTGACCCGGCATCAGACTCAACGTTTTACGCAGAACTGACGGCTGCCGGGTGGATATGCTTAGTCCATCCGGCGTCAATCTCTGGAGTCGCCTTCCCTCAGCTCAGAACAACTCGACACGCTTGCCCGCGCTGGGCTCATTTGCCGCTGTGATAGTGGACTCTCCGCTTATGCCACGTGTATGGGCGTCGCGTTGGCTTTGCATGGCATAGCCTTTCTGTAGCGTGGCCAGTCGCAGCTCAATACCGGGAACTTCGAGTGGTTTGACGATGCAGGTCCGTGTACCATCGGCCAGTGCCTCCATATGCAGACTCAGCTGGCCAAGACCGGCGATCACTTGCTCGAGCTGCTGGCGCACGATGTCCTGAAATTGCATGTTACTCAGCGTATTCATCACATCTTGAGTGATCTTCTCAGTCGAAGTGTCGAGCGAGGCAGTCAGGTGCTGGAGATAGCCCAGTGCCTGGGTGTAGTCCTTACCCATCTCCGTGAGGCGCGTGCTGATCTCGCCAAGACGTTTCTGATCGGTCTCACCAGCGTCAATAGCGAGGGTGACGGTCAGCTCCTTCATGATTGCACCCGAGGTTTTTTCGATGCCCTCCGTGACACGTGCGGCAGCTTCGGAGGTTTGATTGGAGAGCTTGCGGACCTCGTCGGCGACCACAGCGAAGCCTCTGCCAGCCTCCCCGGCGCGTGCCGCTTCGATGGCAGCATTGAGTGCCAGCAGCTCTGTCTGCTTGGCAATAGTCTTGATCAGATTGACCAGAGGCGATAGCGAGCCAATTTCATTGACGACGCGTTGAACACTTTCCTGGGCTGCCTTGTGCTCGACTTCGCGCTGTTTGCGGTAGGAAAGCAGGTCAGTGACGGAGGACATATTGCTCTCGATCTGCGTCTGCGATTGCTGCGAAAGCAGGCTGGAGCGATTCACTGAATCCTTGATTTCGCTGGACAGCTTGTCGCCTTCCTGGGCGATACGGTCCATGCGTGTGACGATGTCGAGCGCGGCGTCTTCGGTGATGCGCGTGGCCTCATGAAGCTGTGCTTCGAGTACATCGTTGAAGCTCGATACCTGCTGCAGGTGCTGGGCGATGGCCTCGAAGTTCTCGATGCGTTGCATATCAGTTTCCGCCCACTGCCGGGCTTCTCCAACGAAGCCGGAAATCGCCCGGCCGAGCAGCAGGCGGTTGATCAGCGCCTGGGCGAGAACGAATATCAGCATGGCGATCACGCTGACAGCAATGATCAGTGCGGTTTCATTGTCGAACCACTGCGTATCGCGCAGCACTTCGGCCAGCGCGCTTGAAATACCGGTCGCGAGGGTCGTGGTGGTGATGATGAAGAGCAGCGTGGCGAGAAGTCCGTGTTCCCGGTAGAAGCGGATCAGATGAAGATGCCAAGTGCTCGGCGGGGGGCGGGCGGGAATATGAGGAGGAGTGTTCATAATCAATGAATGCCTTTGAAATTGAGAAATTCACCCAGCTTCTTGTCGGTCTGAAGAATGTGATTGAGCCACCAGCGGTTCAGGTAGGCGAGCAGTTCGCTCGCGACATTCGACTCGTTGTTTTCGTGGCGCCGTGTGAAGTTGCTGATGGCCTGCCAATACGAGCGATGGGCGATCAGATGCTTCGCACTGACTTCATCGGTGGGCAGATGTTCGCGCATCAGTTTCTCCTCGCAGAGAAAATGAAAGGCGGCATACTCGTTGAGTTCATCCAGCAGCTTCATCAGGTTGTTTGGACGGGTGACACCAGAGGCGAAGCCGGTTTCGCTGGTGCTGAGCTTGTTGAGTAGTTCGAGGAGTCGTTTGTGCTGTTCGTCGAGTTCGGCGACGCCGATCGAGTATTCGTCGCGCCAGACGAGACTGGAAGCGTTGGAGGTCATGGACTAAGGATTCGGAGGGGATTGGAAATCGAAGGCATTCGTCAGATCACCGGTTTTCTCGCGCACGCCGGGCAGCGGCTGGAGAGAGAAACGGCGTGTGATCAATTTGATGATAGATGTCGTGTCGTAAGGTGTCGAGTCAATGAAGTGGCGGCGTGCGAAGGGTGAGACGATGATCGTCGGTATGCGTGGCCCCGGCCCCCAGCGGTCACCATGGCCAGCGCCGACGGGCGGGGCGACGTGGTCCCAATAGCCACCGTTTTCGTCGTAAGTAACGATGATCGCCATCTTTGGCCACAGCGGACTAGCCTGAAGACGGGCGATGAGCCGGGCGATGTGGGTATCGCCAGTCAGTACATCGGTATAACCCGGATGCTGGTTGACGGCGCTGCCCGGCTTGTAGAACGCGACTTGCGGCAGCGTACCGGCATCGATGGCAGCCAGGAAATCGCTACCGTCACGCAAATGCAGGTTGCGCGCTGCACTGCCGGGAGCGAAACGGGCGAAATAATTAAAGGGCTGATGATGCGCCTCAAGACTGGGCTGGCCGGCGGTGCGCCCATAGATCACCGTGCGCGGTCGTTCGCCCGGTTGCATGCCATCGGCTAGCGCGGCCTGCCAGCCATCGGCGTACCAGGCCCAGGAAACGCCCTTCGCCGACAGGGTGTCACCGACAGTCAGCGTTTCCTGCGGCGGCAATACATTCTGTGCCGGGTCGGCGTAGCGTGGATCGCCGCCGGCGACCGGCCGCGCTGCACTGGGTTGGTAGGGCGGCTGCAAGGTATTGACCGCATAGCCGTCAGGCGTCACCCGACCGTCATGCACCGTGGGTGGACCCATGAGTGCGCTGGCCGGTGAGTTGGCGCGACGCTTGAGACGCCCCGTGGCATCGACTTGTGCCCGAATGCTATCCGGCGCATCCGGGAAGCTCGGTGTGCAAGCGCAGATCAGCCAGAAATGATTGAGAAAGGAGCCGCCGAACGCACCCATGAAGAAGTGGTCGGCGAGGACGTAGTTCTTCGCATATTTCCACATCGGCAATGGCGCACCATCGTAGTAAGCCATGGCCAGGCCGCCGGCATTGGACACTGCCGCAAAGCGATCCATGCGGCCGCCGTTAATCTGTTCGATGTTTTGATAGTAGCGATGCACAAGATCGGGCGTGCGCACGTCCAGTGCCATACGGTAGGGTTCGGCATCGAGGCGAAAGGGGCCATTGGGCAGTTCGTGACGGAAGTGCCCTTCTTTGTCGTTCCAGACGCGCGGCAGGTTGGCCAGCGGTTGACCATCGTGATCGGTCTGGGTGCGGGCACTCGGCGGCGCATTGGCGATGCCGTCTGCACCCGGAAAAAGGCCGTAGAGATTGTCGAAGCTGCGGTTTTCGGCGTAGATAATGACAATGTGCTCGATCTGGCGCAGACCCGCGTCGATGTGCGTGGTCTGGGCTGGAACTGGCTGAGGCTCTGCAGCAGCAACAGAGAGCGGCAGCGCGCAGGGAAGCGATGTAAGCCAGCACGCAAGGACGGCAAATTTTCGGCAAGGAGAAGGCGAAATTTGGATCATGGCAGGCCCTGTGGCGACGCTGCCGATTATGTCTTAAGTACTAGAAAATGCCCAGCGCCAAACCCGCTGCGAGCCCTGCGCCAAGCTCTTCGGCGGCGGTAAGGTCGGCATCGGTGATTTCCTTGCGTACGATCAGCGGTTCGGCGACGCGCTTCCAGCCGTAGCCGATGGCGATGCGGTCGATCTGCGCCACAGCGCCGCGTCCGTCATTGCCGGCCGAAACGAAGGTGGCATAGGGCAGGGCGACGGTCTTGCCTTCCGCCGGGTAATAGGTGCGGTCGAAGAAATCCTTGAGCGCACCCGACATATAGCCGAAGTTTTCCGGCGTACCGAGTAGCAGCCCCTGGCAGGCGAGCAGGTCGTCGAGCGTGGTGTCGAAGGCGCGCTTCATTACCGTCAACACGCCTGGCTCGCTTTGCGCGCCTTGCAGCACCGCCTCGGCAAGGCGGCCGGTGTGGCCGCTTTGCGTGTGATAGACGATCAATAAGCGCGGCTTAGAATTGTTCGTCATCGCGCAGATAACGCCACTGACCGACCGGCAGGTCGCCGAGCCGGACCTTGCCGATGCGAACGCGCTTGAGACCGGTGACCTTGAGCCCGACAAGCTCGCACATGCGGCGGATCTGGCGCTTCTTGCCTTCGCGCAGAACAAAGCAAAGCTGGTCAGCATTCTGCCAAGTCACCTGGGCGCGGCGGAGCGGCTGGTCGTCGAGACTGAGGCCGAAGTTGAGACGTGCCAGGTCTGCGTCGGAGAGCTTGCCTTCGACACGCACGAGATATTCCTTATCGATCGGCGACTCCTCGCCAATCAGCAGCCGGGCGATGCGGCCATCCTGCGTCAGTACCAGCAAGCCCGTCGAGTCGATGTCGAGACGGCCCGCCGGTGCCAGTCCTCGTTGCTGAGTGGGAGTGAAACCTTGTGTTGAACGGTCGCCAGCAAAATGCGCATCCGCCGTAAACAGCGTCGAGGCCGGCTTGTAGCCGTGCTCAGCCTGACCGGAAACATAGCCGATGGGCTTGTGCAGCAAGACGGTGACGCGGGCCTGCTGCGCACTCTGTGCAGCACGGTTGAGGGTGATCTTTTGTGTCGGCAGCGCTCTGCTGCCGAGCTCGGTGACGCGCTCGCCATCAACGTAGACCCAGCCGCGTTCGATGTAATCATCGGCCTCGCGGCGTGAGCAGAGGCCCTGTTGGGCGAGAAGTTTGGAGATACGGACAGGTTCCATAGGGGCGTGGCGTTCGGCCTTGCGGGCCAATCTGCGAGAAAAGGAATGTTGCGATTTTAAGCCTTCCCTCGTCAAACGATGCGCCCTTCAGATATTTTGTACCGACCCGCTGAGTAGGTCGGCTTAGCCTGAAGGGCGTAAGCCGACGTTTGTCGCAACGACAAACCCTCTAAGGTTCACCACGCTCATCCACGCTCATCCACGCTGAAATATCGAGATGCCCGGAGAGCCAATATCCATGCGCTTCTCCACGAT
>CAZAOQ010000089.1:0-2397 GCA_964486795.1 uncultured Rhodocyclaceae bacterium
TCTGGTATTCGGCGGCCAGCACCTTGTTGGGCAGACCTTCCAGCGCGTAGTGGGCTTCGGCCGCGCCTTTTGCGGCGCACAGGATCAGACCCACCGGCGGGTTCTCGCCGGGCTTCATCCAGTGTTCACGGGCATAGTTCAGGTACAGGTGCATCTGGCCGGCGTCGGCGTAGCCGAACTTGCCGACCTTGAGGTCAATGATCAGCAGGCACTTCAGCCTGCGATGGAAAAACAGCAGATCGACGCGGAACCAGCTGTCGTCGATACGCAGGCGGCGCTGGCGGCCGACGAAGGCGAAGTCGTCGCCCAGTTCCATCAGGAAGTCGGCCAGGTGCTGGATCAGGGCGTCTTCGAGGTCGGACTCGGAATACTCGTCCTTGAGGTTGAGGAACTCCAGCACGAAGGGGTCTTTGATGGCCTGCTCGGGGGTGAGGGCGTCGCCGGGTTCGGCCGCCTCGCCCTTTTCCAGCATCGCCCCCTTGTTGGTGGACAGCGCAGTGCGCTCGTAGAACTGGCTGCCGATCTGGCGATTCAGTTGGGCAATGGTCCAACCGCCACGCAGCGCCTCGGTTTCGTAGAAGGCGCGGGCCTGCAGGTTCTTGACCGGCAGCAGGCGCACATAGGCCGACCAAGACAGCGGAAAGGCTTGGGCCAGCGCGGACAGATCCGGAGATTGTCCAGATGCCGTCTGGAGTTTTCCCGCTGCCGCTGATTCGACAGACGGTGTCTGCGAAATCCGAGCGGTGGCAGATTTTGCAGACGATGTCTGCAAAATCTGGTCAGCAGGCCACGCAAGGTAGAAGGCGCGCATCTGGGCCAAATTGCGCCAGCCGAAGCCACGCCCAAATTCTCTACTCAAGTCAGCGCCCAAGCGTTTGATCTTCACCTCGCCGTAAGCCGCCCGTTCCTGTCCGCCCTGCTCGAACTCGACGATGCGCCGGCCGACCGACCAGTAGGTGGCGGTCATCACTGCATTGACATTGCGCGCCGCCGCGCGGCGAGCCGCTTCGAGCAGTACGACGATGTCCGCGTGGACGGCTGCGTAGCCGGCCTGATTCGGCGTCAGATCCGTCATGCCTGCACCTCGGCCACCAGCGCTTCGATCTCGCCCAGCAGGCGCATCACTTCGGTCTCGTGGCTGCGCATCGAGGCGATCAGGTCTTTGGGGTCGGCGTGCTCCAGGCTGGCTTTGGCGTGGGGGTTTTTGAGGTCGAGGTTGTAGATCGGCCAGTACAGGGCGTCGCCTTCAGCCCGTGCGGTTTTGGCGGCTTGTTCGTGGACAAATTGCTCAGCCTTGAGAGCCTTCAAGCGATCTTGCAACTCAGCCTTCTGGCCGTTGGCGGCGGCGCTGACGGCCTGCTCCAGTTCGCGGATGGGCTTGCCCAACACGATGGCGGCATTGCGTTCGCTTTCCGCCCGTTGCCAATGCGGCGTGGCGACCTCGACGGCGGCGATACGCTTGGCGGCGAAGTCCACCTTCCAGGCTTGCGGGCCTTCTTCGCGAGCATTCCACCAGGCCATCGCTGGGGCAAATTCCTCGAACTGCAGCGGTGCGGTTTTGCTGTATTTCTTCCGGCCCTCTGGCAGGGGCAGTTCGTAGTACCAGATGGTGTCGGTGGGGCCGCCGCGCTCAAAGAACAACAGTTTGGCCGGGATGTCGGTGTAGGGGGCGAACACGCCCTGCGGCAACCGCACGATGGTGTGCAGGCGGAATTCCTTGAGCATTTCCTCCTTGATGATGGCGCTGATGCCGTCGCCAAACAGGGTGCCATTGGGCACGACCACGGCGGCACGACCGCCACGTGAAGAGGGTTTTCCTCCCGGAACTGGCGCACCGGCCACGCGCAGCTTGCGCATGATGTACTGCAGGAACAGCAAAGCGGTTTCCGCCGTCTGCATATTGGGCGGGAAATTGGCCTTGATGCCGACTTCTTCCTCACCGCCGAAGGGCGGGTTGGTGAGGATGACGTCCACGCGCTCGCTATGGCCGATCTCATTGACCCGGCGATCCAGCGTGTTACCGTAGGCGATCTGTGGGGCTTCCAGTCCGTGCAGCAGCAGGTTCATCTGCACCAGCATGTAGGGCAGTGGCTTGGCTTCCTGGCCGTACAGGGTACTTTGCTGCAATACGCGACGCTGGTCGGGGGTGCTCACCTGCGGCGCAATGTGGTCGTAGGCCTCGACCAAGAATCCGCCGGTGCCACAGGCCGGGTCGAGCACGGTTTCGCCCAGGCGCGGGTCGCTCACCTGCACCATGAAGCGCACTACCGGGCGCGGCGTGTAGAACTCCCCTGAGTCGCCTGCCGCGTCGCGCATCTCGCGCAGCATTGATTCGTACAGGTGCGACAGGGTGTGGATTTCTTCGCTGGCACTGAAGTGGATGCCGTTAATTTTGTT
>CAZAOQ010000089.1:2497-12156 GCA_964486795.1 uncultured Rhodocyclaceae bacterium
CGTTTGCCATCGAGTTCGGCCTCTTCCTCGTGAATGACTTCAAGGTCGTCGAGAAATTTGAGGAACATCACCCAGGTAAGCAAGGGCAGGCGATCCACATCGCCATTGAGACCCTTGTCCTTGCGCAGGATTTTGCGCGCACTGCCGATCAGTGCCGAGAGGTTTTCGCGGGTGGTGAGCGGCACTTTGGCCTTGCGTGGTGTACGTGGTGTACGTGGTTTTTTTTTGGTGGGTGCGGCGGGTTGGTCGGAGCGTGCCATCGGATCGGGTTCTCGTTATTGGTAGAGCGCGGTCTGCAGCCGGGATACCGCATCCTTCAAACCCTTGACGTCACCGAAGTAGCGGGTAGCGATTTCGGAAGGACTGCCGAAGCGGTCGAAGGGCTGAACCTTCATCAGCTCGGATAGCGCATTGAATTGGATGATGCCGCGCTCGATGTAGCGGTCGAGCAGTAGCGTGAGGATTTCGCGGGCAGCGTCACCGTGCTGGGCGAACAGGTCTTGTGTCTGCTTTCTGGCGCGTTCTGCACGCTGGCGGCGGGTCAGTAACGGCGCATTCCATGCCAGATGACACAGCAGATCAAAGGGGTCGACGTCGGGCTGGTCGCTGCTGCTGGCCAGTTCCTCAAAGCTGACACCACGCTCGGTCAGCTCACGCAGCACTTCGCTGCGCGTGTCGGGGTTGGCCCAGGCCGATTGCAGCGCCTCGCGCGTGGGGTACAGGGTGCGCACGGCGCGGCCGGAGTACTCGGTGTATTTGACGACCTGCAGCTTCTTGCCATCGGTGTCGAGATCGTAGACCAGGTGACCGATGACTTCGACTTCGCCGCCATCGATATAGAACTTGCGCGGTTCAGGCGGTGGTTCGTTGATGAGGATGCCGGTATCGGGCCCGGTTTGCTCTTCGGCAATCTCATATTCCACCGGCACATCTTCCGTCGGCGTATCTGTTTCGGTTTCGGTGATGCTGATTTGCTCCCCCGCCTCATCGACTGTTACTTCTTCGATAAGCGTCGGATCGCCATCGAAATCCCGGTCAGCAAAATGGCTGGTGGCCGTGCCGGTGAAGTCGATGATGTTGAAGTATTCCTTGCCGTAATCCACCTTGAGACGTGTACCGCGACCGATAATCTGCTTGAACTCGGACCGGGAACCCACGACGCGGGCCAGCACCACGTTCTTGACCATCTCGGCATCGACGCCGGTGGTTAGTAGTTGTGAGGTGGTGAGGATGACGGGCGTGGGCTTGTCCACGTCCTGAAAGTGCGACAAATGGGTCAAGCCAATGGTGCCTTCGTCAGCGGTGACGCGGCAGACGTAGTCGGGGTACTGCTTGACGAGGTCGCTGTTCAGATTGAGCAGTTCCTGCCGCATTTCGGCGGCATGTTCCTGATCAACGCAAAACACCAGTGTCTTGGCAAAGCGGTCGGTACCTTTGAGAAGATCGGTCAGGTGCCGGGCCATCGCCCGGGTGCGTGAGCGCAGGGCGACGACGCGTTCGAAGTCCTTGGTCTGGTATTCGTCGTCAGGCACTTCGCGGCCATAGCGATCCAATTCATCCTTGCTGGGCCGCCAACCAGCGGCATCGACGGTGGTGATGACGCGGTGCACGCGATACGGCGCCAGGAAACCATCCTCGATACCTTGGCGCAGGCTGTAGGTGTAGACCGGGTTGCCGAAATACTCGTAGCTATCGCGGGACTCCTCGCGCAGCGGGGTGGCCGTCATGCCGAACTGTACGGCAGGTTCGAAGTAGTCGAGTACGGCGCGCCAGGCGCTCTCGTCACGACTGGAGCCCCGGTGACATTCGTCGATGATGATGAGGTCAAAGAAGTCCGGACGGTACTGACGGAACACGTCTTCGGTGACAGTGGTCAGCGCCTGGTAAATACCGAAGTACATGTCACGGCTTTGGCTGGTGTCGCCGCCAGCGATCTTGTGCCGGGCGTCGCCGAAGGACGCGAACATCTTGGCCATTGGATCATCGACCAGGATATTGCGGTCGGCCAGGAACAAGATTTTTGGACGTCGGTATTCGCCACGTGTTTGCCAACTTCGGTTCCAGCGGCTGTTCCACAATTTCCAGCAGATCTGAAAGGCGACGCAGGTCTTGCCGGTACCGGTCGCCAGCGTAGCCAAGATGCGCTTTTGTCCCTGCAGGATCGCTTCGATCACACGGCTGATCGCAATGTGCTGGTAGTAACGCGGCACCTTGCCGGAAACCAGATTAAACGGCTCCAGTACATGCGCAACTGCGTCGTGCGGCAATTGCGTGGCGGCTGTCAGGCGGGCAAACAGCTCGGCGGGTGTCGCATAGCGATCCACCTCTCGCTCAGTTCCGGTCGTGTAGTCGATCTCGATGATGCGATGACCGTTGGTGGCATAAGCGAACTTGAGTCCGAGAGTCTCGGCATATTCGCGTGCCTGCTGCACACCGGTTTCAGCGGGCAGGCCGATTTCCTTGGCCTCCACCACGGCCAAGGGATAGTCACGGCGGTAGTACAGCAGGTAGTCGGCACGCTTCTGTTTGCCGCGATGAACCTTGCCGCCTGCCACAATGATGCGGCCGTTGGTGAAACTGCGTTGCTCGCCGATGGCGTGCGGTGCAGCGCCCCATCCGGCGTCGACTAGCCGAGGCGTGACGAATTCGCGGCAGGTGTCTGCTTCCGTAATCACGCCTTCTCGCATTGCCTTCCCCGTCATCGTTGCGCCTCAGTCAATCAGAATCCTGAAGCGGGTCGCCAGCGCCACCGGCTCGATTTCGCACACGCTCTTTTTTCAGAGTCACCAATCCATAGCCTTCCATTATGCGCAATGGTGCGCGACAGGTTCGGAACCTGCCGCCCGGTGAGTTCGGCCAACTGAGTCAGCGACTTGGGCCGCCGATCGCAGATGAGGCGCAGCATCGCTTGGTTGTCTTCGGACAACACGGCCGCCATTGTGGCCATCGACGGAAACCAGACCAGGGGAACATCTTTGTCACGGGCAGACACCTCCAATGCGCCGGGGCGACGAATACCGACAACGCAGCGCTTCATCAAAGTTATCCTGATTGATTTTGCATAGGTCGTTAATTTTATCAATGTGGCACAACTGCAGCCAGCGATTTATGTGGTGAAGATCATCCGCCTGACTTCCAGATCGAATAGCATGTTCTTGGTGGCATCTTCAATCACATCACGGCGTCCACGATGGACACCAAGCAGACCACTGTGACCCAGATGCTTCAACGACCCGATGGGGTCATCGGTGTAGCAGGTCGAGAAAGCCACCGGCTGGCTGGCGCATCAGATCGCCTGAGTAAGCTCGCCAAGGACCCGCATGAAATCAAGGGGCGAGCGTCGGCCAGCCACAGACCGAAGGGAGAATAGTGAGGACTCCAGGTGACGATGGGCAAGGAAACGGGGAGATTTCCGGACGCGCAGACAACGCATCGTTGTCCTGAATCGCGCCAGTATTGGTGCTCTGGGCGAAAAAATCCCAACCCCGATAAGGGTTGGGATTTTTAAAATTGGTGGTGATGAGTGGACTTGAACCACCGACCCCCGGATTATGAATCCGATGCTCTAACCGGCTGAGCTACATCACCATCGCCTGCGGGACTACGTGCAGGGAGCCAATCCTTCTGGCAAGGAGCGGAATTATCCTTTGCGGCTCTAAGTCTTGTCAAGGCGACAAGGCTTGGCGACAATGTCGGGATGAGCAAACAGCAGAAGTTCGATGTCGTCATTGTGGGCGGTGGCCTGGCCGGTCTTGCGCTAGCCGTGGCGTTGCGCACCAGCGGTTTGTCGATTGCACTGGTCGAGGGGCGCACACCACACGCCTTGCCACCCGATAGTTGGGATGCGCGCATTTACGCAATCAGTCCATCGAATGCACGCTTTCTCGACAATATCGGTATCTGGCGCCACTTCGATCTGAGCAGCGCCGCGACGCGCGTTACGCCGGTCGAATGCATGAGAATCTTCGGTGATGGCAATGGAAAACAGCAGGGGAAGTTGGAATTCTCGGCTTATGACTGCGGCGTCAGCGAGTTGGCATGGATCATCGAATCCTCGCTGATCCAGCGCGAACTCTGGGAAACGGCAAAGCGTCAGGGCAATGTCACGCTGCTCTGCCCTGCACGGCCACAGGCCCTCGCTATCGAAGCGGATGCGGCGCGTCTGACACTCGACGACGGCTGTGTGCTCGTCGCCGGCCTGGTTGTTGCCGCTGATGGGGCTGATTCATGGACGCGTCAGGCTGCGGGGATCGAGGTTGCCTTCAAACCTTACGAACAAATGGGCGTGGTCGCCAATTTTGCCTGCACCTTGCCGCATTGTCAGACGGCTTTTCAGTGGTTTCGCCGTGATGGCGTGCTGGCCTGGCTGCCGCTGCCGGACGAGCGAATTTCCATGGTCTGGTCAACCTCCGACCGTCACGCCCGCGAACTGCTGGCCCTGCCCGCCGATGAACTCTGCAGACGCGTCGCCGAAGCGGGCGAAGAACGTCTCGGCGCACTTTCCATGCTCACGCCAGCCGCTGCTTTCCCGCTGCGTCTAATGCGCGCGCCGCGCACGATTGCACCGCGCCTGGCGTTGATCGGCGATGCGGCACACACCATCCACCCGCTCTCCGGCCACGGTATCAACCTCGGCTTCAAGGATGCCCAGGCGCTTGCCACCGTGTTAGCCGACAAGCCCGGTCACGTCGATTGCGGCGATGTGCGGTTGTTGCGTGGTTATGAACGGGGGCGGATCGAGGAGGTGATCGCGTTACAATCTGCGACTCATGCCTTGCATCAATTGTTTCAGCCGGATGCCGCACCGTTTACCTGGTTGCGCAACACCGGATTGAACCTGACCAATGCAATGCCGGTCTTAAAGAGCAGTCTGGTGCGCTACGCGCTGGGCTGATCAGGCAAGTCACCGGGGTTTGCCGCTGCAATCCCTTCAACGATACACCGCTTATTTTCGGAGCTGATATGTTCAAAAAATTCCTCGCCAGTGCTTTGCTCGGTCTGGCCGCCCTTTCCTGTTCGACCGGCTCTGCCCTTGCCGACGAGGCTGACATCAAGAAAGCCATTGCCACAATGTACGGCCCCAACGCCAAGGTCACCGAAGTTCGCAAGGCGGAAGCACCAGGGCTTTATGAGGTGCGCATTGGCAACGACGTGTTGTATTCGGATGAAAAAGGTAATTATCTGATCCAAGGCGATCTTCTTGATGTAAAGAATCGCAAGAATCTCACCGAGCAGCGCCGCAATAAGCTCTCGCAAATCAAGTTCTCCGAACTGCCGCTGGATTTGGCAGTGAAGACGGTGCGTGGCAATGGCAAGCGTGTGTTCGCTACCTTCGAAGACCCGAATTGCGGCTACTGCAAAAAGCTGGCGCGTGAAATGGTGGGTATGACCGACATCACCATGTACACCTTCCTTTACCCGATTCTTAACGCCGACTCGGGTGAGAAGGCCAAGGCCATCTGGTGTTCAACCGACCGCTCAAAGGCATGGAACAGCTATATGGTCAGCGGCACCGCCCCGGCACCTGGCACCTGCGAAACACCGGTCGACAAGGTGGTAGCCCTCGGCCAGAAACTGAATGTGCGCGGCACGCCGACGATCTTCCTTGCTAACGGAGAACGCATTCCCGGCGCCCTGCCTGTCGATCAACTGGAGCAACAGTTGAACCGCATCGCTGCCATCAAGTAATACCCGCCAGACGTGGCGTAGCGCCGATACAAATACTGCATTCGGAGTATTTCCAAACGCTACGCCACAATTTAGATTCTTCGTTTTGCGTTCCGCGTCATTCACCACAGGCGCTCAGACGGAGAATCTCACATGCAAACACATATCAAGACATCCCCTGCCGTGCATTCGCGCCGGCAAGAGATGAAAGCACTGGAAGCGCTTGCGAATAACCGCCAGATCGAAGAAGCACTGGTGTTGATCGCTTCAAGCTACGGGAAAATCGTTTCGATTTCGCAACTGGTACTCTCAGGAGAGTACCGCGGCCCGGAGTATGTCTTTTTCATCAATTTCGCAGATTCCAGCGACGCACTGCGGGCCGCCAGCGAAATGGACGGCCTGCTCTACGGCTTCTCTGCGCTGGTCATCAGCATCCCGCAAGCCGGATTTAGCCAGCATTCGTAGCATCCTCTCCGGATGCTACGAATTCGCCGCACTGCCGGTCTACTTGCTGACCGGATCGCCCAGATAGTCGTTCGCAACCTGCGCTGCCAGATAGCCGGGGCCGCCAAGGATCATGCCACCCGGATACATCGAGGCGCCGCCGAGGAACAGGCCATCGACTGGCGTTTCGCTACACGAGCACAGGTCGTTGGGACGCAAATAGCCAAGCTGCAGCGTTGAATAGGCACCGTGCTTGTAGGAGCCACGGTGCATGGTCGTCAGCTTCTGTTCGATGTCGACCGGAGAAACTTCGCGGCGCAAAACAATCTTGTCGACCGTCGCATACTGCTGGATCAGATCAAGGCAGGCGTCACCGAACTCCTTGGTGCGCGCGCGCCAGTCCGGATCGTAGGCGACGATGGCTTCGGCGCGGATAGTGTGATGGCCGTCCGGTGCCATGGTCTTGTCAAACAGCGAGGGCTGGGCGATGTGCAGCCACTCAGGGCCCTTGTTCGTTTTGGCGTCGACGCGGTCGAGATGATCGAGTAGTTCGTCCTCTGTCTCTAACCCGATGAATACGGTCATCGCCTGATTCACGCGCGAGTCCTTGGCGCTATAAGTCACACCGCCATCGATACCCAAATGCAGACCGAATAGGGAACGCTCTTCCCAACGCCAGTTGTCGACGGCCTGGTGCAAGGCAAAAGGCACGTCGTCCTTCGGTAATAGCTGCTTGAAGGTCTGCATCGGATTCAACGTCGAGATCACGGCATCACCGAAAAACTTGCGGCCGTCCTGCAGTTCGACGCCGGTAACCCGATTGTTCTCGGTGAGTATTTTGGTGACTTCGTTCTCATCAATGACCGTGCCACCACTGCGCACGAAGCTGCGGTAAATGGCCGAGGAGAGACGATGCGAACCGCCCTTGACGAAAGCCGCGTCCATCATGCGACACAGGTAGAGTGGGTACAGAAAGCCGAGCGGGTCAGCAAGGTGGATGCCCCACATCGCAGGAAAGCTGAGTAAAGCCATGCGCACGCGCGGATGCTGGAAGCCGTAATGATCGATGACTTCCAGGCAGCTCATTTCGGAAATCTCAGCGAGCTTGGCGCCGACTTCGGTCTCGCCGAATTCGGCGAGCTGGTCGAGTGCCGGCTTTGGCAGCTCGTAGGTCATCGGAATCAGGTAGTCATCCAGCATCGGCTGGAATTCTGCCCACATCGCCAGGTAGGCATCAGCGTCGGCTTGGCTGTACTGGGCGATCGACTCGGCCGTTTCCTTGACGTCACGCGTAAAGATCAGTGAGCTGCCATCCTTGAACGGAAATGCGGCAACGACATGGGGATACAGGTAGCGCACGCCGAGATTGGCGAGATCGAGATCCTTCCACGCCGGCATCTTTTCGGCCATCAGATGATAGATGGCGTGCAGGTTGAAGCGGAAGCCGTAATACTCGTCGGTGTTGAGGCCGCCACCGGTTTCGTGACGACGTTCGAACAGCGCCACCTTGTGCCCGGTCTTGGCCATATAGGCGCCGCACAGTAAGCCATTGGGGCCGCCGCCAATGACCAATGCATCATATTTGGTTTCAGTGCTCATGTTCTGTCCTCAAACCTTCCACTTGTCGGCAACGCCCAGATTCATCGGAATGCGGCCCATGTTGGAGAAAAACCACTCGAAGGGCTTGCTGCCCCACCAGGCCTGTTCGCGGCAGCCGAGGTCTTCGGCAATCTCGCCAGCGGCGATATAACCGGATGCCAGGTGCGTCGCACCGAAGGGATGGATTGAGTTGGAAAGGTACAGGCCGGGGATGAAAGAGCGTGCAGCACCATTCACGCAAACGCCGGGTAGCGGGCGGTTCTCGCCAGCCTGCTCGGGAATCGCGCTTCCTCCGATCATGTTGCCGCGAATCGCGGACGGGTTAGAGTTCTGCTGGTCCATCGGCGTGTTGGTGTGGCGCTCAATGATCAAATCCTTGAAGCCCGGTGCCAAACGCTCGTAGAGATCGTCCATATTGTCGGCGAGCGCATCACCGAGGCCTTCGCGCCAGGTGTTCCAGCCGTTGAGCGTCTTGTTGCCCCACTTGCGTGGATTGGGCGGCACGGTAATCCATGAATAGACGGTGTGCTGGCCGGGGGGCGCTTGCGATGGATCGGCCAGCGTGGTGTTGAACCAGCCACCCATGGTCTTACCCGGCACGATGCCCGACATGACTTCAGTCTGCGCCGTACGAATGTCAGCAAGGTTATCGTTGCCGAAATAGCCAACCCAGCAGCGCTGGATAGCTGGATCGTATTCTGCTGACTTGAACACCGGCGCATCTTTCAACGCGTAGTAGATGCCGAGCAGCTGCGGATCGTCGTAATTGAAATACTTGATACGGCGCATCCAATCGGGGCCAATTACCGACTCGCCAAGCAAATCGCGGAAGGTCGGCACCAGCGAAAGATTTGAGACGATGGTCTTAGCGCGGATTTCCTCACCCGCCAGCACGGCATCATCACTGAGCTTAATGCCGACAGCCTTGCCATTCTCGACGAGGATTTTGCTGACCGGACAAGTCGTCCAGATTTCGCCACCATGCTTGACGAAGCAGCGGACCAGCGCGTGATTGAGTGCGTGTGAGCCCCCTTTAGCGGTATGTACGGCCATCGGTGCCATACCGCACAGACCAAGCACTGTCGGTGCAACGCGATGGTTAAGCGGCCACTGACCCGTGAATTCACCGAGCGCGCCGGGCATCGACCGCACTTTTTCCGACTCATAAACCAATTCCAGCAGCTCAAAACCGGTCATGCGCATGACATCATCGCCGTCGATCGGCAGACCGAGGTGCTTGCACAATCCGTCGTTGAGCTTAGCGACACGTTCTGCGAGCGCCATGGTGGGCCGCGCGAACTGCATCAGGCCATTGACCTCCATGGCCTCTTCCATATTCATCATGCCGTATTCGAGCATCTTGCCGAGCACAGCGACATCCTTCTCGGAATGCCGCGCGACACTGGCCATGGTTACCGAAGGATCGAGTGCCTGCACGGTATTCGTACCGTCGCCATGCGGCATGGCGAAGATCACGTCAGTGCCGCGCAGGTCGAGACCGAAATCTTCAAGATCAAGGTCAGCCATCGCCGGACTCATCGCCGGCACCAGCCAGCTGGCATGTGTGTTGAAAAGGAAGCCGGGGCGACCGAGTTCAATGGTGTCGCAATGCGCACCGCACTGGCCTCGGGCCTCAAACACGCCAACCGAGAGGCCGGCTTTTTGCAGGTAGCAGCCAACGGTCAGACCATTGATACCACCACCGATGATAATGACGTCGTATTTCTTCATATGGTCCTCATTGCGCTGCCGGAGAACGGATAGCGCGCATTGTCATTGCTAATGTGGAAAAGTCGCCCTGGCGATGAGCTTAATGAAGCTCATCGCGAATAGCCTACGAGACGTCCACACGACCCTTTCCCGATAGGCTTCTCGTTCTCGCCACCCGACCTTGAATCAAGCTGCAGCACTGATCTCGGTTTCGATGTCATCGGCTGTTTCCACTGCGA
>CAZAOQ010000090.1:0-12136 GCA_964486795.1 uncultured Rhodocyclaceae bacterium
GACGCGTTTTTGCGCCGCTGCTTCTTCCACTACATCAAGTTCCCGGATCGGGAAACGATGCAAAGCATTGTCGACGTGCACTTCCCTGGCATCAAACAGGCGCTGCTGCGCGAGGCGCTGGAAGTGTTCTTCGAACTGCGCGAAATTCCTGGCCTCAAAAAGAAGCCGTCGACCTCCGAACTGATTGACTGGCTCAAACTTTTGCTGGCCGAGGACATCCCACCCGAGGTACTGCGCTCTAAAGAACACAAGGTTACCGTGCCGCCGCTGCATGGTGCATTGCTCAAAAACGAACAGGATGTCCACCTCTTCGAACGTCTGGTATTCATGGCTAGGAACCACCGATGATGAAAGCCCTTCCGTTGACGAAAGTTCTGCTGCTGCTCGGTGCACTGATCGCCTTCCCCGCAACGGCACTGGACAAGGTGACGCTGCAGCTTAACCGGGATCACCAGTTCCAGTTTGCCGGCTACTACGCGGCACTCGAACAGGGCTATTACAAGGAAGCCGGCCTCGACGTGACCATCGCCGAAGGCGGGCCGAACGCCGATCCCGTCATCAACGTCGTCGCCGGCAAGAGCGAATTCGGCGTTTCCGACAGCAGCCTGCTGCTAAAGCGTGCTGCCGGCAAGCCCGTCGTGGCACTGGCAACGATCTTCCAGCACTCGCCGACGGTGCTGCTCAGTCGCCCGCGCAGCAAGGGCCGCGGTGTCCAGGAGCTCGCCGGCAAGCGCGTAATGCTTGACCCACAGGCCGACGAGGTGATGGCCTACTTGAAAAAGCTGGGGCTGACGAACCGCATCATCCAGGTCGAGCACAGTTACGACCCGCAAGACCTCATCAAAGGCAAGGTTGAGGCGATGTCAGGCTCGCTGCTCAGCGAAGCCTACCTTCTGGAGCGTGCGAAATTCGCTTACCAGGTCGATGCACCGGGCAGCGCTGGCATCGATTTCTACGGCGACATCCTGTTTACGTCCGAACACATGATCACGGACGATGGCGACAAGGTGCGTGCCTTTCGCGCAGCCAGCCTGCGCGGCTGGCAGTATGCGATGATGCACCAGGCCGAGATTGCCGAGTTGATTCGCAGCAAATACTCACAGCGCCGCGAACTCGAATTCCTGAACTCCCAGGGCAGGCAGATGCAGGCACTGATCGAGTCCGACAAAACCGAGATCGGTAGCCAAAGTGCGGAACACTGGAAGAAAATCAACGAGTTTTATATGAGCATCGGCAAGATCGACAAGGAAATATCACTTGCCGGTTTCATTTTCGACCCAACCCCGCCACCGCCCAAAAAGGAAACACGCGATTACAAGCTCTGGGGCCTGATCGGCGGCGGCGCATTACTTGCGGCGCTCTTCATGCTTGTTTCGTTCCGCCTGGCGCGGGTGCAATATGCGCTTCGCATTGAGCGGCAGCGCCAGGACGCATTGCAGGAGCAACTCACAACGAATGAAGAGCGCTATCGCGGCCTGTTCACCTCCATGGACAACGGCTTCGCCCTCAATGAAATCATCTGCGACACGGATGGCAAACCCATCGACTACCGCTTCATCGAAGTGAATCCCTCCTTCGAGAAGGTGTCTGGCATGCCGCGCGAAAGCCTGATCGGCAAGCGCGCCAAGGAAGTGCTGCAAGGCAGTGACGACGACTGGCTCGAGCAATTCGGATCGGTCGCCCTGACCGGCCAGCCGAAGCGATTCGAAAAATTCTCACAGAAGACCTGTCGCTGGTTCGCTACCGACTCCTACAGTCCGTCACCTGGCAAATTCGCCGTTGTCACACAGGAAATCACCGAGCGCAAGCAGATGGAAATTGCGCTAACCAAGGCCAATGCCGAACTGCGCGAACAGTACGACGAAATCACTAAGCTCCAGGAGAAGCTGCGTGAACAGGCCGTCCGTGACCCACTCACCGGCCTGCACAACCGCCGCTACCTTGACGAGACACTGAATCGGGAACTATCCCGCGCCAAACGCGAGAACAGCCAGCTTTGCATCATTCTCATCGACCTCGACTTCTTCAAGAAGGTCAATGACACCTATGGCCACCTGGCCGGTGACGAAGTCCTCAAGGGCTTCGCGCACATCCTGCGCGATCACTCGCGCCAGGGCGACGTCGCCTGTCGGTATGGTGGCGAAGAATTCATGCTGATGCTGCCGAACATGCCGACAGAAGTCGCCGTGGAGCGCGCCAATCTGATCCGTGAGAAATTTGCGGCAACCAAAATCTCCTTCGGCGAAACTCAAATCGGTACAACACTCTCGCTCGGCATTGCCGTATTCCCAATGCATGGCGATACCCCTGCGGATCTCACCAACAATGCTGACCAGGCGCTCTACATTGCCAAGAGCGAAGGCCGCAACCGCGCCATCGTGTACAGCCCGGCCGAGCCGCGCATCTGAGCTGCCCACTGGCAGACTCCAAAAGAAGCATGCTGATTGACTTTTTTTTGCACCTTAAGGCCGCTCGCCTGCCGGTGTCGACGCGCGAATTCCTCACCCTGCTCGAAGCACTCCAGAAACGGGTGGCGGGGCACAGTCTTGACGACTTCTATTTCCTTGCCCGCACTTGCCTCGTCAAGGATGAATCGAACTACGACAAGTTCGACCGCGCTTTCGGTGCCTATTTTCATGGCATCACCGAACTGCCTGGTTTCGACGCCGAAATCCCCGAGGACTGGCTACGCCAGATGATGCAGAAGCACCTGAGTCCTGAGGACACAGCCAAACTGGAAAAGCTCGTCTGGGACAAGCTGATGGAGCAGTTCAAGGAGCGTCTCGCCGAGCAGAAGGAACGCCACGAGGGCGGCAACAAATGGATAGGGACGGGTGGCAGCTCACCCTTCGGCCACGGCGGCTATCATCCCGAGGGCATTCGTATCGGCGGCCCCTCGGCCGGCAATCGCACCGCCATCAAGGTCTGGGAAGAGCGTAGCTACCGTAACCTGGACGACTCGATCGAACTCGGCACACGCAACATCAAGGTCGCCCTGCGCCGCCTTCGCCGCTTCGCACGCGAAGGTGCGGCCGAGGAACTAGATCTTGACGGCACCATCCGCGGTACTGCACAGAACGCGGGCTGGCTCGATCTGAAGATGCGCCCGGAGCGCCATAACAAGGTCAAGGTGCTGCTGTTCCTCGACGTCGGCGGCTCGATGGACGACCACATCAAGCTCTGCGAGGAACTGTTCTCTGCCGCGCGCAACGAATTCAAGCACCTCGAGTACTTCTACTTCCACAACTGCATCTACGATCACGTCTGGAAGGACAACCAACGCCGCAAGACGGAACGCTACGCATTGCAAGACGTGCTCAATCGCTATGGCGATGACTACAAGCTGATCATCGTCGGCGATGCCACGATGAGTCCGTACGAGATCGTCCAGCCCGGCGGCAATATCGAGTACATGAATGAAGAATCCGGTGCTGTCTGGCTGGGGCGATTGCTCGACCGTTACCCGCATGCCGTCTGGCTCAATCCGGAGCCACAGCGGCTCTGGGAATACCGTCACTCGATACAGATCATCCACAATATCGTCAGTGGACGCATGTTTTCACTGACCCTTGATGGACTTGAGCAAGCGATGCGTCAGCTCAACAAATGATTCATTCGGCGTCGACTACTTTCGCTATTCTCCATTCGGCCATGGCATCCATCTTAGCTCGACTCGACGCAGCAATGGCTTGAGCGCCATTCATAGAGTGCATACAATGACCCTCGCGTACATGATGAAGCCGTTACAGTCATGATCTACTTTTTCGTGTGCCGCAAGATCAGCATCTGCCTGACTACCCACCGTGTTGAGCATCGTCTGCCACTTGCCAGCCAACCAGAGTGCCCAAGATGACTGATACCACTGACCAGAAGAGTGATGTGCAACCACTCGAAGAACGTAATGCGGTTCTCTCGAGCCAACTGGAGACATCTCCAGACGCCATCCTTCTCATCGACGAGCAGCGGCGTATTCTCTCGTACAACCATCGATTCATCGAACTCTGGGGAATTCCCACCAGCTTATTGAAGGGGGGGCACGATGAAGCCGTCCAGGAACATCTTGCCAGTCTGCAGAGTGATCCGCTCGCCTACCGCACCTGGGTACGACGCGTCTACGCGGAAGAGGCTGAGGTACACGGCGACGAGATACTCCTCGCAGACGGTCGCATTATCGAATGCCACACCGCTCCCCTCCTAAAAAAGGCCGGCACACATCACAAGCAGTCACTCGGCCGTGCCTGGTATTTTCGTGACATCACCCAGCGCAAGCGCACACTCCAGGCGCTTGAGATGAGCGCTTCTGTGCAGCACGCCATCGGCGATGCTGTCATCATCGTCAACCTTGAAAACACCATCCTGGCCGTCAACCCGGCCTTCACGCAAATCACCGGCTATTCTGCCGAACAGGCCATCGGTAAGGACTTGATGATGCTGGCAGGCAGCCAGCAAGACCCTCTCTCATACGCACGCATCAACAAGACTATCGTCGAAACCGGGCAATGGCGCGGAGAGGTCTGGAGCCGCCACATGAGTGGCGAACAACATCTCAAATGGATGGAGACCTACGCGGTTGCAGACGAACAGGGCGACGTCATGCATCGCGTCACCCTCTTCTCCGATATCGCCGATCAGAAGCTTTCCGAAGAGCGGCTGCTGCGCGAAACCAATTACGACCCGCTCACCGAACTGCCCAATCGCCGCCTGTTCCTCGACCGACTTAAGCAAGAAGTAAAGAAAGTTAATCGTGACGGCCTGATGCTGGCTCTGCTGTTCATCGACCTCGACCACTTCAAGGACGTCAATGACACATTGGGGCACAAGCTTGGCGATCAACTACTGATCGAAGCGGCACGGCGCGTTACTGACAGCGTACGCGAATCGGATACGGCAGCACGCTTGGGAGGCGACGAGTTTGCCGTCATCCTGACGGAAATGACTGATCCGTCGAGTATCGACCGAATCGTCGAGAGCATCCTGCATACACTGACCGCCCCCTTCCAGATCGGCGGCGAGAAGGTCTATCTCTCGGCCAGCATCGGCATCACGCTCTACCCTAACGATGCCACCCGTATTGATGACCTGCTCAGGCATGCCGACCAGGCGCTCTACGAAGCCAAGAGTGCCGGTCGCAATTGTTCGAGCTACTTCACCTCCTCACTGCAGCAGGCCGCAGAAGCGCGCATGCGCCTCTCTAACGACCTGCGTGGCGCGTTGGAGAGCAAGCAGTTCCGCGTTTACTACCAGCCCATCATCGAAATGGCGACTGGCACCGTCCACAAAGCCGAAGCGCTGATCCGCTGGGAGCACCCGGAACTGGGCATGGTCAGCCCGGCGAACTTCATTCCGCTCGCCGAGGACATGCGCATCATCATCGAAATCGGCGACTGGGTATTCAAGGAAGCGGCAACAGAGGTGAAGCGCCTGCGCACCCTCCATCACCCCGATTTTCAGATCAGCGTAAATAAGTCGCCGGTGCAGTTCAACAATGACGACATTCTCTACAAAGGCTGGTTCGATTACCTCGCGCAGCTCGACCTGCCCGGGACCAGCATTTCAATCGAGATCACCGAAGGTTTGCTGCTCGCTTCGGCCAGTAAGGTGGCCGAACGACTACTCGAGTTCAACCGTGCCGGCATTCAGGTCTCACTCGACGACTTTGGCACCGGCTATTCATCATTGTCCTACCTCAAAAAATTCGACATTGACTACCTTAAGATCGACCAGAGCTTCGTTCGCGATCTCGAAATCGACACCAACGACAAGGCACTATGCGAGGCCATCATCGCCGTCGCCCACAAGCTAGGACTCAAGGTGATTGCTGAAGGTGTCGAAACTGAAGGCCAGCGCAAATTCCTCACCGATGCCGGTTGTGACTACGCACAAGGCTACCTGTTCTCCAGACCCGTCCCTGCCGCTGATCTAGAGGCCTACCTGGCAAAGCTGCGCAATTGAACTAAAACGGCACTGCCATCCGCTGCGGTTCAGCGTAGCATGAACGGTTTCCCCTCCCTGGAGCCAATCATGTTCATGACACGTCTTACGTTTTCACGCCACTTGCAAACCCTCCTGCTCGGTGCCACGCTGGGCCTCGCTTTACCAATCACGGCGCAGGCCGACCTGGCATCCATCAGTAACAAGGAAGCCGGTGCCGGCCTCAAAGAAGCGCTGGTGCGCGGTGCCGAGCTTGCCGTAGCGCAGCTTGGCAAACCAGACGGTTTTCTCGGCAACCCTCAGGTCAAAATTCCGCTGCCTGAATCACTGCAAAAGGTCGAGAAGTTGGGCCGCACCCTGGGTCTGGGCAAGCAGGCCGACGAACTCGTCGACACCATGAACCGCGCCGCCGAATCCGCCGTCGTCGAGGCGAAGCCCCTGCTGGTGAATGCAGTCAAGAACATGTCGGTCAAGGATGCCAAAGACATTCTCGCCGGCCCGCCCGATGCGGCCACGCAATACTTCCGGCGGACGACTTCAGAGCAGTTGAGCCAGAAGTTCCAGCCTATCGTCAGCAAAGCCACTGCAAAAGTTCAGCTCACCGACAAGTACAACGCCTTCGCCGGCAAGGCCGCCAAACTTAGATTAATCGAGGAAAAGGATGCCAACCTCGACAGCTACGTGACACAAAAAGCCATGGATGGGCTATTCCTGATGATTGCCGAGCAGGAAAAGCAGATCCGCCAGGACCCGATCGGCAGCGGCAGCAATCTATTGAAGAAGGTCTTCGGCGCCTTGGGCAAGTAAGTAACCCACCTTGCTGTCTTGCGCGGCGAATACAAGTCACGTCACCTTTACAGGTGATTACCCTACAAAAGGCCACCGGCAGTGCTACGTCAGCAGGCCTGATAGGTCTTGATGTTGCAGCACATCACGGGGCCATTGGGCGGTGGACAGTGCATGGTTGCGCAGCCTGCAGCGCAACCCTCCGCGGTATCGACCGGAGCCACCGCAGTCGCTGTAGTCGCGCCCACCGGCTGCACCTTGTTGGCTGAAGAGATACTCCAGCGCACATTGGCAGGCGCCCCGTTCAGCACAGTCAACAGCGCACCGTTGGCCTTGGTGCACACGATCTTCGCCGTCTTGCCAACCTTGCTCCGTGCGGTACAGCCCGCTTCCGGGTAAGCCGCATTCCTTTCAAGATCGGCGACCAGTGCAGCGACGCTCTTCGCCGGGCCGCTCAGTTCGATATTCATACCCCGCTCCGCGGCAGTATCGACGGCCCAGGCCGGTAACACGAGCAGGGCAAGCAGTAAGGTCAGCTTTTTCATCGTGACTCTCTTTCTATTAATTGAACAATGAGGGAAAAATCAAGCACCGGGGTCACCAAGCCAGGCGGATCCTAGCATACATCAAGCGGCCGTCGCTGAAGCGCGGATTCAGTTTGTCGACATCCACATACTGGAAGTGATGATCGCCCGCATTGCGCACACCGGCCGTCAACTGGCCGCTGAGCGGGCCACCGAACTTCCATTGCACGCTGGCGTCGACCTGGTTGAAGCTACTGCGATATTCGGGGAAAACGGTCGTCCAGCTCGTCATATCCATCGAATTCAAACTGCCCGTTACACGGTTGTGGCTGAAGGCAAGGTTTGTCGTCCATTGCGCATCGACAAACCAGCGAAGCTCAAGCTGACCTGCGCGCAACGTCTGTTCGTTGACCGAATCAAGCGCCGCAAGGGTCTCGTCGTTGCGAACCCGCTCGTAGTCATACGCCAGGCTCAGTATCCAGGGCTGTGCCCGTGGCTGCCAGTGTGCGGCCAACCTTGATTCGTCATTACGAAAATAGGCCATGGTCTGCCCCAACCCGGGGCCTTCGACATGGGGGAGATCCGTCCGCCGTTGCCGGACTTCGCCTGCCAGCAACAATTCCGGACTCAACTGCCGGTCGATGGCCAGTGCCTGGGCGCGCACCAGCTGCCCACCCGCTGACGCCATGTCGTCCGGGCGCACCAGCAGCAAGCCGGCGATGGTGACGGGGGCCAGCACGGAACCGCCCGGTGCCGATACCGCCATGTTCTTCCAGGTGGCAAGACGCACATGCGTCTGCGCATCGGGCGTATAGACCACGCCAAGTTGCGGTAACCAGCTCTTGAGGTAGGTGCGGTTATATTCCTGCAGAGGAATCGCCTCAATCATGCGCCAGCCGATGACCGAATCAATCTGCCAGGCGGGACTCAGTGTCTGCTGCCAGGCCGCATAGACGTGCTGCGTGCGGATACTATTACCACCGATACCACCAGACGCATAGTCGAATGTCGCGTCACCACGGAGCTGTTGCATACCCCATTGCGTGGCATAAGCAGAACCGCTCTGGCGATACTGAAGTTCCGCGCTGTGCATGCTACTGACACCCGTATAGGCAACGGCCGTATCAACGTTTTGCACGGTTTCCTGGCGACTCAGCAACGCACGGATTTCCTTGTTGCCGTCTTCACCGAGATCACGGCGCAAGCCGAGGCGCGTCACCTGGCTGCTGTCGGCCAGACGAGCGCTCATCGCCCAAGGCAGAGCGGGAAAGAAGACGCTGCTCCAGTCCGAATCGAAGTTCTGTCGCGACAGAAAAACCTGGGTGGCCGGCTCCGGCCGCCACTGCAGGATGGCGTGGAAAGCACGGTTGTCGAGGCTGCCTTCAGGGGTAAATCCATCGGTGGTGAACTGCATATGTGCGACACCAATGCCCAGTACTTCACTACCAATGCCTGCACGCACCTGGCCACCCATGCTATTCCGGCCACCACCCAATGCCTCGGCTTCAATCCGCGCACGCTGGCTGAAGAGGTCGTCGTAGTTGTTATAGCTGGTCTGTTGCGCCCCCAGTTCGCTGATAAAACCGTGCTGTGGCGAGCCGGCACCGGTCATGCCAGCACCGTCGCCATACAGGTCGAGTGTTGCTGGCAGATTGCCCGGACGTTCGTTGAACAGGCTTTGCAGCAACAGGCTACGCCGCGCCGACTCGCCGAAACGCCGACCCTTGAGGAGATCAGCCTGGTTACGCAAACCGACCGACGACTTGTTACCAAAACCAGAAGCGAGCGTCTGGAAGGCCAAAGAGTCCATGCCCAGCTGACGCTGCACCTCTGCCTGATTGGCCGCAAGCAATTGATCGTCTTCCCCGAGCAGACGATCGCCACGATACACCGCCCGATAAGCGAGGCGCGTCTTGGCCTCGCGCAGGCTGTCGCGGGCGTCCTGCGGCTGATTAGCCTGCGGCTGATTAGCCTGCAGCTCTGCCTGCGCCTGATACAGCCAGGGAACGGGATCGCGAGGATCGGCCTGCTGCGCCTGGCGCCAGCTCGCCCGCGCCGCCTCGGTCTGACCGAGGCGCTGCTGCGCGCGGCCAAGATAGGTGAGAATCAGCGAATTGTTGGGATCCGCATCGTCGGCCGCAAGCAGCTTCGCCTGACCGGCTGCGACATGACCCAGACGAATCTCGGCGAGGCCCAGGCCGAACAGTGCCTTGGCATCCCGGGGGTCACGCCGCAAGGTGACTTCAAACGCAGCCTTGGCCTCGGCCGCTTTGCCATCGATCAGCGCCACGAGGCCACCGACTGCGATGACGTAAGGATGCGCGGCATCCCTGTCACGCGCCTGCGCCACCAGCACCCTTGCCGCACCGATCTGACCGACCGTCAGTGCGAGCTCCGCCTCGCGCGCCAGCGCAACCGATGAGCGGGCTCCACCTGGCTCCTTTCCATTGAAGTCGCGCATCACCTGGCGGGCTTCCACGAGCTTGCCCTGGCCTTGCAAGGCATAGGACATCGCCAGGCTCGCCAGCAGGTCGGCCTTCAGGCCCTGCGCCTTCTGCGCCGCTGCCAGTGCTTCGGCCATCTGTCCCTGCTGCAAATGACCCATGGCGGTGAGTGCCCAGGCATTGGCGGCATACGGACCAGACAGCAAGGACGCGAGATTCTCGACGGCCTGCTGCGGCTGTCCACCTTGCAGTAAGAAACTCGCACGCAGCAGAGTGACTTCGGCGCTGCCTTCCCCATTCTTCGACACCTCATCGAGTTGAATCAGCGCATCGAGAAAGCGACCTTCCTGCTCGGCAACCAAGGCTGCCTGCATGGCAGCCGTCGGCTGTGCAGGTAGGTACTGGGTGGCAGCGACCGGCAATGTCCACAGCGCACTGCGCCCGTGGCCGACCGTCTGTTCCGACGTCGGCTGGATCCGCGTCATCAACGCATCTTCATCGGCGGCATGAATGAAAGGTGCGACCAAACCCAGACTGGCGAAACAGCACAACTTCAATATCTTTGATTTTTTCATGATAGCAGTGGAAAACAGACAATGACGTACTATCGAAAGTGATAGTGGTTAGCATTAATGCACATTCTACCTCTGCCGCCATAATTTTCGGTGTATATGCCATAAAGCTAAATTCAAACTATGGTGACCAGCAAAACCCCACCCGATGACTCATCCTCCTTTGAGCATATCGATACCCGCCCGACCGGGGCAATCTCTTGCGGGCCGAGTGTGTCGTTTAAAATCCGCTGTCGATTCCTGATCCCACCACAATGAAACCGACTTTCGGCAGAACACCCACCCACCCCCTGATGCGTCTGGTCATGATCCTGGCGTTGGTATTGGCGACAGCGCTCTTTCCCTCAGTAAAGGCATTTGCCAGCACCTTTGCTGCGCCTCTTCCAGAGCAGCTCTTCAGCGCACCGGATATGTGCGCCTATGCACCCTGTATCGAGGTAATGCCGGGTGCCGACGTGTTTTCGCCGCGCATGGGTAAGCCGTCGTACGTCGAAGCCTACCGCACAGCGGGCAACAGCAAGTTGCTACTCGGCTATGTCTTTTTATCCACCGACATCGTCGACATCCCGGGTTATTCCGGCAAGCCGGTGATCACGCTGATCGGCATGAATCCCAAGGGAGTCATCACCGGTGTTCGCATCCTCAAACACTCGGAGCCGCTACTGCTCTCCGGCATCCCCGAAAGTGTGCTGATCCACTTTATCAACCAGTACGTCGGCAAGTACGTCGGCGACAAGATCGAGATTGGCGAATCCCGTCCCAATGAAGGCGTGATCGGCCTCGATGCCATCAGCGGCGCGACGGTTACGGTCATTTCGGAAAACCAGGTGGTACTGCATTCCGGTATCGCCATCGCCCGGCAGCTGGGGATCGTCAAGAGCGCTGAGCGACCACCTGCAAAACTCATACCGGTGAAGGCGGCAAAGACGACATATCTGGACTGGCCGACGCTGCTGGCAGAAGGCAGCATCCAGCGCCTGACGGTGGAACCCACGGCCGTTGGCCTGCCGGCAACTGGCCGTCCCTACATGGATCTCTACTTCGGCTATCTCAATGCGCCAGATATCGGCCGCAGCATCCTTGGTGAAAACGGCTACGAGAACCTCATGTCACGCCTCAAGCCGAACGAGCATGCCATTTTCGTGATCGGCAGCGGCACGGCGTCCTTCAAGGGCGTTGGCTTCGTGCACGGCGGCATCTTTGATCGCATTCTGATCAGCCAGGACCTCGACTCCTTCACTTTCCGCGACATCGATTCGCTGGTACTCGAGAACATTCGTGCAGAACAGGCACCACCCTTCTCCGAAGCGGCCATCTTCATCCTGCGCAGCAGCAACTTCTCGGCGGCTTTCCCGTGGCGTCTCGTCTTCCGCGGCAGCAAGATTGACCACAAGACGGGCGCCCCCATCTTTATCAACTTTGAGAAGGACTACTGGCTACCCGGCCAATACCTGCAAGACGGACGGCCCCGCTACACGCCACCCGATCCAACCTGGCTGCGTATCTGGAAGAGCCGGCCACTGGAAATCGGCCTCTTCCTGCTGTTCCTGATCAGCGGCGGCGTCGTCTATGCGCTCCGCGACAAACTGGTGCGACGCGCCTCACACAAGGACAAGCGCTGGGTGTCACTGCCCAAGTACGCACTGTGGCTCGTCGCCATTGGTTTCGTCGGCTTCGACCTGATGGCGCAGCCCTCAATCACCCAGGTGATGACGCTGATCCACGCACTGCTCTTCAAGTGGGAGTGGCCGCTGTTTCTCTCCGACCCATTCATCTTCCTGTTCTGGTGGTTCATCATCATCACCGTGTTCTTCTGGGGACGCGGCATGTTCTGTGGCTGGCTCTGTCCTTACGGCACGATGACCGAACTGCTCTACAA
>CAZAOQ010000091.1:0-12100 GCA_964486795.1 uncultured Rhodocyclaceae bacterium
GGGAACGGATTGCGCGATCTGCAAGATACCTGCTGACGTTCATTGCTAATCAGGAATATTAAAGCGATGCGATGTCGAACTTTATCGTGACTGCCCGCAAGACGGGGGATCTCCTGCCGCCTACGACTCGGTGGCTTTCCGCTACATTGCGGCTGGGAGCCACCCTGATCACGATACGCTGGCCACTTTCCGCCGCCGTTTTCTTGGTGAGTTGGAAGGCCTGTTTGTTCAGGTGCTCGAATACGCCCAAGAGATGAAACTGCTCAAGCTGGGCACAGTCTGCCTGGATGGCACCAAGATTCACGCCAACGCCTCACGCCACAGTGCCCTCTCGCACGGGCACATCGAGAAGCTTGAAACCCAACTCAAGGCCGAAGTGGCCGAACTCTTTGCCTTGGCCGAATCAGCGGACCAGGCCGACATTCCGGACGGCGTCAGTTTGCCTGACGAGATCAAGCGCCGAGAAGAGCGGCTCGCGCTCATGGCGGCTGTCAAGGTCAAGATTGCTGTCCGCGCCGAGGAACGTGATCAACGGGAGAAAGCCGAGTATGACGAGAAGGAGCAGGATGCGTGGAAGCATCGTTTGCCTACTTAACCAGTCATTGATCTGTGTTGTGCCTATTATTTTCATCGAATACGTCTTTTTGATCTTGCGGACAGATCAAAACATGCCCATTATAGTAGGCGTTAAACATTGATAAGCCCAAAATCATGAGCAACTTTGCCATTCCGCTGTATGTCTCCGAGCGTGTCGCTCAACTCGGCCAGCGCATCCGCGTCGCGCGGATTCGTCGCGGCTGGTCGGTGGTGGAGCTCGCCAGCAAGGCAGGGGTCAACCGCAACACTCTAACGGCCCTGGAACTCGGCAAGCCCGGCACGGCCATCGGCGTCTGCTTCACCGTGCTGTGGGCGCTCGGCCTGGAAAAGTCCCTGGACGCGGTGGCCGATCCGGACACCGATGTTCATGGCAAGGCGCTCGAAGCTTCGCGTCGTCCCACCCGCGCGGGCAAACCGCGCAAGACCGGCAACGACTATGACTTCTGAACGCGAAGCCTACGTCTATATTCAGCTTCCCGGCACCCTGGACACGGTGCCGGCGGCGTTGCTGAAGGTGCAGACCCTCCCCGACGGCACGCGGATCGGCCGCTTTCGCTATGGCGACCGCTATCTCCAGCGTGCCGAAGCGGTGGCACTCGATCCGTACCGCCTGCCGTTGGACAAAACTGTCCACGAGTTCACCCAACTCAAGGGCATCCCCGGCGCGCTGCGCGATGCGAGCCCGGACGCCTGGGGGCGGCGGGTCATCGAGCACAAGCTCGAACGCGCCGCCGGCGATCTGCATGAAATCGACTATCTGCTGCACGGTCCGCAGGATGGCGCCGGCTATCTGAGCTTTGGCCTCAAGGTGGAACCACCCGCCCCCAAGCGCCAGTACAACCGCACCCACCAGCTCGCTGAATTGATTGCCGCAACGCAGGCTATCGAGAACGGCAAGCCGGTACCCGTGCATCTGCTGGAGCAACTCGATCCGGGCACCAGCATGGGCGGCGCTCGTCCCAAGGCCACCATCGAGGACGCGCAGTGTCTGTGGCTGGGCAAGTTTCCCGCCAAGGACGATCGCTGCAACCTGCAGCGCATCGAGTACGCCACTCTCGACCTCGCACGCCGCTGCGGGCTGAACGTCACGCAGGCACGCCTGCAGCCGGTCGGTGACAGCGATGTGCTGATGCTGCAGCGCTTCGATCGTGAACACACGGACAAGGGCTATCTACGCTTTGGGCTGGTCAGTGGACTGACGGTGCTCGACTGCGACGAGAGCTATCTGAACCGTGAACGTTGGTCCTATCCGCTGTTGGCCGACAATTTGCGTCGCTGGTCCGACAAGCCCGAAGCCGATTGCGCTGAACTATTCCGGCGCATGGTCTTCAATGCCGTAGTGACCAATAACGACGATCACCCGCGCAATCACGCGCTGCTGCGCCGGCCCAAGGGATGGCGCCTATCGCCTGCCTATGACCTGGTGCCTACGCCTGTGGTTAGCCTGGAGCGACGCGACCTGGCACTGACCGTAGGCAACTACGGTCGCACGGCCAGCCTCTACAACCTGTTGTCGCAGGCTAGCCGCTTCGGGCTGTCGGCCGAAGATGCCCACAAGGAAATTGATCAGATCGTCACGGTGGCGCGTCAATGGCGCGAGAGCTTCTTCGCGTGCGGTGTGTCAGCACAGGATCTGGACCACATCGCTCCCGCCATTCTGCCCGAGTGCTTCTTCTTCGAAAGCCCTCCTGGTGAATGAGTCGAAGACATTGAGATCGCGTCAGGCGCGTAGCGCGTATGCGTATACGTGCAAGTCATGACGCGCTCGGCGCCCATCATGTCCAGCGACATCGATGATGTACTGCGGCGTTTCTCCTAACTGCGAAGAGAGCACGCCGAAGGCCAGCGCGAAGGCGGCGAAATTTTCGGTGGCGGCATCAATGCCTTCTCGCGCTATGAGAATGGCAAAACCAAGCCGTCGCTTGCTTTGGTCAAGCTGCTCAAGCTGCTGGAACGTCACCCCGAACTGCTCAACGAGGTCAAGACTGCCTGACTTTTGACCTTCTCGAAACTCGCCGTTCTCCGGCTCATGAACCGAGAACCATTTTCGAGAACCGGCCAGCCACACTGCCGCTAGATCGCGGCACCTTCCCGGCAAGGCTTCTTGTAGACCTTCGTTTGCGGGAATGCCGGGCGCCCCTTAGCGTACGATTCGTACGATTCGTACGATTCGTACGATTTTTCCATTTTCTGAGGCGACCCCAACGACAACAGAAAGAAGGTTTCGTCGGCTCCGGCAATGCCGGTCAACACGTGGGGCTGGATGGCCTGGGGTGCCGCCAGCGGTGAGCCGTGCTCAAGTGAATATTCAAGTTGCGAGCCACCTTGCGCAGTGCTGGCAACAGTTGCCGCAACGCAGCAACACAGCAACGGTTCGCTTCAATTCTGGCTTCCTCATTTCCAACTCCCGAATGACTCAGCGAACTTGTACCGTGCCACCCACTCTCCATTTTAATAAGCTCAGCAGATGAGCTGCCAGCATGATTTGCGAACACAGCCAAGAATAAACGTCGGATTATGACCAAAGGAAATCCCTTGAGGGACGCCCTGCGGGCTAATCCGACCTACGGGTTGTCGCATTTATCGCATTTGTCGCGCTTACTTTTTAACGCCCGTGCACGCGGATGCCGAAATAGAGGGCGTTGTTGCGCATGCCGAAGAGGTCGATGTTGCTGTTTTGTACGGCGCGTTCGAGGTAGCCGATTAAAGACCAGTGCGGGTCGAGTGGGTGTTCCCAGGAGAATCGCGTGGTGAGCCGCTCGATACGGCGATTTTCGCCGCCCAGGAGGGTGCTGTACACCTGCCGATCGCTGGCCCGGCTGTTTGAAACGGCCATGGTGAGCAGGTGGCTGCCGAAGCTGCGGGCGATGCTGAAGCTGGCATCGGTGCGTTGCTGGTCGCCGCCGAGGCGAATGGGGTCGAGGGCGTGATCCTGGCCATCTTGCAGGCCGAGGGTGAGGCGCCAGTCGGCGGCTTGGCAGACGAATTGTGCGAGGCTGCCTTCATAGCGGCCGTTTTGGTACGCGGCGCCAGGGAATTCGCGGCGCTCGCCGGCGCGGCCAAAGCTAAGCAGGCAGTTTTCCGGGGTCAGCGTGGCGGGTAGTTGATAGCGCAGGCTCCAGCCGGTGCCGGTGTAGGCGGTTTCGTCACCAATGTTGATGCGCGTGCGTTCGAGCCGCGCTCCCCACTGCCCAGCCCAGAGAGGATGCAGGTAGGTCAGGCTGGCTCCACCGAGATTCTGCCGGGTGGAGGAGCGACCGGGGCTGCTGCGCAGGAGGTATTCGGTGCCGATCTGAAGCATGCCACTGCCCAGGGGGTGGGCGGCTGCGAGTGCAATGTCGCTGCGCTGCGCGTTGCCGGCGATGCGGCCTTCGCTGGCGTCGAGTTCGAGCGGGACGTTGCCGCCGGGCAGGGTGAGTGTGAGGAAACGGAGGTCGGGCGAGCTGTTGAGGTTGGATTCGCCACCGGCCATCCAGTCGATCGACCAGGCGAGTCGCCAGCCGTCACCGCGCCAGGCGTCAAGCTGGTCAAGCAGCCAGGCTTGCAGGCGCGGTGGCAAATCGGGTCGGGCGGCGACATCGCTGGCAAGCTGGCGGGCGGGGCCAAGCTCGCCAAGTTCGGCGAGTGCCTGAGCGTAGTCGAGTTGGGCGCCGCCGAGGTCGGGTGCGAGCATTAGCGCCTTTTCGAGCGCGATGGCGGCTTCCTGGGGACGTTTCAGGGTGAGCAGCAGGGTGCCATAGTAGGCGAAGTAGTCGGCGCGCTCGCGACAGGCCTCACCCAGCGGGCTGAGTCGGGTGGCTTCGTTGTGGCGGGCGGTCTTGCCGGCCGGGGGTTCGGCAGGGAAAGTTGATGGGCAGGTGAGGATTGCGGGCTCAGACGACGCGATGACAACGGGGTCGATTTCGGTGGCAGGTGCGGCGGCTGTGACAGGTGCGAAGCCGGCCAGAAGGGTCAGGGCCATGATGGCGAGCCACTGGCCGATGCCAAGATGCAGGCGTATGCGGATTGAAGATGGGGAGAGAAGGATCAATGCGCCTGCTGCGTCGCGACGCAGTTTTCAATGAGTGCGGGGGTGGGTGGGGCTATTGTTGGAGAAACGTATAGCAGTGGAAATGTGGATGACGTGCAAGTGTCGATGATGTCGTAGTACCCCCGCCCCTCCTTTGTCTGGCAGGGCTGCGTGCGGGTGGCTATTCTACCGGAGATTGATTGATGCGTAGAGATGCCAGTCGGGTTAGCAAGTAGGTCGAATTAGCCCGCAGGGCGTTCCTCAAGGGATTTCCTTTGGGCGTAATCCGACATTCCGCAACGTCGGATTAAGCCCTGCGGGCTAATCCGACCTACGTTGGCTGCGGGGGACTTTTAACAAACATTTAATAATTAACCCAACCGGTTTAGGTTTGCTACAATGCCAGGTGTGTTGACGATCTTTGGATTGCGTGTGGTGATCTATCCCAATGATCATCGCCCAGCCCATGTTCACGTTCAAGGAAATGGGTGCGAAGCTGTGTTCAATCTGCACTGCCCAAGTGGCCCACCAGAACTGAGAGAAAACTACGGATTCTCGCAAAAGGAGTTGGCAAGGATTGCCGGCGCGCTTGCCGAAAAGCTTGCAAAACTCTGCACTGAATGGAGGCAAATACATGAAAATTACTGACGATATTTTTGAGGCCGCCAATGGTCGCGCAGCTGCAAAAAAATTAACTTTCCCCGCTGCGGTGGCTGTTCGCTACGACCGGCGAATCTCCCGTATCGTAATCTCGCTTGAATCTGGTTTGCAGATTGCGTTCTCCCCGCACGATGCGCAAGGGCTAGAAAAAGCGCACCCAGCCGATCTCATCAACGCTGAAATCAGCCCTTCCGGCCTCGGTATTCATTTTCCGAAGTTGGATGTTGACCTCTACATCCCTGCTTTGCTGGAGGGTTTCTTGGGGTCGAAGCGGTGGATGGCTGCGGAGATGGGGAAAATCGGCGGCAAGGCTTCAACAGAAGCTAAAACCGCAGCTGCCCGCCAGAATGGCAAGCTAGGTGGCAGACCAAAGAAATTGGTGATTGCCTGATTACCTGATTGCCTGATTGCCTGATGGGGCTTGTTGTATTAGGTAGGTCGGATTATGACCAAAGGAAATCCCCAGCGGGCTAATCCGACCTACGTTCCGGTGCTTTTCGGCTTTTAAGCGACGTTGCGGCTGGTGCTGGCGTCGTGGATTAGGCGCAGGTGGCTGGGGGCCAGGTCTACGGGCAGGGCGTAGATGGTGCGCGGGCGGGTGAGGCCGTTGAGGAGGAAGTCGCCGAGTCGTAGCAGGCTGCCGCTGCCGTCGCTGCTTACAGTATCGCGGCGCACGGCGGCGACGTTGGCGCCGGCGAGGATCGGGTAGGCGAGCTCGCCAGTGAGTGCTTGCAGACGCGTGGCGACGGTGACGGCTTCGCCGAGAACGGTGTGGGTACGCCGCGCGGCGGGGCCGAAGGAGCCGACGAGGATGCTGCCGGTTTCGACACCGATGCCGAGGTCGAGCGGCGGTACGACGGGGGATTCGATGTGCGGGAGCTGCGGAACGCAGGCGCGCCAGAGTGCTTCGGCGGCGTTAAGCGCGCGGACGCCGTGATCGGCACACGGGGCGGAGCCGTTCCAGACGGCGAGCAGGCTGTCGCCAACCATTTGTTCGACGACGCCGCCGTGTTCTTCGACGATGCGGCTGGCGGTGGTGAAGAACAGGTGCAGAACCATGGCCGTTTCTTCGGGGGGACGACCTTCGCAGTAGGCGGAAAAATTACGCAGGTCGGCATGAAGGACGGTGGCCTCGCGGCGTGTGGCGCACACTTGAGCGTCAGGCTCGCGGGTGGCGATTTCGCGGGCGACGGATTCAGGCAGGTAGCTGGCGAGGTTGCGATAGAGCAGTTCGCGCTCGAAACGGGTGCGGGCGAATTCGACGGCACCAAGTAGCGTGGCGGCAAAAAGGATGAACAGGCCCGGCACAACCCAGCCCAGCCAGAGTTGGCTGCCGAGCAACAGCGCGGTGTTGATGCCGAACAGGCCGGCCACAATGGCGACGGCAGTAACCGGCAGCGCGATGTGCGGGGCGCGCGGAGCCAGACGCAGCGCACCAAGCAGCAGTAGTGCGCCAATTGCGCCGGCCAGCCACGGCCACAGCGGAGCGCCGCGAGGGACGAAGGGACTGCGTCCGTCGAGCATGGCGGAGAGTACCTGTGCGTGCACTTCGACGCCGCTGACGGCGCGGCCGAGCGGCGTCGGGACGACATCGCGGGCGCCGAAGGCGGTGGCACCAACGAGTGCCCATGCGCCGCGCAGCATGTCAGGTGGTGCCTGACCATTGAGAACGTCGATGGCGGAAATCGAGACGAAGCCGGCGCGTGGCATCTGGTAGGAGACGCGCAGGTGACCGGCGCGGTCGAGCGGCAGGCGCACGGCACCCAGGTCGAGCCACCAGTAGGGGGCAAGGAGGCTGTCTTCCTGCCGCAGAACCGGCGTGGCGTCGCTGGCGGCGAGCAGGCCGGCGACGCCGAGTGTGGCGTAGGTTTTTCCATCAAAGCAGATCAGTGCGGGGATCTGGCGGATCGCGCCGTCGGGATCGACCAGGGGGGTGATGTGGCCGGTGTAGTTTATGCCACCCATGCCACCCATGCCACCCATGCTCCCCATGCTCCCCGCAAATCCACGCGGTGTAATCTCACTGGCCATGTAGCCGTAGGCGGGTTCAGCGGCTTGCGGGCAGACGCTGCCGAAGGGTAGTGCGCCGCCAAGATGGCCGCTGTGCATGGTGACCTGCGGGTCGAGCGAGAAGAGCTGGGCTTGGACAGTCGGCGCGCCATTGGCCAGCGCGCGGGCAAGACGGGGATCATCGCGGCTGCTGCCCTCAAAAAGAATGTCGAGCATTTTCAGGCTGACGCCGGCGGCATCCAGCTTTTCGAGCAGTTCAGCCTGGCGCGCACGCGGCCAGGGCCAAGGGCCAACGGCCTGGACGCTGCGTTCGTCGATATCGACGATGACGACGCGGCGCTCGACACGGCTGTCATCGGCGAAGCTCCAGGAGAGGCTGGCGGAGGATTCATCCCATTGCGTCAGTCGCGGGCCAACCAGCGAAACGACGAGGATGGTCAGCAGGGCGGCTGCCAGCGGGACCATGAAGCGCAACCGCCAGGGGTTTTTCAGCAGCCGCACGGGGATGCCACCCAAGCGCCGGGCCAATGTAGCAAGCCCCGGGAACGGAGTGCGTCGCTGAGTGGCGTCGGGGCTGTTCACGGGGCTGTTCATCTTATGTCCCGCCGGCTCAGCGGCCCCAGATCGTGGCGCCCGAAAGCGCGCCCCAACCCATTGCCTTGTTGAAGAGATAGCCGGCCTGATTGACGTCGAGGGCAACTGCGCCCGCCACCCGTGTAATCTTGTTGTCGCTGTTGCCGAGGAAGATGCCGGTATTGCGGTCGAGGGTGCCGCTGGTCGCTACCGATTCGCTGCCGCTACCAGCGATCTTGACCGATAGCTGTGTATTGAAGGTGTTGTGCGTAAAGTCGATTCCCAGCGAGCCGCCTTCGATGGTGGCTGCGGAGATTTCGTTTGAGGGTGCCCGGTACTGCGCGGAACCACCCTGCAGGCGGAACTGGGTCACACCACTGGCGCTTTGCAGCAGGTTGGGGACGTTCTCATTGCGGAACAAAAAGTAGTAGCCATCACCGACGGTGACGTGATTACCCTTGAGGGCTTCGGCAAAAGGGATGGTCAGGTTGTCGCCCGGTGCGGTGTTGTTTGCCCAGCGCCCCCAGACGAGGCTGTTGCCAGGCTTGATGACGTCGAGCACGGTTCCGGGACTGCGGGTGTCGGTGACCACATCGGCCATGCCGGTATCACTACCGGACTTTTGTTGCAGCATGGGCGTGACGCGCTCGACGCCTTTGAGTGTTTGTACCGGCTGCAACACGGGCTCGGGGGTGGCCTGCCGGTAGATGAGTGCCATGCCGCCCATGTGGTCGGCCAGTTCGCGGGAACGCGGGGTCTGGCAGGGGCCGAAACTGCTGGCAGAGCAACCACCGTCGAGCGGCGTGAGGACAATGGCGCCCTGATTGACGAGCACGGCGGTACTTTGCGCGTTCACCTGGGTGATGAAGTCGGTGCCGCGCACGCCGATGGCGACCAGCGGCGTGTTCAGACGGAAGCGGTCTTTTGCCAGTTGGGCGGCACGACCAGAGATTTCACGGACGGTGCCGGTTTCGAGGTAAAACTTGACGAGCGAATCCGCCGGCCGGGCGGCGTCGTAGCGGTATTCCTGGACGTGCAGCACGGACTGCGGCCGCACGCTGAGCAGGGCGCCATCGACGAAGCGAACATGAACATGCCCGCTGGCGGAGGTACGGATGATGTCGCCGGGGAGAATGCCGGTTCCCTTGCCGAGCGGCAGGGACTGGGACTGGCCTTCACGGTGGATTTCGCTGGCGCCGATGCTGAGAGTGACTTCGCCGACGGGGCTGGCGGCCTGGATGACAGTGGTCTCTGTCTTGGAATCGGCCCCGGCGCTGGCCAACGCGACGGCGCACACACCCGAAGCGAGCACAGCCAGCAGCGCCCGCCTCGCCTTGTGCATCCATCGTTTGTCGCGTTTGTCGCGTTTGTCGCGCCAATCACCAGCCGTCATTGTCGTCCTTTCTCTCTCTCGGGCCTGTGAGCCGTGGCCAGACATCGCCACACTGCATAAGCCGTTGATATACCGCAAAAACTCCTTGAGATTTGTGAGGGTCCAAAAAATCCGGACACTCAAGCAAGGATATGGCTTAAGTGTAGACCAGTGTGCAGTTGGTGTTTGTGTCTGGAATCACAATTTGAAACTTGATTAGCGATGAAACTCGGCACGTCATTTCAGGGGCGAGCAGGGGAAGCCGACTTCCTTTGTCGGGTTACGCTGCGCTAACCCGACCTACAACTGCAACTTCGCGCCCTGCTCCACCTGACGCTTGATTCATGTTCATGAGGTATATTCTGCGGGCCGTCGAACACTGGCTTCGCTCTTGGACACGTTCGGACTCGTTCCGTTTTTGTGCTGCGCGGCAAGCGGCCGCCGCCCTTTCACACTCTCTCCATGGCAATTCCAACCGACGTTCTGAAACAGCTGGAGCTCCTGCGGGATCTGCCGCCACCGCTTGCGGAACGCCTCGCCGGACTGATGACGGAGCGGGCTTTTGCGCGCCGCGAGATCGTCTTCAACAAGGAGGAGCCGGGGCAGTCGCTCTGCTTTCTGCTGGAGGGCCGCCTGCAGGGCGTGGACTTCACGCTCGACGGTCGCGAAGTGGGCTTGTATTTCGTCGAACCGGGGAGTTACTTCGGCGAAATGTCAGTCATCGACGGCCAACCTCGCCCTGATTATGTGATCGCTGTTGCCCGCTCTCGCGTCGCCCTGCTGCCCGCCGAAGAAGCGCGCAAACTGATCACGCAGTTGCCGGGCATCGCCGAGGCGGTGCTGCTGCGTCTGACTCATCGTCTGCGCGCTGTTTCGGCGCAGCGCACCTTGCTGGGCATGCCAAATCCGGCGCAGCGGGTTTGCGCACAGCTCATGCTGCTGGTGGAAAAACGTGCCGATGGCAAGGTGTCGATCGCCAATGCGCCAACCCATCAGGAAATCGCGATCATGATCAATGCCAGCCGCGAAACCGTGACGCGGGTTTTTCAACTTTTGCAGGCACGCGCCATCGTGGCCCGCGAGGGCAGTTGCCTGGATGTTAACGATGCGCGCTACCTGCAGGATGTTGCCGAGGGACGGGTCGATCCACCGAAGGCGGGATGACACGAGACTGCCCGAAATAGAAGCAGCCGATGGAAACCATGACCGGGTTACGGGTTAAAATCGAATTTTTGCTATTTTTTTACTCATTTCCCGAGCGAGAGCTTGGCTTGCCGACGCGTTTGCCGAAGGTCGGGTTCATCTTTGCCGTAATGCTTCGCTAATCAGGAATTCTTGTGACTCACAGACGATATCCCAGTGGATTGACGGCCATGCTCTCCGGCCCATGGCAGCATCGGCATTTGATCGGCCAGATGGTTAAACGGGAGATTCTTGGGCGCTACCGTGGTTCGTTTTTTGGGTTGCTCTGGTCCTTCGTCAATCCGGTGCTGATGCTCTCGATCTATACGTTCGTCTTCAGTGTGGTGTTTCAGGCGCGCTGGGGCATCGAGACGGGCAATAAATTCGGGTTCGCTCTGACGCTGTTCTCGGGGCTGATCGTCTTCAATCTGTTCGCCGAATGCATCACGCAGTCGCCCAACCTGATTGTGAGCAATGTCAATTACGTTAAGCGGGTCATCTTTCCGCTGGAAATTCTGCCTTGGGTATCTCTCGGCTCGGCGTTGTTTCACGGCATCATCAATCTCTTCGTGCTGCTCCTGGCGCTTGTCCTGGCGGGGCAGAAGGTGGGCATCATGGTCGTACTGCTGCCCCTGATCGCCCTGCCTTTCGTGCTGCTCATCATGGGGTTTTCGTGGCTGCTGGCTTCGGTGGGTGTGTTCCTGCGGGACATCGGCCAAGTGGTCGGCATGTCGCTGACGGCGCTGATGTTCATGAGTCCGATCTTCTATCCGGCTTCGTCGCTGCCGGAGTCGGTGCGCGGCTGGTTGTTCCTGAATCCGCTGACCTTCATCATTGAGCAGACACGCAATGCCGTGATCTGGGACCGGGCACCGGACTGGCTGGGTCTCGGGCTTTATGCCTTAGTCTCCCTGGCCATGGCCTGGGCTGGATTTTTCTGGTTCCAAAAGACGCGCAAGGGCTTTGCCGATGTCGTCTAACTCCACCACCCATGACGCCACTCATGCTGTCACCAATGCCGTGATCTCGGTCAGGGATCTGGGCAAGTGTTATCAGATCTACAAGCAGCCGCAGGATCGCCTGAAGCAGTTTCTCTGGCGCGGCAAACGCCAGTATTTCCGCGAATTCTGGGCACTGCATGAGGTCAGCTTCGATGTCGCACCGGGTGAGGTGGTCGGTATCGTCGGCCGCAACGGTTCGGGCAAGTCGACGCTGCTGCAACTGATCTGCCAGACTTTGACGCCGACCCATGGAGAGGTCGCAGTACGCGGACGCATTGCCGCTCTGCTGGAACTAGGCGCCGGCTTCAATCCGGAATTCACGGGCCGCGAGAACGTGGTGATGAGCGCCACCATCATGGGACTGACAGCGGATGAAATCACCGCCCGCTTCGAGGACATCGTCAATTTTTCGGGCATCCGTGACTTCATCGACCAGCCGGTCAAAACCTATTCGAGCGGCATGTATGTGCGCCTAGCCTTTGCCGTGGCGGTCAGCGTCGATCCCGACATTCTGATCATCGACGAGGCGCTCTCAGTCGGCGACGGCGAGTTCTCGCGGCGCTCGTTCGACCGCATCATGGCACTCAAGGAATCCGGCAAGACGATCCTGTTCTGCTCGCATTCCATGTACCAGATCGAGGCGATCTGCAATCGTGCAATCTGGCTGCGCGAGGGGCGCATTGCCATGTCCGGCGC
>CAZAOQ010000092.1:0-10866 GCA_964486795.1 uncultured Rhodocyclaceae bacterium
GATGCCCGAGGTATTCGGGAAACGGATCTTGGTGACCTTCATTTCCTCGGTGAGGAACTTGATGACCTTACGGGCATTGTCCGTCTCGGCCTGCCACTCGACGCCACAGTAGATGTCTTCGGTGTTCTCGCGGAAGATCACCATGTTGGTCTTCGACGTATCCTTGAGCGGTGAGGGCACGCCCTGGAAATAACGCACTGGACGCAGGCAGACATAGAGGTCGAGTTCCTGACGCAGCGAGACGTTCAGCGATCGGATGCCGCCGCCAACCGGCGTAGTCAGCGGGCCCTTGATCGAAATCGAGTATTCCCTGAGCGCAACCAGGGTCTCTTCGGGGAGCCAGACATCGGGGCCGTAGACACGCGTCGCCTTCTCGCCGCAGTAGATTTCCATCCAGTGGATCTGCTTCTTGCCACCGTAGGCCTTGGCCACTGCAGCGTCGACCACCTTCTTCATCACCGGCGTGATGTCGATACCAATACCGTCGCCTTCAATGAACGGAATGATGGGATTATCGGGAATCGGTTGACCGGCCACAATTTTCCTGCCGCCCTGGGGGACCTTGATCAGCGAAGTGCTCATGACTGCTCCATCTCGTGAGTGGTTGGTGAAGATCTGCTGCGGGTACCGAATGCCCGGCTTGTGACCTGGCAAAAAACGATACCCGAGATATTTTTTTCCAAATTTCGGATTGCGATTTGGCAAACCTGCTAATTATGGGCCAAAAGTTCCCGGCTTTCAAAACTTTCCGCTATATGAAATCCCGTTTCAAGGGATGAAGCTGCGTGGCTGATAATCAAAGTCGCGGCTCGCCTCTTCATGTGCATAGGTCAGATCCTCGTTCATGCGCTGCGCCATGGCGACGTTGAAATCCCGGTAACGTGGAATCAGCGACGCTGTGCGCAGTGCCGCCGCGAACAAGGCTACGGGGATACTCAGGAAGCGCGCCTTCCGATGCAGGCTATCAAAGACGCGCACCACCATGGCCCGGTAACTCAGGCACTCTCCGCCGCTGAGTTCATACGCCTTGTCGAAGGCCGCCGGTTTATCGAGCACGGCAACACATGCCGTGGCGAGGTCATCGGCATGCACCGGCTGACGCAAACCCGAAGCCGCACCCAGTAATGGGAAGAAGCCAAGCAAACGGACAGTGCGGCGGATCAGGGTGATATTGCGATCCATTCCGCAGCCGTAAATCAGCGTCGGGCGGAAGATCGTCCAGTGGATATTCTTTTCGCGGCATGCTGCACCAACGGCCTCTTCAGCTGCCGCCAGGCGCGCGGCGAAGGCCCGCTCTGCCGCCACCGGCGATTTTGCCTTGCTGAACTTGCTCGACGAACTGAAAGCGACGAGGCGACGCACGCCAAGCGCTGCGAAGGCAGCAATGTGGTTTGGCAGAATCATCAGCGGCGCGAGATGAATCAAGCTGTGTGCCGGCGGTAGCGCCATCAGGCTGCCCGCCTCCTGGATGTCGGCCTTGAGCCACAGTACACCAACCGGGAAGCCCTCCTGCCAATCCGGCTCACCCTTGCGGCTCAATGCAATCACGCGATAGCCCGCGTCCACCAGGTACGGCAGCAATGAGCGGCCAATCTGACTCGTCGCGCCGCTGACGATGACCGTGCGCTGCGCGAGGGACATCCCAATATCGCGCGAATGATCGACCAGGCGACCATAGGCGGCACCTTCATCAACGACGGCCATCCTGTTGCGTCGTAACAGCAACGCCGGTGCGAGCAGCGCAAAACGCACATGCACGGCGGCAACCACCAACAACATCAGAACCCAGGGATAGCTGTCACGAAAAAATTTACGATAGAAGCGCGTCATCCCCTTGTGCTTGTGCCATTCGACAAAGAGCGGCGAAGCACGGCTACCGCCCTTGAGGTGCATGATCTCGACACCTGGAACGAAGAGAATGACGTAGCCTTGCAAAATAAAGCGCATGCACCAGTCGAGATCTTCGCAATGCAGGAAGTAGTTCTCGTCGAGCGGTCCGACCTGCTCGAGCGCACTGTGGCGTACAAACATAAAGGCACCGGAAATCGCCTCGACGTGAATCGGGTGCGAAGGTAGCGGCGTGCCCTTCATGTTGAAGGTCTGGAAAAGCGGCTGATTAGGGAATAGTCGGTCGAGACGCAGGACGCGCATCAGCGCGCGCCAGGGTGTCGGCGCGTAGCGGCGGCAACCCGCCTGCTCCGAGCCATCGACATTGTGAATCAGACAGCCCGACATGCCGACTTCCGGCTGCGCATCCATGATCACACGCATGCGTCCGATGGCGTCGGGCGGTACGACACAATCCGGATTGATGAAGAGCACGTAGTCACCGGCGACATGTGTCAGACCGATGTTGCAGCCGACCGAGAAGCCGAGGTTGACCCCGTTGCGGATCACCGTCAGACGCTCGTCGTCACCGAAGAAAGCCTCCAGCCGCGCCAGGCTGTCGTCACACGAACCGTTGTCGGAAACGACGACCTTTAGTGGCTCCTGCGATGCGAGCAGCGAAGCCACACAGGCCGTCAGCTGCGGCCCGCTGTTGTAATTGACGATGATGGCGGTAATCATGACTCGGGTACGGAAGTAATGAACAGCATTCTATTGCACTCGCATTTCGCGATAAATGGCGAGGGTCTGCGCGACGACCTTCTCTTCGGATAACTCCGTCTCGACAAGTATCCGACCGCGCTGACCGAGTTCATGACGCAGACCCGCGTCCTCGACAAGGCGGCGGATCGCTACCGCCAATCCGGCCGCGTCACGCAGCGGTGCCAGAAGGCCGTTGTAGCCATCGATCACGATCTCCCGACACCCCGGCACATCAGTCGCCACCAGCGCACGCGCACAGGCCGCCGCTTCGAGCAGCACCTTGGGCAGGCCTTCACGATACGACGGCAGGCAGACGATGTTCGCCTGTGCCAATACCTCCGGCATGTCATCGCGCCGCCCCCACCATTCAACGACGCCGCTCGCTGCCCACGCGGCCAGTTGCGCGTCGTCGATTGCCGCAGAGTTTTCTGGGTCGCTGTCGCCGACCAGCGCGAAGCGTGCCTGCACACCCTGCTGGCGCAGCAGGCGCGCCGCCTCAACAAACTCCCCAACGCCCTTGTCCCACAGCAGACGTGACGGCAGGATGACCAGCGGCACACCCTCCGGCTCGGGCGTCGGCGCGAAGCGGCGAATATCCACCCCGGAGCCACGGATCAGGCGCACACGCCCAGGCTCGACCACGCCCTGCTCGACAAGCATTTGGCTGTCGTCCGGATTCTGCAGTATCAGCACGCTCCGACCGGCATTCAGCAAGAGCCGGAACGCACGCGCCACGAAGGGGCGCAGCAGTCGCGCCTTGCGCGTCTCGGAAGCGAAGATGAAGCCCATCCCGGCCAACGCATTCACCACCGCCGGCACGCCGGCAAGGCGAGCCGCCAGGGAACCATAGAGCACTGGCTTGAGCGCCACATGATGAGCGATGTCGGGCTTCTCGCGTCGGTAGATGCGCGCTATCTCGCCGATGGCCGCCAGTTCGTGCAAGGGATTCTGGCCGCCACGGCGCAAGCCCAGCGGGACCAGGCGGAACCCTTCGGCCGCGATAGCCGCCGCATGGCGCTCCTGATTAACGCGGGTAGCCACGACAACCTCGAAGCCAGCGGCCTTAGCCGCGCGCGCCAACGGCAGGCGGTGCGAGCAGAAGTACCAGTCCTCGGTGACGAGAAACAGCAGCTTAGCCATGCGTGCTCTCCAGCCAGGCCTGGAACATCAGCACATCCCAAAGATGGTATTGCCAGTTACGCCGGCCGGTGAGATGCTCCTGCCATTTTTCGCGGATCGGCGCGGCATGAAAGTAGCCCTCGCGGCGCAGCCTGTCCTCGGCGAGTAAGGCCTCGGCCCAGTCGCGCAGCGGTCCGCGCAACCAGGCATCGAGCGGCACACCGAAGCCCATCTTGGGTCGCTCGATCAATGCACGCGGTACGTGCTTGTAAAGAACCTCGCGTAGCAGCCACTTGCCCTGGCCGTCGCGGATTTTCATGGACAAGGGCACACGCCAGGCAAATTCAACGACTTCATGGTCGAGCAGCGGCACGCGTGTCTCCAGGCTGACGCCCATCGCCGCGCGATCAACCTTGACGAGAATGTCGTCGGGCAGATAGCTGACCAGATCGAGATACATCATGCGCTCGGTGAAATCGCCAAGCGCTGCACGTCGCGCCGGATCAGTCAGCGCCGTCGGCGGCTCATGGCCACCAATGACGATGGCGGCCGGGTCGGGCCAGTGCGAGACGAGGCCGTGATAAAGCGCGTCGGGCTCGCGAACGGCAAGGACATCGGCCAGCTTGTGCAGCTTGTCACCGAAATTCGCATAGCGCAGATGGTGTGGCAGCACGCCGGCGAGCGGTGCAAGAATGCGGTTCCAGGCCGCCGGTGAAAGCATATTGATACCGCCCGCCGTCGCCGCACGCAGCCCCCTTGGCACCCGGCCAATCTTGCGCCACAAGCTGCGCCCCATGAAGTAGCGGTTATAGCCACCGAACAGTTCATCGCCCCCGTCACCGGAGAGGCTCACCGCGACATGCCGGCGCGCCAGTTGCGCGACGAGGAAAGTGGGGATCTGCGAGGAATCAGAAAACGGCTCGTCATACAGCGCTGGCAGCCGCGGAATCACGTCGAGCGCCTGCTGCGCCGTCACATACATCTCCGTGTGCTCGGTGCCGAGGTGGCGCGCCACCGCCAGGGCATGTTCCGCCTCGTTGTAGCCGGCCTCGTGAAAACCGATCGTGAAGGTCTGCACTGGTCGCGCGCTCTGCATCTGCATCAGCGCGACGATGGTCGACGAATCAATGCCACCAGAAAGAAAAGCGCCGAGTGGCACATCGGCCAGCATCTGGCGACCGACCGAACGCGCCAGCAGCCGCTCCAGTTCGGCAACCGCCTCGCCGTCGCTGCCCGCGAAGGGTTTTGCCGAACCACGCTCGGCGACTCCGCGCGCCGACCAGTAACAGGATGTCGAGCTCGAGCCGTCGGCACGCAGAGACAGCAAGGTGCCGGGCGGCAACTTGTGCACACCGCGATAAATCGAATACGGCGCCGGAACATAGTTGTAACGCAACAGCAGGGTCAGCGCCTCGCGGTCGATCTCGCCCTGCCAGCGCGGATGGGCGCGCAAAGCCTTGAGCTCGGAGGCGAAGACCAGCGTGCGATCGAGCCAGCCATAGTAAAGCGGCTTCTCGCCGATGCGATCGCGCGCCAGATGCAGCTCTCGACGCTCGCGGTCCCACAGCGCGAACGCAAACATTCCCGTCAAGCGCTCGAGAGTCGCGAGAATGCCGAAATGCGCGACGGCAGCGAGGATGGTCTCGGTATCCGAATGTCCCCGCCATGACGGCGCTACACCGGCAGCCAACAGTCCGGCACGGATATCGAGATGGTTGTAGATCTCGCCGTTGAAGGCGATTGCATAGCGCCCGCAACTCGACAACATCGGTTGATGGCCCGCCGGGGAGAGATCGAGAATGGAAAGACGACGATGACCCAACGTGAGGCAGCCTCCGCTGCCGGCCACGTCATCGCGCCAGACCCCGCCATCATCCGGACCGCGATGGTGCAGCGTCGCACCAATGGCAAGGCAAGCCGATTCGTCCAGCCGATCGCCGAGAGAACCCCAGATACCGCACATACTGCTTAGCCCCCCCGCTCCGCCACGCCCGCGGCAAGCGGGTCGGACTGCTGCTGACACCCGGCGGGAATCGTGCCACTTACATAGCATTGCCAATAATCGTCAGCAACAGCATCGAGCGAGAATAGCCGCAACACCCGCGCCCGCGCTTCTTCACCAAGGCGAGCATGCGCTGCAGCGGGAAGCTGCAGCAACGTCAAGATGTGCTGCGCCAGTGCCTCTGCTTGCCCCGGCGGTACGATGCCACCGGTCTCGCCGACGATCCATTCAGCATCACCGACAGCAGTCGCTACGCACGGCACGCCGCAAGCCATCGCCTCGCCAAGCACATTAGGAAACGCCTCACCCCAGGCAGAAGACAGCGCCAGTACGTCGAACGCCGGGTAGAGGCTTTCCGGGGCCGCGACCTCACCGAGCAACCGTGTCTGGTCACGTATCCCCAAAGCCTCCAGGCGTGCAGTGATGCGTGCGTTCGAGGCATCGACGCCGTTGCCGGCCAGTACGAAGATGCACGCCGGCATCTCACGGGCAATCACGGCAGCCGCTTCGAGAAAGCACGCATGATCCTTCATCGGATGATAGCGGGCGACCAGTCCAACCACTGGCGCATCAAGCGGAATTTCAAGTTGCGCGCGGCAGCGTGCACGTGCATCGCTATCGATCCGGAAACAAAGCAGATCGAAGCCATTCGGAATCACGGCAGCCCGCTTTGATGAGAAACCGATCGTCGCATGCTGGGCAGCACTCACCCGCGAATTAAAGATGATCGCTGCCGGCAACCACGAACAGAGCACGTTGAGGCGGATCACAGCCCGCGTGAAGAAGCGCTCGCGGACCATGCCATTGAAGGTCTGGCGCACGCCCCAGAACAGACGCGCTGCCCTGCTGGCACCGAAACTGGCACAGATAGCCGCCAGGTTGCCGTGATACATCCAGCCCTGAATGACATCCGGCTTGAAGCGACGGCCGATCTGCCAAAGCCGGAAAGGTGCCGCGAGCAGCCCCGTCAGACGATTGATGTGCAATTCACTGACCGGAATCCCCAGTGCACGGATCAGCACACCTTGACTGCCACCATCGAGCAGCGAAACCACCTGGCATTGGCACTGCCGACCAACCAGCGCAGTCAACAGCTTGACCAGCATGCGCTCGGCGCCGCCCGTGCCCAGCCCGGTGATGACGAACAGCAGGCGCATCAGACGGAGGCTTTCAATGACGCGACAGGCTTGCCGAGGTGCACAGCGATTTCGATGTTTTCGCCTTGGTGACTGACCTTGTCAGACATCGCTTCGACCAGACCCATGAGCCGGCGCAGCGGATTCGCCCGCCAGCGCTCGGGGAAGGCGGTCTGCAGCCAGTCGATTTCAAAGCCGGAGGTAATGAGCATCCGGCTCAGCGTTTCGGCATTGTAGAAAAAAGGATGATGGATGGACCAGATCGAGCGGGGCATACCCGGCTTGCCGACAAGCCGGCGCAGGGTGTTGGCGACGATGCGCAGCCAGCTGTCGAACTGATTGGGGACTTCGATGACCAGCAGTGAGTGCTCATGCATGATGCCGCGCAGCTTGTCGAGCGCCTGCCTCGGTTCGATGAAATGTTCGAAGACATGACTCAGATGAATGACATCGAATTTTTGATCGGCAAAGTCGACGTCCAGCAGATCGCCGCAGAAGACTTCGATACCTCGCCGACTCGCCTCCTTGCAGGCCTGCTCGCTGATATCCAGGCCGGCCACCCGCCAGCCATCCTGGACGGCAAGTGCTGCGAATTCGCCGGTAGCTAAGCCGACATCGAGCAAACCGCCACGCTGCGGGAAGGCTTTGTCGATGCGTTGCAAGCGCTGGCGGAAAGCCGTCTCACGCGCACCGCCCACCGTTTCCTGGTAGGGCTGCGGTGCATAGTCCTGCATCCAGGCCGGCAGATTGGCGAAGCCGCCGCCACCGAAATAATGGGCTTCATACAGTTGCCGATATTCATCGGCCGTCGGCATGGGATTCAGCCAGCGCAGGCCGCACGCCAGACAATGCTGCACGCGAAAAGGCGCCGCCAGATTCAGGGCCGCGCTGGCAGCTACATCGTCCGGACAATCGGAATGCGCGCAAAGAACGCAGGTTTTCCTTGGTTCAGGCATTGAGTGCTCTCATGATGAGGTGGGTCCAGACGGGTCACGATCCGGCTTCTTCAATGACAGCCCCCATTCGAGCACATCGCGCAGATTGTTGCGCCATTCGTAATCACGGCGCACGCGCTGATAAGCGGCACTGGCAATTTCAATCCGCTCGCGCGGATGGGCGATGTAGTACTCGATGCGCTCGATAGCATCCTGGAGGTCACTATAAAAAACGGCCTCTTTGTCGGGCACGAAGATCTCTGCATGGGCATCCCGGCCGGCCTTATCGCAAATCTGCATGACACCATGGGCCGGTAACTCGTACAGGCGCATATTGCCGGTCTCCGTCGGCTGATCAGAGACATGCATATTGAAGCCAATCTGCGCGCGACGATAGAGATTGCTTCGCTCTTCACCACTCAGCGGTTGCACTCTGCGCCAATACACCGGCTTGCCGCTCAGCATGCCCGCCCAACCGCCAAAACCGGAAAATCGCCAACGCCCATGGACACGAAAGCGGTCACCGAAATGTCGCTTGAGCAGTGCAAGGCGACCGAGCTTATTCGGATGCGGGTTACCGACATAGACCAGTTCGACATCGCGATTCTCGAAATACTCCGGACCGCGCTCCGGCAGTTCACAAGGCTGCGTCAGTGGCCACCAGTGATGGTTGTGACAACCCCAACGCTCGAAGGCCTCCGGGAACAACCAGCGCTCGTTGTAGCTCGTCGAAATATGGAAGGCGCCATCGAATGCCCAAAGAAACGGAATGCCACGTTGATAGGTCGTGTAGGGATCATCGATAAAGCCGAGGATCTTGACCGGCTTTTGCAGCTCCGACACCAGGATGTCGGGATGAATGAAATTGTGCGCCATCACGATCAGGTCGTAATCGCGATATCGTTCAACGAAGTTCTCGACCATCCGCATATAGGCCGGATCACGTTGCCGAGACAGCTTGTCGATGCCCGCGGCACCACCAAGAATGGCGCGCTTCTTAGAGTAACCACCCCAGCCATCGACAATCAGGTCGCGCAGACTGAGGACATCGCGGGGACCGAAGTGCTCAGTCGGATCGAAATGTTCGATCTGGTAATTATCGAAACTCTGCACACGATGCCAGTAGTACAAACAGACTTTCTTCATCGCTCCATCTTTCAATCTTCCAGCTTGGCCGCCATCGTCCGGCTCGCCAGCAGATATGCCAGCAACGCGGTAACACTGACAGCAAACGAATAGCTCAAGGCGATCACCGTCGGCGAGCGCTGGTACTGAATGCCAACACCAATTGCAGCAGCATAGAGGCCGAGCTGCAGCAGGTTGAGTAGTAACATCCAGCCCGATCGACGCAAGGACAACAGCATTTTCAGGGACAGCGTCAGCACCAGCGCCGCAGGTAACTGGAGCAGGTAGGCCTGTTGTGCCGCCGACACAGCGAGCGCAGCAGTCTCCGAAAACTCGCCGCGCATGAAGAACATACGCACGATGATATCCGACAGCAGATACAGCACCAACGCTGCAAGAACACCACCAACCATGAGTAGCAAAGAATAGAAACGCAGGGTGCGCCGGCAACCGGCCAGATCATTGCGCGCAATCATGTCGGCAAAATAGGGGAACACGGCAACGCCGATCGCCACCACTGACAGGCTGCTGACTACCGCCGGCAGCTTGTTGGCGAAGCCCAGCGTGGACACGGCGCCAACGCCGAGTTGCACCGCCGAGTATTGCTCGACCAGCGGCATCAGGGCCATGGCGATACCACCGACGGCCAGGCGCGCCACACTGGAAAGATAGGGATGACCCAGCCCACGAGAAAGCTGTGCCGGCCAGGCCGGCAGCAACGTCAGCCCCTCTGCACGCAACAGGCGTTCAACGAAGAACAACTCGGTCAGGAAGCCCAGCACCATGCCCAGCGCCAGCGCCTCAGCTACCGGCTGATGCCAGACCAGGATCACCACCGCACTGATGACCGGCGTCGCCAGGGGAATCATGCCGTTGGCGACGAAGCGGCGCCGCGCTTGCAGTGCCGCATAACCAAGCAGCAGGGTGCCGGAGGTGAAGTAATAAACGCATAGCAGCAGGAAACACTGGCGGATGCGCTCGGCACTACCCGGACCAAGATGACTCGTCAGCAGCGGCTGCAGCCAGGGCAGCAAAGCCACCCAGAGGACAAGCAGGGCTGCCAGCAGCAGCAATGACAGGCTGACCGAGCGGCGTAGCAAGGCACGCGCCTGCGCACTGGCTGAACCGAGGCGGACAAACTCGGGAATCATCGTCCATTGCACGGCATTGACGACGATGCCGTGCGGCAAGCCGATCAGCATCAGCGCAATCAGATAAACATCCAGCTCCAGCGTCACGCCAAACACCGCGGCGACGAGGATTTCCTTGGCGAAGGACAAGGACTTGACGAGCAGCGTCAAACCGCCCGAGATCAATGCGGCGCGCGCTATCTGACCATCGACGGAATCATGCGAGAGACGTTTGCGCAGGAAAGCAGGCACGAAGCGCGATGCTCCAGAATGCGGCATACGAATGGGTCGCGAACCGTTATTTCACAGCCGTAACGTTGAGACTGACTAACGTCCCGTTCTCTTTGTCCATGTGCGGGTAGTAGGCTTGGGAGTAATCGTCGATCGCCGCATGCTCTGTCTCGCGCCAGTCGTAAAGACTGACATTCGAAAATCCGGCTTCCTCGAGATCGTGCCGTAGCGAAGCAAAGTCAAAGACGTTGTAATGGATGTTATAGAGATAATCCTGCCGACCGAACAGAGGGCCGATGACCAGGTTCAGATCGCTCGTGCGCCGGTAAATTTCAACCAGAGCGGCAAAGTCCGGTACGGAGGTCCGCAGAATGCCCTGCGGCTTTAGCACCCGATACCACTCACGCAGCACGCGCACCACATCGCGCCGCTTGAAATGCTCGAGAACGTGGCAGGTGTAGATCACGTCCACCGAGTTGTCGACAACGAAGGACAGGTTGTCGATCGTTGCGACATGATCGATATGCGGATAATCCACCGCATCGATATGGATGTAACCGGGAATGTGCCGCTTGCCGCAGCCCAGATGTAGCTTCATT
>CAZAOQ010000092.1:10966-12067 GCA_964486795.1 uncultured Rhodocyclaceae bacterium
CAATCCGGTCGGCATGTCGGCCAGACGCGGGCTTTCATCGCTTCGCGAGAATAGTGACGCGAACCCACCACTCATCGCGGAGGCCGTGGGAGCCGTGGGAGCCGTGGGAGCCGCGAGAGCACCCGGAACGTTGTCTTGTGCCGGTGTGGGAGCAGCCACTACCACAGGGCAGTTCCCTGCTCCTGCCAGTGGTGAATTAGCTGCAATTTCGCCGGGCACATCCACTGCCGCCGCACCGAACAGGCCACCAACGGCAGCGCCGACCAGCAAAATCAGCAGCGAGAGCACCGCCAGTAAACGCCCGCCCATGACGCGCAGACCGCCACGAAAAGCCTGCCATTCTACCTTGAGCCTTGACCGGCGGGTAGCGCCCGCCTCGCGGGAGGTTTCACGCTGGGTCGCGATTTCTGCCTGTAAATCCTCAGCCGCTTTCAGGCGTGCCTGAGCAGCCTCGTCAGCCATGCGCTCCGCCTCGATACGTACCTTATTGTGCTGAACGGCCTCGGCCTCGGCTTCGAGCTTGTCACGCGCAGCCTTGGCCGCGGCGTTCTCGGCATCGATGCGCGCCGCTGCGGCGGCCTCGGTGGCGCGCTCTGCCTCGATCAGCGCATGAGATTGGCTGGTTGCAATACTATCGGCACGCATACAAATTTCAGCAAGCGACTGCGCCTCAGCCTCAGCCCGTTCGCGCTGGCGGAAGGCTTCGAGCACCTTGGCATCCATGTCGATACGCTCACGCGCCAGACGTTCCACCTCAGCATCTGCGGCCACCTGCTCAGCACAAATCTGCACGGTGCGCCGATCCGACTCGAAGCGGCGTCGCCCCGCCTCGACGGCAGCGGTATCCGCTGCAGCACGGCGACGTGCGGTTTCCAGGATTTCAACCTCGGCCTGTTCGCGGGCCTCGGCCTCCTTGGCGGCCAGTTCCTCAGCCGCCTTGCGCTCCAGCGCGGCCAACTCACGCTGACGTTCGGTCTCGAGTCGCTTCTCGGTCGCCTGCCGGGCCTGAGCCTCCACTTTCTCACGCCGACGCGCCTCAACGGCCGCCTTGCCTTCAGCAGAAATTCGCTCAATAGCCAATTCCTCAGCGGCTCGCTCGGC
>CAZAOQ010000093.1:0-11968 GCA_964486795.1 uncultured Rhodocyclaceae bacterium
GCGGGGTTGTCGAAGGTTTCCAGAGTCTTGGCGGGTTTGCTGGGCATGGCGTCGGAATATTGCGAGGATCGTGGCAGGGCGCGGAAAGCGCAGGGGTTTTCATTATAATGCGCGATTCCGTTGTGGGCTTTTGCTGAACAAGTCATTCGAGTGAGTCATGGCCGTTCGTGCGTCCGGGTCGATGGACTGGCCGCTGCCCATGAGTCAAAAAATAGAATCCGGAATCCATAATTCGCTGTGCGTCTAACCAAGCTCAAACTCGCTGGCTTCAAATCCTTCGTCGACCCCACCACTGTGCTGGTTCCCGGCCAGCTTGTCGGTGTCGTCGGGCCCAATGGCTGCGGCAAGTCGAACATCATCGACGCCGTGCGCTGGGTGCTGGGTGAGTCCAAGGCCGCTGCGCTGCGCGGCGAGTCGATGCAGGATGTGATCTTTAACGGTTCGGGTACGCGCAAGCCGGTCAGTCGCGCCAGCGTTGAGCTGGTCTTCGACAACTCCCTAGGTCGTGCCGCCGGTCAGTGGTCGCAATATGCCGAAATTGCCGTCAAGCGCGTGCTCGATCGTGAGGGTAATTCCAGCTATTACTTGAACAATCTGCACGTGCGCCGGCGTGATGTCATCGACGTTTTTCTCGGCACCGGTCTCGGTCCGCGCGCCTACGCGATCATCGAGCAGGGCATGATCTCGCGCATCATCGAGGCCAAGCCCGAAGAGCTGCGCATGTTCCTCGAAGAAGCGGCGGGCGTCACGAAATACAAGGAGCGCCGCCGCGAGACCGAGAATCGTCTCTCCGACGCGCGCGAGAACCTGCTGCGCGTCGAGGATATCCGCAACGAGCTGGACGGCCAGGTGGGTAAGCTCGCGGCGCAGGCCGAAATCGCCCGCCAATTCCATGAATTGCAGTCACGTCATGATCGACGTCAGCAGATTCTCTGGCTGAAGAAGCGCAACGACGCGCGCGCCGATCATCAACGGCTCGCGCAGGAAGTCGAGAAGAGCGCGCTGCGTCTCGATGCCGAAACCGCGCAACTGCGCGAGCTGGAAGCCAATGTCGAAGCTGCGCGCGTCGAGCACTTCGCGACCAGCGACGCCCTGCATGCCGCACAGGGCGAGATGTTCACGGCGAATGCTGAGGTCAGCCGACTCGAAGCGGAAATCACGCACATGCGGGACACGCGCCAGAAGCTTGAAGCGCGCCTGATCCAGCTGGCCAGCGAGGAGACGCACTGGAAGACGCAGATCGTCGGCCTCGAAACCGAAGCGGAGCGCTGGCAGTCCCTGCTTGAAAACGCGCAGATGCGCGCCGAGACCAGCGTCGCCCGCCATGAGGAAGCCTCCTCACGCCTGCCACAGGCCGAAGAGGCCGTGCGCTCTGCCGGTGATGCTGTCGCGGCAGCCCGTCGTGCGGTGAATGAAGCGGAGCAAGGCGTGCGGCTCGGCGAAGCCAATCGCGGTCATGCGCTGCGCGCTCTGGAAACTTACGCACAGCGTCGGGCACGCCTCGATATCGAGCGCATGTCGCTTGGTCAGCCCGATCCGGTCTTGCTCGCCCAGAGCCAGGAGGCACAGACCTCGGCCAATGAGGCGGTGGAGATACAGCAGGAACAGCTTGCCGAATTGCAGGCTCGTCTGCCGGGCCTCGAACAGCAATTGCGCACGGCGCGCGAGCGGATGCAATTGGCGCATCGCTCCCACGCCGAGACACGTGCCCGCCACGATGCACTCCAGCAGTTGCAGCGCCGTGTTGAAAAAAATGGTGGTGCCGAAAAACTCGCCGAGTGGCTCGCGCGGCGCGGCCTCACCGATGCGGCGCCGTTGTGGCGCTCGATCCAGGTCGATGCGGGTTGGGAAACCGCCGTCGAAGCCGTGTTGCGCGAGCGTCTGGCCGCGCTTTCGGCCAGACAGGAAACCGCAGCGCAGGCCTTGCTTGATCCGCCACCGACGCTGTTCGCGCTTGCGCTGCCGGGGTCGAGCGGTGTCGCGGTGTCGGCGTCACCCGCTGCCGACAGTCTGCGCGCCAAAGTGCGCTGCGACGATGCCGGCTGGAACGCGGTACTTGACGAATGGCTGGCGGGTGTTTCGGTGGCCGATGACCTGACTGCGCTTGCCCAGCAGCCGGTTGCGGTGGGTTGCAGCCACGTCAATCGTGACGGTCATCTGCTTTCGCGCCATGGCCTTGTGCTGTATGTGCCAGATGTGCGCACCCACGGTGTCATCGAACGCCAGCGTGAACTTGAAGAGCTGGTGGTATTGCTCGATCAGCGTGCGCAGGATGAGGACATGGCACGCGAGGCACAGTCGGATGCAGAGCGTGAACATTCCGAAGCGCAGGTGCAGCTCACGGGGGTGCGCCGTGCGGTGCAGGAAGCCCAGAGCCGCGCTCACGCGGCGCAGGTCGAGGCGCTCAAACTCGCCCAGGCACAGGCGCGCTTCGAGGAGCGTGCCGCGCAGGTCAACCGTGACCTCGCCGAAATCAATGCCGGCGAGGAAACGGAGCGCATGGGCATGATGCGTGCCGAGGAAGAGGGCGCTGATTTCCGCGAAAAACTGGATATGGCACGCGCCCGGCTCGACGAGGCGATGGCCGCACAGAATGTGCGCGAAGCCGCGCTGCGTGAGGCGCGCAGCCAGGAGCAGGCGCTGGCGCGCGAGGCGCAGGAGGTTCGCTTCACCGAGCGTGAATGCGCCGGTAAGCTCGACGACAATGCACGTGCCCGCGATACGGCGCGTCAACAACTTGAACGCATTGCCGAAAACAAGCTGCTTGCTGAGGATGAGCGCAGCGGCATCAGCGACGATTTGCAGCAAGAGCGCCTGCAGACGGCGCTGCAAGGCCGCCAGGAACGCGAAAGCCGGCTGGCGAAGCAGCGTGATGCACTCGAGGCGGCGGCTGCCACCCTGCGCGGCTTCGATGAAGGTCGCCTGCGTATCGAGCAGGGTCTCAATCCCTTGCGTGATCGCATCAACGATCAGCGCCTCAAGGCTCAGGCGGCGCAGCTTAACGAGGAGCAATACACCCAGCGTCTCGTCGAGGTAAATATCCTGAGTGAAGCTGACGAGGCGCCACTGCTTGAAGAGCTCGTGCCGGGTCTCAAGGAGTCCGTCTTGATGGCCGAGATCGCTCGCCTGGTGCAGGAGATTGAGGCGCTCGGCCCGGTCAATCTTGCAGCGCTCGAAGAGCTCAACACGGCGAGTGAGCGCAAAGGGTTTCTCGATGCGCAGTCAGAAGACCTCAATCAGGCCATCGGCACACTCGAGGATGCGATTCGCCGCATCGACGGTGAGACGCGCGATCAGCTTCAGCAGACCTATGACACCGTTAATAAGCATTTCGGCATCCTGTTTCCGCAGCTCTTCGGGGGCGGCGAAGCGCGTTTGATCCTCACCGGCGACGAGATTCTCGATGCCGGCGTGCAGGTGCTGGCGCAGCCGCCGGGTAAGAAGAACAGCAGCATCCATCTGCTTTCCGGTGGCGAAAAAGCATTGACCGCCACAGCACTCGTGTTCGCGATGTTTCAGCTCAATCCCGCACCGTTCTGTCTGCTCGATGAGGTTGATGCGCCGCTTGATGATACGAATACCGAACGCTTCTGCAATATGGTGCGACGCATGTCGCAGCAGACGCAGTTCCTGTTTATCAGCCACAACAAAATCGCCATGGAAATGGCAGAGCAGCTGGTCGGCGTGACCATGCAGGAGCAGGGTGTGTCCCGCGTGGTGGAAGTCGACATGGAAGAGGCACTGCGCATGACCGAAGGTGTGGAAGAGGTGAAAGTCTGATGACGCACGGCATATCTGAATTGCAGTTGAGCCTGATCGCCATTGGCGTGTTGTCGGTTGGCGGTGTCTGGGGTTACAACACCTGGCAGGAGCGCAAGCACCGGAAGCTGGCACAGGAAGTGTTTCGCAGCCAGCAGCATGACGTGCTGATGCGCCAGTCCGAGCCCGGCGCTGACACCATCGCAGATGTGGATGAGGGCGCAGCACAGCCAACACCGGAAAGCCCGGCAGTAGTACCTGGCAGCCGTCATGCGGAACGCATCGAGCCCGTCTTTTCTGCGCCGGAAGATGAAGCACCGCTGGAGGACGATTTACCCGCTGCGCCCGTGGCCTTCGTGCCGCTGCAAGATAGGGAGCCGGTCATGACAGCGGATGTGCCGATTTCACGCACAGCGGAGAGTGAAAGTTTTCTTCGTGAACCTCAAGCGGGGATGCCCGCCGCAGCGCCAGTAGTCGAGGAAGCGGAGGAGGCCAAGGTGATGACTGAGGAATGCGACGATCACCTGCCGGTGCTCGACACCGTCGTGGATCGCGAGCCGCCGCTTGAACTGGCCGATGACATCATCGATTGCATCGTCCATCTCAATGCGCCAGAGCTCGTGTCGGCGCCGCTGTTCTGGGCAGCGCAGCGCCAGATACTCAACCGGCTCGTCAATCGTATCGTCTGGACGGGTCTCGACGAGAACACGGCGCGTTGGCAGCGTCTGCATGCCAACGATGCAAACAGCTACCGTCGCCTGGTGGGCGCGCTGCAACTTGCCGATCGCAATGGTTCGATTGCCGCCGATGACCTCGCGCTTTACTGCGACGGGGTGCGCCAACTCGCCGCGCACTATCAGGCGCAGGTCATCGTTCCCGTGGTCGCCGACGTGCTGATGCGCGCGCGATCCCTCGACGAATTTTGCGCGGCGGTGGATTGGCGGCTTTCGCTCAATCTTGTCCAGCGTGAAGGCAAGGGTCTGTCGCTGACGTCAGTTGTGCAGCTCGCTGAGGTTGCCGGTCTGCGTCGGCGCGACAAGACTCAGAAAGTGGACGATGGCTTGCTGCACGCGCTCGACGCCCAGGGGCGTACCGTGTTCACGTTGGCACTGTTCGGTGGCCAGCCTTTCAGTGATGAAATCGAGGGGAGTGCTGCCGGCGTGACGCTGACCCTGGATGTGCCTTTGGTGACCGATGGAGTGGCTGCCTTCGATCGGATGGCGCAACTCGCTCACCTCATCGTCAGCCGTCTCGACGCGGCGCTGGTCGATGATCAGCGCATGCCGCTGTCCGATGAGGTGTTGGCGGTGATTCGCGCCAAGATCGGCGAGTTCCAGCAGAAGATGGCGACGAATCAGCTTCCCGCCGGCGGGCGCCGTGCGCGGCGCTTGTACGCTTGAGGCCGGTCTTGCGGGGTGCTGCCCGGAGAGCAAGGCTGCATGCGGCCTCTGGCGATGCCAGGCTGGAGAGTGAGTATCCATGCGGTTCTTCACGGTGGTGGGTACGGTGGTGGGTACGATGAATCCGCCTAATGCTCCGGTGGTCGACCAGATCGCCACCTTGCGCGCCGAGATCGAGCGTCATAACCGTGCTTATTACGTTCTCGACCGACCGGCGATCCCAGATGCCGAGTACGACCGCTTGTTTCGCGATTTGCAGGCGCTGGAAGCCGCACATCCCGAGTTGCTGACACCCGATTCGCCGACGCGGCGTGTCGGTGGTGCGCCGTTGCCGCAGTTCGCGCCGGTACGCCACGCTGTACCGATGCTGTCGATCCGCACCGAAACCGATACTGAAGCCTCCGGTGCACGCGCCTTCGATGCGCGTGTGCGCAAGGAGCTGGGTCTGACGGACACCGATGCGCCGGTCGAGTACGCCGCCGAACTCAAGTTCGATGGCCTCGCCATTAATCTGCGCTATGAGCACGGCGTGCTGGTTCAGGCCGCCACGCGTGGCGATGGCGAAACCGGCGAGGATGTCACACAGAATATCCGCACTGTGCGCTGCATTCCCCTGCGCCTGCAGAGTGAGGCTGATCTACCCGCGGTACTGGAAGTGCGCGGCGAGGTGTTCATGAGTCGCCCGGATTTCGAGCGCTACAATGCGCGCCAGCGTGCCCTTGAGCGGGCCACGTTGGTCAATCCACGCAACGGTGCAGCTGGCAGCATTCGCCAGCTCGACCCGAAGGTGGCGGCACAGCGACCGCTATCCTTCTATGCCTATGGTCTTGGTGAGACGCAGGGTTGGGCCTTGCCGAAGACCCATGCCGATGTGCTCGACACACTGGCCGTGTTCGGCATGCCCGTCTGCGAGCATCGTGCCGTGGTGCTCGGTGCCGATGGCTTGATCGCGTTTCACGAGCAGATCCGCGCCATGCGCGACAGCCTGCCGTTCGATATCGATGGCGTCGTCTACAAGGTGAATTCACTCGAAATTCAGCAGCGACTGGGCTTTGTCACGCGTGAGCCACGCTGGGCGGTGGCTCACAAATATCCGGCTGAGGAGGCGCTGACCACCATCGAGGCCATCGAGATCCAGGTGGGCCGCACCGGTGCGCTGACGCCGGTGGCACGTCTGTCGCCGGTCTTTGTCGGCGGCGTGACGGTGACGAATGCCACGCTGCACAATGAGGACGAGGTGCGCCGCAAGGATGTGCGCGTCGGCGATACGGTCATCGTGCGTCGTGCCGGTGATGTGATCCCCGAGGTCGTCGCCAGCCTTCCCGAGCGCCGCCCGATCATGGCGCCGGAATTCGTGATGCCAACGGCGTGCCCGGTCTGTGGTTCGGCTATCGAGAAACCAGAGGACGAGGCCATCGCGCGCTGCACCGGTGGCTTGTTCTGTGCCGCGCAACGCAAGCGGGCGCTGCTGCATTTTGCCTCACGTCTCGCACTCGATATCGAAGGGCTCGGCGACAAGCTCGTCGAACAGCTCGTTGATCTCGACCTGATCAGGACACCGGCCGATATCTACACCCTCGACATGCCGCGGTTGCTCAAGCTCGAGCGTATGGCCGAGAAATCGGCGGCCAATCTGCTTGCCGCCATCGAGCAAAGTAAGCAGACGACGCTGGCGCGCTTTATTTATGCGCTGGGGATTCGCAACGTAGGCGAGGCAACTGCCAAGGATTTGGCGCGTCATTTCGGCAGCCTCGACCGGCTGGCTGAGGCCGACGAGATGCAGCTTGCGCAGGTGCATGATGTCGGTTCTATCGTCGCAGCCTCGGTCCGTCACTTCTTTGCGGAGCCGCATAACCGAGCGGTGGTCGCACAGTTGCGTGCGGCGGGTGTGGTTTGGGCGGAAGGTGAGCCGATGCCGGTGGTCGACTTGGCCTTCACCGGAAAAACCTTCGTGCTCACCGGCACGCTACCAAATATGGCGCGCGAGACCGCCAAGGAACTCATCGAATCGCACGGTGGTAAGGTGGCCGGCTCGGTGTCGAAGAAGACCGACTTTGTCGTCGCCGGCGAGGAGGCCGGTTCCAAGCTCGACAAGGCCAGAGAATTAGGCATTACCATCCTCGACGAAGCAAACCTTCTGGAGATATTGAACGCATGAAAAAAATCACCAAGGCTGTATTTCCCGTCGCCGGTCTCGGCACGCGCTTCCTGCCCGCTACGAAGGCCAGCCCCAAGGAAATGATGCCGGTCGTGGACAAGCCGCTGATCCAGTTTGCGGTCGAGGAGGCCGCAGCGGCCGGTATCACTGACATGATCTTCGTCACAGGCCGCACGAAGCGTTCGATTGAAGATCACTTCGACAAGGCTTATGAGCTAGAGAGCGAGTTGGAGCTGCGCGGCAAGAACGAGACGCTGGATTTCGTGCGCAGCCTGCTGCCCAAGAACATGAACTGCATCTACATTCGCCAGTCCGAGGCGCTTGGACTGGGGCACGCCGTACTCTGTGCCAAGCCGGTAGTGGGCGATGAACCTTTTGCCGTGCTGCTCGCCGATGATCTGCTCGACGGCAGTACGCCTGTGATGAAGCAGATGGTGGACACCTACGACGAGTATCAATGCTCGGTGCTTGGTGTGCAGGAAGTGCCGCGTGCCGACACCCGGAGTTACGGCATTGTTGCTTCGCGACCGCTGGCGGAGCGGATTGAGCAGGTGAATGCCATGGTTGAGAAGCCGAAGCCCGAGGAGGCGCCATCCACGCTCGCGGTCGTCGGCCGCTATATTCTGACGCCGCGCATTTTTCACTTTCTCGAAACCGTCAAGCCGGGTTCTGGTGGCGAGATCCAACTGACCGACGGAATTGCCGCGCTGCTCGCAGAACAGCAGGTACTGGCCTATCGCTACGATGGTGTGCGTTACGACTGTGGTTCCAAGATCGGTTATCTGCAGGCTATGGTCGAATTCGGCTTGCGTCATCCTGAAGTCGGTGCCGAGTTCGCCAATTACCTCGCCAAGCGGGGAATCTGATGCGGCAGGAAGAAGCGCGCCGCATTCTTGCCGAAGCCGATTTGATCCACTCAGCGGCTGAAGTCACGGCGGCTCTTGATCGTATCGCCGCTGCTATCACGGTACGTCTGGAAAACGACAACCCACTCGTCTTAACTGTCATGGGCGGTGCCATCGTCTTCGCCGGCCAACTGATTCCGCGTTTGCCGTTTCCGCTGGAGTGCGACTATGTGCACGCTTCACGCTACGGCAATGCCACCCGTGGTGGCGCACTGCAATGGGTGCGCGATGTTCACGCCCAGGTGTCCGGCCGAAGTGTCCTGCTGCTCGATGACATCCTCGATGAAGGCATCACCCTCGCTGGCATCAAGGCGCGTCTGCTCGAACTTGGTGCAGCGGAGGTTGTGACCGCCGTCCTTGCCGACAAGGCGATCGGCCGCAGCAAGCCGATTACGGCTGACTTCATCGGCCTGTCCTTACCCAATCGCTACGTTTTCGGTTGTGGTATGGATGTCGAAGGCATGTGGCGGAACCTCCCCGCGATATACGCCCTGAGGGAAAGCCCTTAGGCTTGCCCGAGGAAGTCCTCTTGGGGGGCGCCCTGAGAGAAGTCCGGTAGGGTTTGTCTTGTCTATCTATCTGCCCGAATTGGCAATACCAACAAAATTGGACAATATTTTTTCAGGTTTGACATAGTCATTAAACCCGGCTGGGACGATATATCGTAGATAACCATCTGTGCGCTGATCTGACATATCACCTTGGTAACCCTCGTTACTAAGCAATTGCTCGATTTCGTCTTTGCTTGTGGGCAAATAACGCACCGGTTCACCAATGAGGGCAAACACTCCGGTTGACGCTGAAGTGAGTTTCCGTTGCACGGGCGTCCCGCTCAATACAAAGTACGTAAAGAAGTAGGTTGATCCAGTGGATGAAATCTTTTTGAATTCGCGTAGTGATTCTCGAATGGTTTGTTCAGTAAGGTATGGCCAGACGCCTTCCACAATTGCGATCGACTTGCATTCTGACTTCCATACACCCGGCAGTTGAGACTGGAGTTCGGCTTCGAGAGATTGATAACGAAAATCAACGCTGACGAACTGATAGTTCTCGGGGATTGTTCCTCCGCAAACGTCAGTAATCGCCTTGCGTTTAATGCTTTGTGTATTCTGCTGGTCAACTTCGACGAAGAGTACATGGGGGTACTTTTGATGCAACTGCAGGCAGAGCACGTCATAACCCGCCCCTAGCATCAGAACCTGTTCAGCCCCATTCTCAATGGCTGCGATGACTTCGTCGTAGACAAAACGCTTACGAATAGCAGCGTTCAAATAGTCATAGCCGCGGGATGAATGCAGCAGTGATCTTTTACGAAAAAACACTCCAATATTGCGGGTGAAGAGGAGAACGCGTGAAGCTAGAGGAAGGTTGTTGGGAAGTTTCTCAAGAACCTTGAGCGTTAAGGCGACCGTTTCTGGTGGCATCAACGCATTGAATATGGTCTGAAGTCGCGCTTGGGCAAATGAAGGCAGACCCTCGCTTATATCATGGGCAACCATTCGTGCTGTCCAGCTTGGTGGCTTGGAAGCCATCGATCTTGTGTTGTTATTTGACATTAATGGCCAATTTATTTTTGATGGTCAGGATCAACCGTAGGCGCTTCCATCTGCATTTTGTATTCTAGAGCGGCGGCATTATGCCTCGAATTATTGATTGTTCGTGATATTTATAACGGCTATCCTGATATTGGGCCTAGCCAGACGAAAACTTCGGTGCATTCGCCACCCGAAAAAAAAGGGTGGTCCGCAAATCTAGCGGACCACCCGGTTTTTTCTTTTAACGCCAGGTCTTATCAGGATCAGGCGGCCGATGCGCGACTCAGGCGCTTGCGTTCGTTCTCGGTCAGGTAACGCTTGCGTATCCGAATCGACTTGGGTGTGATCTCGACGAGTTCGTCGTCGGCGATGAATTCAACGGCGGACTCCAGCGTGATCTGGATGGGCGGCACCAGGCGCACGGCCTCGTCGGTGCCCGAGGAGCGCACATTGGTGAGTTGCTTGCCCTTGATGGGGTTCACCACCAAGTCGTTGTCGCGACTATGGATGCCGATGATCATACCTTCATAGACGGGGTCGCCGTGCGAGGCGAACATGCGGCCACGGTCCTGTAGTTTCCACAAGGCGTAGGCAACCGCCATGCCGTTGTCTTGCGAAATCAAGACACCGTTACGGCGCTCAGCCATGTCGCCGGCGATCGGGCCGTAGTCGTCAAAAATGTGACTGGCCATGCCGGTGCCCCGTGTCTGGGTGAGGAATTCACCCTGGAAGCCGATCAGGCCACGTGCCGGAATCCGGTACTCGATGCGCACACGGCCTTTGCCATCTGGTTGCATGTCCTGCAGCTCGCCACGGCGGCGGCCGAGCTCTTCCATGACGCTGCCTTGATGGTTTTCTTCGACGTCGACGGTGAGCAACTCGTAGGGCTCCAGCTTGACGCCATCAACTTCCTTGAAGATTACGCGAGGACGCGAGACGGCCAGTTCGTAGCCTTCGCGGCGCATGTTTTCGAGCAGGATGGTGAGGTGCAGTTCGCCACGGCCGGAGACGAGGAAAACGTCCGCATCCTCGGTCTCTTCGACGCGCAGGGCGACGTTGGCGAGCAGTTCCTTGTTGAGACGTTCGCGAATCTGGCGGCTGGTGACGAACTTACCTTCTTTGCCGGCGAAGGGCGAGGTGTTGACCTGGAAATTCATGGTCAGCGTCGGTTCGTCAACCTTGAGCGGTGGCAACGGCACGAGCTTGTCTGGTTCGCAGAGAGTCACGCCGATGCCAACCTGCTCAATGCCGGTGACCAAGACTATGTCGCCAGCCTCGGCCTGCTGGGTCTGTTCGCGTTCAAGGCCTTTGAAGACGAGAATCTGATTGACCTTGGCTTTGCCGCGCAACTCATCGCCATACATGATCGCGACTTCCTGCGCTACTTTGAGGCGGCCTTGGGTGATGCGGCCGATGCCGATACGACCGACATAAGTCGAGTAGTCGAGCGAGCAAATCTGCAGCTGCAGCGGTGCATCGGAATCGACGTTGGGCTGCGGCACGTGTTCGAGGATTGCGTCAAACAGCGGGCGCATGTTGGTTCCAGGCTTGCTGGCGTCGAGCATGGCGAAGCCGTTTAGCGCCGAGGCGAAGACGACGGGGAAATCGAGTTGCTCCTCGTTGGCACCAAGCTTGTCGAACAGATCGAAGGTTTGGTTAATCACCCAGTCAGGCCGGGCGCCGGGGCGGTCAATCTTGTTGATGACCACGATCGGTTTGAGGCCCAGCGCCAGCGCCTTGCGCGTGACGAAGCGGGTCTGCGGCATCGGGCCTTCAACGGCGTCGACCAGCAAAAGGCAACTATCAACCATGGACAGCACGCGTTCAACCTCGCCGCCGAAGTCGGCGTGGCCTGGGGTGTCGACGATATTGATGTGGGTGCCTTCGTATTCGATTGCGCAGTTCTTTGCGAGAATCGTGATGCCGCGCTCTTTTTCAATGTCATTCGAGTCCATGACGCGCTCGGAGAGCTGCTGGTGGGCGGCGAAGGTGCCAGACTGGCGCAGCAGCTGGTCGACGAGGGTCGTCTTGCCGTGGTCGACGTGGGCGATGATGGCGATATTGCGGATGGCGCGTGACATGGATAGGGGGCGTTTGGAAAAAGACCAAAATTATATCATGGATTTCAGGTACATCGCGACGTTTTGGCACTTCCTGCAGGGCAATCGCATGAATCTTATACAAGACCGAGAAGTTCAGCGCGATAGGCGT